>DATMMA010000097.1:0-6583 GCA_035570295.1 Streptosporangiaceae bacterium
CCCGCGGCATGGGACTGGGCCTGCTCGTTCTCATGGTGCGGGAAGAGAAGGTCAAGCCCGCCGCCGTGGATGTCAAACGTGGCGCCGAGGTATTTGGTGGACATGGCCGAGCACTCCAGGTGCCAGCCGGGCCGGCCAGGCCCCCACGGAGTGGGCCACGTCGGCTCACCCGGCTTGGCGCGCTTCCAGAGCGCGAAGTCGCGCGGGTCATGCTTGGCGCCGGCGTCCTCAGTGTCGCCCGCAGGGCGCATGTGCTCAATGCGCTGGCCGGACAGGGATCCGTAGCTCGGCAGTGAATGGACATCGAAGAAGACATCACCGCCGGAGGGGTAGGCGTGTCCGCTGTCGATCAGCCGCTGCATGAGCACGATCATCTCGGGCACGTGGCCGGTAGCGCGCGGCTCGACGTCCGGTGGCAGGCAGCCGAGGGCGTCATATGCCCGGCTGAAGGCCCGCTGGTTCCGGTCGGCCACCGCCCACCAGGGCACTTCCTCCTGCATGGCGACGTTCAGGATCTTGTCATCGATATCAGTGACGTTGCGGCAGTAACTGACCTGGTAATGAGAGGCACGCAGCCAGCGGACCAGGATGTCGAAGTCAACGCCTGACCGAATATGCCCGATATGCGGTGGAGCCTGGACAGTTGCGCCGCACAGGTACAGCGAGACTTTCCCCGGATGAAGGGGGGTGAACTCGCGGACCGCGCGTGCTGCGGTGTCATAAAGGCGTAGCGTCACTCCCCAAGGTTACGGGATGCGGCCGCCCCGCTGCGTCGCGTGCCAGCTCGCAGGCAGCGCCATCACTGCGAGAACGGGGCAGCTGACGGCGTCCCGTACGGTTGAGGCCATGAGCGGGCCGGTCCAGCGCATGCGGCACGGTCGCCTGGCCATGCGGCTTTCCGGCATGTCACGCCGCCGTCAGCTACTCGGCATCGTCGTCGCGATCGCCGTTCTTGCCGCCGCGGCGGCCGGAATAGCGGCCGGCGTGGCGCACGGCGGTCCTGGCCAGGCCGGCAGCACGACGGGAACCGGCCAGCATGCGGAGCCGCCGCAGAACCGGCCCGGCCCGGTATTGCTGGTCCCCGGCTATGGCGGGAGTACCGCAGCGCTCGAGGCACTGGCCAGCCAGATCCAGGCAACCGGCCGGACGGCCACCGTACTGAGCTTGCCCGGCACCGGGACCGGCAGCCTGGTCGCCGACGCCGCTTTGCTCAACTCCGCGGTCAACAGCGCCCTGGCGGGCGGCGCGCCGTCAGTTGACGTCATCGGGTACTCCGCTGGCGGCGTGGTCGCGCTGATCTGGGCCAGGCGTGACGACGGCTTCCACCGGGCCCGGCGGGTCATCACGCTCGGCTCGCCGTTTCACGGCACGTCGCTGGCCGCGGCGGCCCAGGCCTTCGTGCCGGGCGCCTGCCCGGTCGCCTGCCAGCAGCTAACCCCTGGCAGCCGGCTGCTCGCCACCCTGGACGTGGCCAGCCCGGCCGGGCTGCCAGACTGGCTGTCCCTGTGGACAACCGACGATCAGACCGTTACGCCGCCTGACTCGGCCCGGCTGGCCGGCGCGATCGACGTGCCGGTCCAGTCTGTTTGCCCGGCAGTCAGCATCAGCCATTCGCAGCTGCCCACCAACCCCGATGTCACCGCGATCGTGCTGCAGGCAATTAGTGCGGCGCCGCTGCGAACGCCGACCTCGGCCGACTGCCACTGAGTCAAGAACAACGCCGGCGACGTCCTGGCCGCAGGCAGCTCAGCTGGTGACGTCCTTGCTGGCGAAATTCGCCCACGCCGCGCCGAGGAACACCGCGACGTAGACAGCCTGGATCGCGAATCCGCGGTCGATATCGCGCCACAAGATCGGCTGGCGGAAGAAATCGAGCCAGGCCAGCCAGTACTCGGTCGGCAGGTACGGGCTGACGGAAGCGGCCGCGTTGAGCGCGACCAGGACCCCGCTCGCGATCAGCGCCGCCATCGCGCCGAGCGCCGCGGCGAGGGAGGAGTCCGTCAGCGTCGACAGGAACAGCGCGATCGCACCGACGCCGAGCATCGACACCGCGATGAAGGCCACCGCCCCGGCGGTCCGCAGCAGCACGTCGGCTGGCGTGAGGCCGGTCCCGGACAGCGAGTTGGCGATGACACCCTGGGTGGTGATCCCGCCCGAGGTGAGCGCGACTGGTTTGTCGCCGAACAGCAGAATCCCGGTCGCGTAGGAGGTGGCTGCGACCGCAATCACCGCGAACAGCACGTAGGCGATGAGCGCGACCAGCTTGGCGACAAGCAGCCGCGTGCGGCCCACTGGCCTGGCAAGCAGGTAGCGCAGCATGCCCGAACTGGCCTCGCCGGCGATCGCATCCCCGGCAACGACGGCCACGGAGATTGGCAGGAAGATCGGTAGCACGATCGCGAGCGCGGCAGCAGGGAACAGCGAGCCATTGGACAGTACGGCCGACAGCAGCGCCGGACCCTGACCAGGCGGCGGTGCCACGTGCGTGACGGCGACGAATATCGCTACCAACATCGGGAGCAGGCACAGCAGCGCGATCGCTACCCAGCTCCGCGGCCGGCGGGCCAGCTTTGCGAGTTCCACTCCGATCACTGGCTGCTCCTCCCGGCCTCGGCGTCGCGCGCCGCGCTGCCGTCAGTGATCAGGGTGTCGGCGGTGAATCCCCCGGCGGACGGTGAGGGCGTCCGTCCGAACCGGTCCGAGCCGGACCCGGTTACCGACAGCACCAGGTCCTCTAGCGAGCGTCGTTCCGGCCCGATCTCGTTGACTCGCAGTCCGGCACCGACGAGTTCCGCGTTCACCAGTGCCACGTCGGAATCGGCGATGACCAGCCGGTCTCCGTCCCGGTGGACAACTCTGCCGTCCAGCACGGCCGCCGCTTGCCCCGCGTCGGGAGTCAGCACCCGCACGCGCCCGGTCGGCCCGCTCAGCGCTGCCAGGTCGTCCTGCAAGACGAGCCTGCCCCGATCGACAACGCCAACCCTTGTACATAGCTGCTCGATCTCGGACAGCTGGTGGCTGGACAGGAAGATGGTGGTGCCGGCCGCATTCAGCTCCGCTAGCAGGTCGCGAATCTCGCGGATGCCCTGCGGGTCGAGGCCGTTGGTCGGCTCGTCGAGCACGAGAAGCCGCGGTGAGCGCAACAGCGCCGCTGCCAGCCCGAGGCGCTGGCGCATGCCAAGCGAGTACTTCCGTACGGCCCGGTCATCGACGCTGCCGAGCCCCACCCGGTCCAGCGCGTCAGCGACCCGCTGCTTGCGGTTCCTGCGGCCGCGCACTCCCGGACCCGAGGCATCGACGAGCATCAGGTTGGCACGGCCGGACAGGTGCCCGTAAGCAGACGGGGACTCTATGAGCGCGCCGATCTGAGGCAGCACGGCGGAGGCGCGCTGTGGCATTGGCGCGCCTAGCACTTCCATGCTGCCGCTCGACGGATAGACCAGGCCGAGGAGCATGCGCACGACGGTTGTCTTGCCTGACCCGTTCGGGCCAAGGAATCCGTACCGGTCACCCTCGCGCACCTCAAGGTCCACGTGGTCGACGGCAAGTACCTGGCCGAAGCGCTTGGTCAGGCCGGTGGTAACAATCACATTGATTCCAGCAGGCGGGCGGCGGCGTACTCGAGTCGGCTCGCGGTCACCGCGCCGGTCAGCAGGTACACCTGCCCGGCCGGCGCGCGGGCCAGCAGCATTGCGATCAGCGGTGTCTGGACCACGACCGCTGTGCCATTAGCGAGCGTAACCGTTGCGCCGACCTCGCTTGCCGCCGAGAAGGCCGCGCTGCCGACCTTGGCGGGCAGCGGCACTACCGCGAACCGGGAGAATCCCGCGCCGTAGGCCGCGACGTCGGACAGGCCGGACGGGTTGGCGACGCGCTGGATCCAGCCGAGCTGACCGGGCAGCGGCGGGCCGAACCCGTTCAGTACTCCAGTCGCGTCCGGGAGCGAGGTCGTGCTGAGGTCGATGCCCGGGCCGGGCTGCGGCCTGAGCGTCGCAGCGGCCGGCCGGGTCTCGCGGACGTCGAGGAAACGACTCACTAGCACCGGGGTGACCTCACTCTGACCGAACACCTCGACTTTGACCGGCAGGCCGGTACGCGGATCGGCCCACATCTCGACTGCGCTGATGGTGGACGCGGAGTCCACCGGTGCAAGTCGCAACCCGGCCGCGTCAACCCCGGCAACGCGCTGCGCCGGCAGCCGGCTAAATCGGGTGGCCCTGCTGGCGAAGCCCACCAGCCTGCGGGCCAGCTCGGGCGGCAGCAGGTCCGGTGCCTGCGGCAAGCGCACCGGCTGCGAGCCGACGACCCTGGTGAGCTGGTTGTTCGTGTAGTTCCATAGATAGGTGCCCTGGCTGGTCTGGTAGATGTCATTCTCGCCGGCGGCGGTGAGCTGATCGGCGCGCCAGCTTCCAGGTGAGCGGTACCAGACGTACTGGTTCGTGTTGCCGTCCAGCAGCGAGATGACGTTGCTCAGATCAGGCAGGCTAGGCAAGCCCAGGTCGACGTAGCTCTCCGCAGAGCCCTGGTACGACACTCCAGCGGACGCCGCGATGCGCGCGCGCAGCTGTGCCACGGACAGCGCCGAAGCGGGCACCGGGAGCGCAGATATCGCCGCGGGAAGTGCGCAGAGCGCCGCTACCGCGACTGCCACGACCGCCCAACGGCGGAACCCCTGGCGTCTCAGGACGGCCATCGTCTCCTGCGCACGTCGCCTGCCATCAATCCAGGTTACGTCCGCCCGCTGGCTTGAGTTGCCGGGGCTGCCAGCGCGCGTGGCGGACAGTCATTTACTAGTTTGATGTCTAATACTTAGTGCTCTAAGCTTTTGCTCCAGGTCGCCGCCGGGCTTGCCGGAAGGTGGCCTGACACCGAAGTTGGGGACTCACACGACCCGCCGGGCTGAGAAGGAACGCGGGCTGAGCGGGCGCACGGGCGAAGGAGGACAGATGGATAACAGGACAGCGCACGCGGGCGTTGCCCCGGCGCGGTATGGCAGCTATCCCGACCTGGCCGGGAAGGTGGCTATCGTCACTGGCGGGTCCCGCGGCATCGGCGCCGCCACGGCGGCAGCGCTCGCCGCGAACGGCGCGTCGGTCGCGGTGGTCGGCCGCGACGAGGCGGCTTTGGCCGCTGTCACGTCCGGCATCGGCGAGCGCGGCGGGCGAGCGATCTGGGCTGCTGCCGACTGCACCGTGCCGGGCGACCTCGCACGGATGGCTGCGACCGTCATCAGTCAGCTCGGGCCGCCGGACATCCTGGCAGCCTTCGCCGGCGGCAACGGCATGCCGGTTCCGACCGACCAGGAAACCCCTCAGCACTGGCGGGAGATCATCGAGACCGACTTGAACTCGGTCTTCTACACGGTGCGTGCGGTGCTGCCCGCGATGACAGAGCGAGGCAGCGGCGCGATCGTGCTGATGTCATCCGCAGCGGCCCGGCAAGCCGCGCGGTCCGCCGCCGGCTACGCCGCGGCGAAGGCTGGCGTGATCGCATTCAGCCGGCACCTGGCCGGCGAGCTCGGCCCGCGCGGCATCAGAGTTAACTGCGTCGCCCCGTCGGCAACCGAGAACGAGAAGATGCGCGCCTGGATGTCCGCGGATCAGCGCTCCGCGCTAGGCGCCAGCTTCCCGCTCGGCAGGCTCGGCCAGCCCGAAGACGTCGCCTCTGCCGCGCTGTTCCTCACTTCCGATGCATCCGCGTGGATTACCGGGTCAACGCTTGACGTCGCGGGCGGCAAGATCATGCTGTGAGCCGCTCGCGACTCCGCTGGCACCCGCCCGCCGCAGACCGGAGTCAGAAAGCCGGGCCTCGGTCGGCCCGATCGCCGAGGTCGCCGCCGTCGGCCTGCTGGCGGCCCGCGCTGCCGCGCGCGGCGGCAGCCCAGCTCCAGGCGTACTCGGGATCCTCCGCCAGGCCGGCGGGCTCAGCCAGCAGCAGCGGCCGGAACGTGTCAATCATGACCGCAGTCTCGTCCGTCGAGGTCTTGCCCTCAGCCACGCCGTTGATGACCGCCTCGACCGCGCCCGGCTGCGGGCCGTGCGTGAAGCCGGATGGGTGCAGCGTGATCGAACCGAGCCCTACACCCGAACCCTTGCGCGCGGAGTAGTCACCGGCCACGTAGTACATCATCTCGTCGGAGTCGACGTTGTGATGGTTGTACGGGATCGGCACAGCCTCCGGGTCAAAGTCCAGTGGTCGCGGGCAGAACGAGCAGATCACGAAGTTGGGGCCCTCGAAGGTCTGGTGCACCGGCGGCGGCGCGTGGGTGCGCTTCACGATCGGCTCGAAGTCGGCGATGTTGAACGCGTACGGGTACAGGCAGCCGTCCCAGCCCACCACGTCGAACGGGTGGTGGGCGTAGGTCAGCGTGGTCAGCCCGGCCCGGTTGCGCACCACCACCGGCACATCCTCGCCCTCGGCCAGCAGCGGCCCCTCGGGGCCGCGCAGGTCCCGCTCGGAGTACGGGGCGTGCTCCAGGAACTGGCCGACCGGGGACAGGTACCGGCGCGGCGGCCTGATGTGCCCGCTGGCCTCGATGACCAGCGCGTCCACCCGCCCCGCAGAAGGCAGCCAGCGGTGGATC
>DATMMA010000098.1:0-5486 GCA_035570295.1 Streptosporangiaceae bacterium
GTGAAGGCGGCCGAATCGCTCGGTATGTCCAGGGCCACCATCTACCGCAAGATCCACGAGTACGGGATCGTCGTCCCGGCGGGCTGACGCAGGCCGCAGCGCCGTCGCTTCGACGTTCTTGCGCGGGACGTCGGCGATGTACAGTTCCACGCGCCTAGCACCTACGGGGTGGTGGGCGCTGGCGAGAGATCGGTGGCGGCGACCTGTCCCACGTACTCGCCGAGACGTAGCTCGACGTCGGAGCGTTGTTGCAGGCCGAGCTCGAACAGTTTGCCGACTCGCGCCTCCGGCCCTGGGCGCGCCGCGTCGTGCCAGAATGCCTCCATGTATGGGGGGAATTCCGCATCGGGCGGGAGGGAGACGTTGTCGACGAAGTGCTTGACGTCGGTCAGGGCCTGACGGTCGAACGTCGCGACGCGGCGCGCGAAGCGGTCGACGAAGACTTCGAACTCGTCGTCTGGGATGGCGCGGTTGACGTACCCGTACCGCTCGGCAAGCTCGCCATCGAAGTCCTCGCCCCCAAGCATGATCTCGAGCGCCCGGCCCCGTCCGACCAGGCGCGGCAGCCGAGACGCCGCGCCGCCGGCAGGAGGACCGCCGAAGCCGACTTCAAACTGGCCGAGCACGGCCCGCTCGCGGCTGGCGAAGCGGATGTCGCTGGCGAGCACGAACTCGCTGCCGCCGCCGCGGGTGCGGCCGCGGATCGCTGAGATCGTGACCGCAGGGAGTTTGCCCAGCCGAACCACCATGTCGATAAAGGGGTGGAAGCCGGTTGGCCCTGCCGGGAGGGCGTCGACGAGGGCAAGGTTCTCGGCGGTGACGTCGTAGTGCGCCAAGAAGTAGTCCGGGTCGGCGCTGTCGAAGACCAGGACGGCCGGCCCCTCGCCCCTCTCGACTGCGGCGAACAGGTCGCCCAGTTCACGGATCATCACCGAGTCGATCAAGTTGATCGGTGGGTGGTTGAAGGTCGCTCGCCAGAGCGACGGTGTCGAGCTGTCTAGCGTGAAGCGCGTGTAGGTCATGGGGTACCTCGCTCATGTGGGTCGTCTGTGACAGGCGAGAGGGCGTTTCCTCACGCTCGCTCCCGCTGTGTTCCGGCACGTCCGGCGTCGTTCGCGCGTCCTTCGGGGCCCCTACGAGCCCGACGAGCAACCGGTTGGAGCGGCGCGGGCGGCGCCACGTGCCCACCTCGACAGTGTCACTGGAGAGGCTTACCAAGAACGTTCTACCGGGTGACAGGTGTCTTGCGGTTCTGCGCGGCGCTCAGCATGTGCTCAGGCTGCATCATGCCCCACAGCAAGTGGCCGACAAACATGGCACCTGGTTCCACGCACACCGGCAGATCACCAGCGTGGGATCGATCTGGTCGGCCCGCGCATCGCGCCAAAGCTGGGCCAGCTCGCTGGCCGATTTCTCGACCGGCTGCATCCTCTTGACCGGCGCACTGCCCGAGCAGCGCCGCTGCGCGTGCAGCCGGCCGCTCGGGGCTGACGTAGAGCTTCACCACAGGCCCTCGGTCGCGTAGCCGAAGAACACGCGGAGAGCCTGGCCGAGATCACCGCGCCCCGGCTCTGGTCAGCACGGCCACAGTGGATTCGACGCCGTCGAGGTCGGCGTAGCAGCCCTGCAGGTGCCGCTGCCCAATCGCGGAGAAGCCGGTGCGGGAGTGCATCAGCCTGGTGTTGTCGAACACGATGCAGTCACCCGGCTCGAGGCTGAAGCGGAGGGTGAGTTCGGGCCGCAGCAGGATCATCGCGAAGGCGCCGTAGGCGCGGTAGAACTCGGTCAGAAACGCCGCCGCAGCGGCATCTGGTCCGGGCACCGGCGGCTGCAGCGACCGGCTGTTGTACCGGATCTCGCTGATCAGGCCTGTCGCCGCCAGGCCGATCATCGGCCGGGTCGCGGTCAGCTCTGCGCCGACGTCGGCGTACCGGAAGGTGACCGGTGTCGCGGTCAGGCAGTCAAACGCCGCCGGGTCCTCGGCCCGCAGCGTGGCTGCGGCCGTGTACCCGTCGAGCAGCCCGGACTCGCCGCCGTCAGCCGCGTTGACCAGGCAGTGCAGCAACTGGACCGTCGGCGCCGGATCGCGGTACGGATTGTCGGTGTGCGGTCCGATCGGCAGGCCGGTGAAGGCCAGGTTTGCCGGGGTTGGCTCGACTCTCACGTCGAACAACCTGCCGTAGTTGGTCTCCCTGACGTAGCCGAAGCTACCGGCGACGGTCAGCACCGCGCCAGCTCGCGGCGGGACTCCGCGCAGCAGCATGAAGCCAGTTGCCAGCAGCTGGCGGAGACAGGTCAGCCTGATCGCGTCGCTCGCCTCGTAGTCGTCCCAGGTGGTGCTTGGCGGACCCGCCGGGAAATCGGCCGCACGCCAGAGTCGCCGGGTATCCTCGCTCCGGCCGGCGACGGACGGCGTGGTCAGGCTCGCCAGCCACTCCCGGCTGAATACAGCCTGGTGGCCGTCCGGTCCGAACGTTATGCGCAGGCCGTCGGCCTCCTCTGCCGTCGCGGTCACCGATAGTTGCGGTGCCAGGTCGGTGATAGCGATGAGCCGCTGTCCGCTGACTGAGTCCCTGCAGTCCGCGCACGGGCAATTGTCGCGAAGCATGGCCGCGGGCAGGCCGCCGATGGACGTTGCAGGCGGGTTAACGAGGTGCTTCATTGCGCGCGCTCCGCTCTCGCTGGCGAAGGATGTGCCGCCGCCACCTGCGTCCAGCCTGCATGCCAGGCGATGGACGCGCACTGAAGTTGCGCGCCCCGTTCCCGGCCGTACGGCCGCGGTTCACCGCACCGGAACGGACTCACGGCAACCGCGCGCGGTGCGGTCGCGGAAGCCTCGGCCGACCGGCATATCGGTTGCCAGCGCCGGGCTGACTCAAACTGAGAGTCTGCTGCTGGCCGCGCGGCGGTACGAGTGAGTCGTGGCCCGCTGTCGCGGGCGGAGCACTTTCCTGGCAAGGGAGGCGGCCATGACCGCAATCGGCGCATCAGCTGACGAGTCCGCAGAGGTAGTGGAGGTGGCGGAGGTCTCAGTCGCAGGACCGCTGGCTGGCGACCCGATGGCGCTCGGCCTGCCGGCCTTCATCGTGGGCTCGGTCGCACTCGGCCTGACCCTGGTCGGCATGGTGCCGGCTGCCGCGGTCGGCGCGCCGCTGGCGATCATTCTGGCCGCTACCTCGGTTGGCTTGTTCGCGGCAACGATCTGGAGCGCTGCCGTCGGCCAGAGTGCAGTAGCCAGCGTGTTCGGCACGTTCGCAGGATTCTGGCTCAGCTACGCGGTTCTGGTGCTTGGCCTGACGCACAACTGGTTCGTGATCCCCGCCACTGCGGTCACCAGCACGGAAGAGCTGTTCCTGACCGCGTGGCTGATCATCATCGTGGCTCTGACGCTGGCAACCCTGCGGCTGCCAGTGGCGTTTACTGCCCTGCTCGGGCTCGTCGACCTCGCCCTGCTGCTGGTGCTGCTCGGTACAAGCCAGGGATCGTCCGGAGTGACCAAGGCTGGCGGTGTCGTGGTGCTCGCATTCGCCGCGCTCGGCATCTATCTGTTCGTTGGTACCGCGTCCACGGCGACTGGCGGGGGCCCAGTGCCCCTTGGCAAGCCGCTGCTACACGGCTAACGCCGCTGCGCTAGCGCCTGTCCTCGGCTGCGCTCTTTCGAGTGTGCCGTCCGGTGGTCGCCGTCCGAGCGCGCCCGCGTCTGCCGAGCACCCGAGCCGGCAGGCGCGGGCGCCTTATGCCCTCTGTGTCGATCCTTGACCTGGACCGCACCGTGATGGTTCATTCATCTGACGGACTCCGGAGGGGTTGTGCCGCTTTGGCGGCACCAGTGAGTCGGGCGATCGCGTTCAGGGTCAGCGGGTAGGCGGAACACTAAGGACTGAGATGAACGGCGATCTGTCCGGGCGTACCTTCCTGGTAACCGGCGGCAACACCGGGATCGGCCTGGCGACGGCCCGTGCGCTAGCGAAGCGCGGCGGGCGGGTCCACCTTGCCTGCCGGTCGGAGCAGAAAGGCCAGGCGGCAGCTGCCGCGCTGGCCGCGGAAGCCGGATCCGATCAGGTCAGGTTCCTGCAACTGGACCTTGCCGACCTAGCCTCGGCCAGGGCGAGCGCCCAAGCCTTCTTGGCGCTGGGCGAGCCGCTGCACGTGCTGATCAACAACGCGGGTGTCGCGGGCCGGCGCGCGCTGACCAAGGACGGCTTCGAGCTGATGTTCGGCGTCAATCACCTTGGCCACTTCGCCTTCACCACTGCACTGCTGGAGTGCCTGACCAGCAGCAAGGCCAGAATCGTCAACGTGGCGAGTGACGCGCACTATGCGGCCAAGGGCGTGAATTTCGATCAGTTGCGGCGCCCGGCTCGCGGCATTACGGGCATGAACGAGTACGCCGTCTCCAAGCTGTGCAACGTGCTGTACACCCAGGAGCTCGCGCGCCGCCTTGCAGGCACCGGCGTCACCAGCTACTCGCTGCACCCGGGCGTCGTCGCATCGGACATCTGGCGCCGGGTGCCGTGGCCGGTTCGCCCGCTGATGACCCGCCGCATGCTGACCGTTGACCAGGGTGCTCAGACGTCGCTGTACTGCGCGACGTCCCCGGAGCTGGCCGAGGTTAGCGGTCGGTACTACGACAACTGTGCCGAGAGCGAGCCGAGCCCAGTGGCGACTGCGGAGCTGGCCGGACAGCTCTGGGACCGGAGCGAGGAGTGGACCGCCGCCTGAGATCTCCCGTCGGCGAGCGCTGCCCGGCGAATCGGGCTAGCCTCGCACAATGCGGGAAACCTGGCGCTCCGCTGCGGTCGGCATCCTCCTCGCCGGGCTGATTGCCGGCTGCGGCAGCGCCGTGACCGGTGGCAGCTTCGCCCGCGCAGGTTCGACGGGCAGTGCATCGGTGGGCACCGGACCGGCAGGCACTGAATCCGCCAGTAGCTCGCCCGCGAATAGCGCACCGGCCGGCTCTGCATCTCCCGACCCAGGGTCAGCCACCGCCAGCCCCGCGACGTCAGCCCAGCCGCTGGCACACATGACCATCGGAATCGATCCCGGTCATAACGGCGGCAACTTCGACGACCCGGATTTCATCAACCAGCAGGTCTGGAACGGCAGGGAGTACGAGAACTGCGACACCACCGGGACGCAGACGGCTGGCGGCTACACGGAGGCGCGCTTCAACTTCAACGTGGCTAGCTACCTGCGCACGGATCTCGTCGCTCTCGGCGCCCGGGTGGTCATGACCCGGCACAGCAACAGCGGTGTCGGGCCGTGCGTCACGACCAGGTCAGAACTCATCAACCGAGCGCACGCGAACGTGGCGGTCGACATTCATGCCGATGGCGGCCCGCCATCCGGCCGCGGTTTCACCGTCCTCGAGCCGGTAGCTGACGGCCCGAATGACAGGGTGATCGCGGCCTCCGCACGGTTCGGCGCGGAAGTCCGGGCCGCGATGCTGAAGTACACCAGCATGCCGGAGAGCGACTACTACGGGC
>DATMMA010000099.1:0-4159 GCA_035570295.1 Streptosporangiaceae bacterium
TGGACGCGCCGGAACTGGACTCGGCGGGCTGCGGCGCGCGGGTGGCAGCGGCGGCGGGCCCGGCGCCGAGCACCAAGGTCAGTGAGGCCAGGGCAAACAATGCGGTCACCGTCGGCCGACGGCGCAGCCAGGCTGTCATGAAAGCACAATAGGCCGCCCGCCGCCCACGGAGATCGCGCCTTCCGGCCATAGCAGGGCATAGCGAAGCCGTAGTGAGGCCGTAGGGGCCATCGCTAACTTGCGTGGGGACACACTCAGTTCCGGCCGGCCCGGGGGTCACGGTCTCAGTTCGTGCGGGCCGGATCATGCTCGCGATCATTTAGCGACAAGGAGTAGCACATGAGCAAGCGCCGCAAGGGATTCGTCGCGGCTTTGGGAGTCATGGCCGCGCTAGCCATTACCGGCATCTCACTGCCTGCGAATGCCGCCACGGGGCCGGATGGATTCACGATCCTTTACGCGTCCCAGGGGCAGGGGGCCCACAAATGTGAGGTCGTCGGCACCAGGGACCAATACGGTAACGAGGGTGTCGTCTGCGCTGACCTGTTTACCAGTTCGGACGGCGCCGGCCACTACTTTGTCTATGGCAACGTCGAGACATACTGCCAGAACAGCGCAAACGTCGTCGTCCAGTGCCCGACCATGGAAGCGGAGGACCAGCTCACAGCCGGGAACGGCGTGAGCACCCGCAGCCCGATCAACGGGTGCGGCGGGAACGCGCTTGGCCCGTGCCCCGTCGGACGGTGGAACACCTACAGCGACGGCTTCGAATACAGCACCAATTCCAACTGCGCGTCCAATCCGGACTCCCTGAATCAGGTATGGAACATCGACATGATGAGTGGGACGGAGATCGAGCTTCCGCAGTCCGGCAAAATCGTCTCGCCGAGCGCCAACTGGTCTACGGGACACTACTACATCTGCGATATCAGCTAATGT
The DNA here is from genome assembly GCA_035570295.1 of Streptosporangiaceae bacterium. Taxonomy (GTDB): domain Bacteria; phylum Actinomycetota; class Actinomycetes; order Streptosporangiales; family Streptosporangiaceae; genus JAJYUU01. The sequence goes on from DATMMA010000099.1 coordinate 940, forward strand.
CGGCGGTGCGGGCTGGCCGCTGCCTCAAGGTAATCGGGGGCCAGCGGCCGGCCAGCACCGGCCGGGCCGCCGGCCGGCAATGAGATGACGCGCAAGATCCTCAGCGTCGGCCGGCCACGTCCGCGCCGTCCGTTAGAGCAAGCCGCTCCCGGATCTGGGCGGCCCGCGGGTCGGACTGGCTCTCGGCGAGGGCGGCCGCTTCCCGCCAGGCCGCTATCGCCTCCCCGTGGTTGCCGGCAGCGTGCAGGGTATGGCCGTACGCGTCCAGAGCGGTGACGAAGTCGGCGCCGACCCCGCCGAGTTCTCGGTGCAACGCGAGGGCCGCCCGGTGCTGGCCCAGCGCCTCTTCGAAGCGGCCGAGCCGGCCGAGGGTTTGCGCGCGCAGCGACATATTGGCCGCGCGGGACGGCCGGTCTCCGCTCTCTCTGGCCACCTCAAGCGCCTGGTCGTACAGTTCCAAGGCCGACTCGTACCGGCCCATGGCGTCGAGGCATTCGGCCTGGTTCGCAAGGAATACCCCGATGAGGTAGCCGGGTCCTGGCTCCTGCCGCACCATATCCGTGGCCCGCCGGAACTGCGCTAGCGCCTCGGCATACCGGCCCTGCTCGTAGTAGACCGCCGCGATGTCGTTGACCGAGCCGGCGGCGGCGCGCACTCGGCCGAGTGCCAGCTGGTTCGCGAGCGCCTGCTCATAGCAGTCGATCGCCGCGTCGAAGTCACCGCCGGCCGCCTGCACGTCGCCGAGGCTATGCAGCAGCCAGGCCTCCGCGCGCAGGTCAGCGGTGGCGCGGGCGCTGTCAACGGCGGCCTCGAAGGCCGGCTGCCAGGTGGCGCGCGCACTGGTGCGCAGGGCGAACATCGTGAACAGCGCGGCCAGTCCGATGGCCGCCGCATGCAGCTCATGCACCGCGGCGAGCCCGATGACCGCGGTCAGGTTGCCCTCCTCCCGCTGGCACCACTCCCACCCGTCCCGGTAATCCAGGAACACGGGGACGGGCGCCGCCGCGGCGGGATCCGTGTCGGCGAAATCCGGTAGCGGGCGGCCTTCCACGATGGCAGCCGCGGCAGCGTGCATCACGGCCCAGTACCAGGTGACCAGCCGCCGCAGTGCCGGCGCGCGCTCGTCGGGGTCGAGTTCTGTCCCGGCCAGCTCGGTCGCGAACAAGCGGATCAGATCATGCATCCGGTACACGTCCGGTGCGGGGGCCTCGAGCATGTGCGCCTCGCACAGGACATCAAGCGTGCGCTCCGTCGCGGCCGTGCTCAGGCCAAGCAGCGCGCTAACCGGAGCGAGCGCGAACGACCTGAACGGCATCGTGCCAAGCAGGCAGAAAGCCCTCGCCTGCGCGGCTGGCAGCGAGTCAAAGCCCTGACGGAAGCTGGCTCGGACCGCGAGATCGCCGCAGTTCAACTCGGCGAGCCGGTCACGCTCGGCGGCCAGCCGGCCTGCCACCGACGCGATGCTCCAGCCGGGCCTGGCGGCCAGCTTCGCGGCGACGATACGGATCGCAAGCGGCAGCCCTGAGCAGGAGCGCAAAATCTGCTCGGCCGCCTCGGGCTCCGCCCATACCCGGCCCGCGCCGACGATCCGGGTGAACAGCTCTCGTGCCTCGGCGCGATCGAGTTCGTCCAGGTCGACGCGCTGCGCGCCGACGAGATCCGCGAGCCGTGCCCTGCTGGTGACGATGACCGCGCAGCCGGCCGCACCGGGCAAAAGCGGCCGCACCTGGGCCGCGTCCCTGGCGTCGTCGAGCACGATGAGCACCCGGCGGCCGGCGAGCAGGCTACGGTAACGCGCCGCCCGCTCGTCCGCGTCGGCTGGAACCTGACCAGGGGGCACCCCGAGATCGCGCAGCAACCGTGCCAGCACTTCGGCCGGGACGGCCGGATCCGCGGAGGCGCCGGCCAGGTTCACGTAGAGCTGCCCGTCGGGGAAGCCGGCGGCTGCGCGGTGCGCGACGTGCACGGCGAGCACCGACTTGCCGATCCCGCCGATGCCGGACACCGCGGATATGACCAGCGCCGGGGGCTGGCACTCGTCGCCGGCCAGCGCGTCAAGCAGCGTCGCGACCGGTTCCGCCCGGCCGGTGAAGTCGCTGATCATGGCCGGCAACTGAGCCGGCCGGGGGACATCGGGCCCTGGTGTGTCCAGATCACCGGAAAGGACTTGCTGATAGAGCGCCTGCAGGCGCTGGCCAGGGTCGACGCCCAGGTCCTCGGTCAGGTGCTGCCGGAGCTGGTGGTACGTCGCGATCGCTTCCGCCTGCCGTCCCGAGCGGGCCAGGGCGACGATGTAGCTCCCGTGCAGGTTTTCTCGCAACGGATAAGCGGACACCCAGCCGGCCAGCCGCTGGGTAAGAAGCGCATGGTTACCGCGCCGCAGTTCCGTCTCCGCGTAGTCTTCCAGCGCGCTTACGTATTCCTGTTCAATTAGATCCCCAGCGGTGGCCAGGTCTCCGCTGTTAAGCCCGGTGAACGGGCGGCCGCGCCACAATGCCAGCGCCTCGCTGAGGATGGCCGCAGGCTCGTCAAGGTTCCCGCCTTCCATGCCGTGCCTGGCGAGCGTGATCAGCTCGCGCATCCGTGCCAGGTCGACGTCCGCGCGCAGCACGTAGCCGTCAGGTCCGGTCACGATCGCGTCCCTGGCCGAACCGAACGCGCGGCGCAGCGAGCTAATCAGGCCGTGCAGCTGAGTGGCGGAGGTAGGCGGGGGATCTCCGTTCCAGGCGAGGTCGATCAGCCGGTCGCTTGACACTTCCCGGCCCGCTTCCGCGCACAGCATCGCCAGCACGACCCGGGCACGACCGCTAGGGAGCCGGACAACGGCACCGTCCTCGGCCGCGACCTCTATCGGCCCGAGGATCTTGAATTTCATGCGCGCTGACTGCGTAAGCGAGTCACGATCATGCCCTGGGCTATGGGGCAAAATTCGTTCCTGTCCGTTGGCGCGGTCGTAAATGTCGCGAGGCACAGCTAGGGTGTCGGAACCTGCGCGAATTGCGGTGATCCAGATCCTATCGGACACCAAAGCTGGCCGGCGGTCCCGACGGCTGCCCGGCCCATCCCGCGAACGGTCCCAGGCATCCAGCCGGCCGGGCCCCCTGCGCCGCATCGGTGCGAAACCCCAGATGGCACCGCTACGGCTTCGCTACGAGCCGTCCACAGCGATGCCGTAGCGCTGCCCGGCAGACTGGCCTCTCTGACTAGAAAGTGGGTTCAG
>DATMMA010000100.1:0-16821 GCA_035570295.1 Streptosporangiaceae bacterium
CAGCAGAAGCAGGCCTCATACCCAGGGAGCGCAGCATGTTAGTCATCGTGACTGCCGTCCGCGGCTCACCTGAGCTGACGCAAGAACGGATCCCGCGGTGTGGCAGACGCGATCCTGATCCTGGTGTCGACCGCGTGGGCCCCGTCCGACCTGGCGATTACCGGGTTGAGATCGAGTTCGGCCACCTCCGGCAGATCATCTGCCAGCCTGGACACACGCAACAGCAAGTCTGCCAGTGCGGCAGTGTCGACGGCCGGCGAGCCCCGGTGCCCGAATAGCAGCGGGGCCGCTCGCACGCCACGGATCATCTCCTCAGCGTCGACGTCCGTGAGCGGGGCAAGCCGGGCAGCGTGGTCGCCGAGCACGTCAGTCGCGACGCCGCCGAGGCCGAATACCACGAGCGGGCCGAATACCGGTTCTTGCACGACGCCGATCAGTGTCTCCACGCCGTCCGCCAGCATTGGCTGCACCAGCACCCGGTGCAGGCTAGTGCCGAACGCCGCGGCCAGATCGGCATAGGCGCCGGCGACTTCCTCGGCCGTACGCAGGTCCAGCTTGACCGCGCCGACGTCAGATTTATGCACCAGGCCGGATACATCCGCCTTGAGCACGACATGCCCGCCGAGCTCTGCAGCGACCGCGACAGCTTCGGCCTGGTCAGCCGCGATCCTGGTGTCCACCATCGGTATCCCGTAGCTGCGAAGCAGGGACACCGCATCAGTGGTTGCCAGCCAGCCCCCGGCGGGCTGGTCAGCCAGGAACGCTGACACGAGGGCATGCGCGGCAGCTTGGTCGACACCAGCCAGTTCGGGTATCTGGCCTTGCTGAGAATCGCGCCACTCCCGGTAGCTGGCCGCATGGCTCAGAGCGCGCGCCGCGCTCTCCGGGTAGCTGTAGATCGGCAGCCGCGGTCCGCTCGCCGGACCCAGCGCGCTGCCGTCAGCGGGCGCGCGGCTGCCGAGGCTGACCGTCTCAGGCCGGTCGAGCAGCACCGCTGCCATGGGCTTGTCTACCTGCGCCGTCAGGATCGCGGTGCTGAGGTCCGCAATCGCCGTAGGCACGCCGAGCGCCAGCAGCGCATCGACCGAATCGTCCGCGGCCACAGCCTCAAGGCAAGCCCGGAAGCTATCGCTGCTGACGGTGGCGGTCGTGTCGACCGGCCCGGTCACCGTGGCGCCAACCGGGAGCCGACCGGCGAGACGGCGCTGCGTGCGGGCACCGAGCACGGCGACGGTCAGCCCGCTGTCGCCACAGGCATCGGCCGCGAGCACCCCGGCGCCGCCCGCGTTGGAGACGATCGCGACCCGGCGGCCGGCTGGCAACGGCTGACTGGCGAGCAGGGCGGCGGCATCGACCAACTCGCCCAGGCTGTGCGTGGCGATGATGCCCGCCTGGCCAAACAAAGCCTCCTGGGTGACCAGCGGGGTGGCAGATGCTGCTGTGTGCGACGCCGCCGCGCGCTGCCCCGCGGCCGACCGGCCGCCGATGACCGTGAGAACGGGCATGTGCCGGCCGACGCGGCGTGCAGTCCGGGCGAACCCGCGCGGGCTGCCGAATGATTCGACGTATAGCACCGCCAGCTTCGTCTGCTCGTCCTGCTCCCACCAGGTCAGCAAGTCATTGCTGGAAACGTCGTACTTGTCGCCCACAGATGCGAACGACGAGATGCCGATCCCGAGCCTGCCCACGTGCTCGAGCAGGGCGATGCCGACTCCGCCGGACTGCACGACGAGGCCAGCGTTCCCGGCCGCCGGCATCGTGGTGGCGAAGGTGGCGTTCAGCCGCGAGGCGGTGGATGCCACGCCAAAGCAGTTCGGCCCGACCAGCCTCATGCCGTACCTGCGGCAGATGGCCAGCAGGTCCGCCCCGCCGCCACCCATGCTCGCCGTGATCACGATCAGCGCGTGTACTCCCCGCCGGCCGCACTCGGCTGCCACTGCAGGGACGGCCGGTGGCGGGACGGCGATGACGGCTAGGTCCACCCCGAGCGGCAGGTCAGCGGCCGAGGAAAGGCAGGCTAGGCCTTCCATCGACCGGCCTTGCGGGTTGACCGGGTAGACCGGCCCGGCGAATCCCGCCGTGACGATGTTGTGCAGGATCTCCCTGCCGATCGAGCCACGTTGCCTGCTTGCCCCGATCACCGCCACTGAGGCTGGCTGCAGCAGATGCCGCAAGCTCGCCACGTCCGCTGTGCTTGCCCGGCCGGCCACGGCGTCCAGGTACTGGTCAAGCCGCCCGCCGTCGTGGCCTGGCAACGGCATGGTCAGCTCGATCACGCCGTCGGCAAACTGCCGCTCGACCGGCAGCCCCGCGTCGGCGAATACCCGCTGCATGGCTAGGTTCTCGGGCAGTGTCTCGGCGGCGAACGCGGTCAGCCGGCGTTGCCTGGCCAGCGAGACCAGGTGCTCGAGCAGCAGGGTGGCCACCCCGCGTCCGTGCATCTCGTCCGACACGGCAAACGCGATCTCGGCCACTCCCGGCCGCTCAGTCGGCTCATAGCTGGCCACGCCAATGAGCTTGCCGTCCAGCCGTGCCAGCAAGGCAGCATGATCTGGCCCTTCCGGCCGGGCCAGCCGCTGTGCCTCGCGTTCGGGTGCCTGCTGACTGAAACTGAAGAACCGGAAATAGGCGTTGCCCGGCGACATCTGCTGGTGCATCTGCCTGATGTCGTCGGCGTCCTGCGGCCGGGACGGACGGATCTCGACCGTGCTGCCGTCCGAGAGGAGCGCGTAACTCGCTGCCTCCGGAGTCGTCATCGCCGCACTGCCAGCCTCGTCTTGAATGCCAGGCTCGTCTTGCCCGATCGCTTCCATGATCCAGCAGCCTTCCGCGGGACGTGGTTCCCGGCCAGCATCGCAGCCGGGTGCAACTGCGGCCACCTGCCGAACGGACCACCCTGACGGGACCTTGGACCGCAGCTAGCCGGTCCCGGGTGGCTACCCCTGTCCCGAACGGTTACGCGGGCCCGGACTGCTGCCTGGTCATGCTGTGGTAGACCGCGAGCAGCGCGGCCTTCTGCGTGTCGTCGAGAGCCGCGTCCATCTTGATGGCGTGTTCCACGCCCGGTTGCTCGCTGGTTGCCCGCCCGTTGCCGCCCTCCGGATCGAGCAAGCCGGCCTGTGCAAGGAGGACATCAGCCGACAGGTTCAGCGCATCGGAGAGCTGCCTGAGCACCCGGACGGATGGCTGGTGCATCCCTCGTTCAAGCTCGCTGAGATAGGGGTTGGACAGGCTGGTGAGCTCCGCTAGCTGGCGGAGAGTGAGATTCGCCAGCTTGCGCTGGCTGCGGATGAAGGCGCCGAAGGCCTCCATCTTTGCGTCCCACTGGCTTGTCACGTCGCTCCTCACTACCCGTCGGGCAGGGCCCCCGGTCAGTATGCCGGGCAGCCATCAGCGCGCGACGGACCAGGGCTCGTCGCGCGCCGTGCCCGGGAGTCCTACTGGAGTAGCGGCGCGGTCGCCTTCAGCAGGTCCTCGGCGAACTTCCGCTGGCTCGCCACCAGCTGCTCGGCAAAGTCATACGCGGCCGCGACGACCTCTTGCGGCGTGGGCAACTTGTCGGCAAACGGCACGTTCACCTGCGGCAGGTCTGGCTTGATGGACTGGACCGCGGTTGCCCATGTCTCGATCGCGTCCACGACGGCCGTCTGACTCTTCTTGATGGTGTTCAGGACCTCGTTGCTGAGGTCCTGGGCGGCATTTGAGCGGGTCATTTCTCTTTCCTCCTATCCGGACTTGTCCGATGCGTTCTTGCTCACTATAACTAGCAGACGCTAGACAGGTCAAGCGTCCTGCGGATAGGCCCTGCGTTGAGACGCCGGCGTACATTTCGTTACGTGATCATGCGGAAAGGAGCTCCGACGTGACTTGCACCCTGCACGTGTCCTGGGATGAGCGGCTGACGGACTATGACTTCGGGCCGCAGCATCCGCTCGCCCCGATCAGGGTGAAGCTGACCATGGAGCTTGCTCGCGCGTTCGGGGTACTCAGCCAGGACCAGGTCACCGTGATCGGCCCGACTCCCGCTACCGACGCCGAGCTGCAACTTGTGCACGATCCCGGATACATCGCCGTGGTCAAGGCGGCGGGTGCCATGGCATCCGAAACAGGCGCACAGACGGTCGACCCAGCGACGCTGCTCAGGCACGGGCTTGGTACCGCCGATGATCCGGTGTTCGGCCATATGCACGAGGCATCCGCGCTAGTGGCGGGCGCTACGCTCGCCGCAGCGCAGGCAGCCTGGTCTGGCGCCGCGCAGCACGGCGTCAGCATCGCCGGCGGGCTGCATCATGCCATGCGCGGCAGCGCGAGCGGCTTCTGCATCTACAACGACCCAGCGATCGCGATCGCTTGGCTGCTCGAGAACGGCGCAGAGCGCGTTGCCTACGTCGACATCGACGTGCATCACGGCGACGGGGTTCAGGCGGCCTTCTGGAACGATCCCCGGGTGCTCACGATCAGCTTGCATCAGCACCCGGCTACGTTGTTCCCCGGCACTGGCCGGCCCACGGAAACCGGCGGCGCGGATGCCGACGGCTCGGCGGTTAACGTCGCGCTTCCGGCTGGCACCAGGGATGCGGGCTGGCTCCGCGCCCTGCACGCCATCGTGCCACCGCTGGTGCGCCAGTTCCGGCCGCAGATCCTCGTCACTCAGCACGGCTGTGACACGCACTGGAGCGACCCGCTCGCCAACCTCGAGATCACCATCGACGCTCAGCGGGCAGCGCACGCCGCCTTGCACCAGCTCGCCCACGAAGCGGCTGACGGCCGCTGGCTGCTAACCGGCGGCGGAGGCTATCAACTCGTGCAGGTCGTACCGAGAACCTGGACGCACCTGCTGGCCGAGGCCAGCGGGACTCCCATTCAGCCGGATCGGCCGACGCCCGCGGTGTGGCGGGAGTACGTCGGCTGGGTAGCCGCGGAGCCGGCGCCGGAGCTCATGACGGAGGGAGCCGGAGCAGCGTACCCGGACTTCGAGGCCGGCTATGACCCGGCTGACCCGGTGGATCAGGCCATCATCGCGACGCGGAGCGCAGTTTTCCCGCTACTCGGGCTCTTCCCCTAGCGGCCGATTACTACCTTCAGCGCACCGGTGTCGGCGGCACGGCCGAATACGTCGTAGGCCTCCTCGAAATCATCGAAGGCAAACCGGTGCGTGACAAACCGGCCCGCGTCAAGCTGACCGCTCGCCAGGAGCCTCAGGAGCCTGGGCGTCGAGTAAGTGTCCACCAGTCCGGTGCTGATCGTGATGTCACGGATCCACTGATCCTCCAGGTGCAGGGCGGCCGACTTGCCGTGTACGCCGATGTTCGCGATACGGGCGCCCGGCCGGGTCAGCCGGACGGCCAGCTCAAAGGTTTCCGGCCTGCCGACAGCCTCGATGGTGACGTCGGCGCCCAGTCCCTCTGTCAGTGACTGGACCGCGTGCAACGGGTCAGTGATGCCGTTGTTTACCGTCACGTCCGCTCCGAACTCCTTGGCCGCTTCCAGGCGCCGGCCGGAGATGTCGATGGCGACGATGTGACTAGGGCTGAACAGCCTCGCAGTCATGACTGCCGCAAGCCCGACAGGCCCGGAGCCGACGACCGCGACGACATCGCCAGGACGCACGCCGGCCTTCAGCACGCCGACCTCGTAGCCGGTCGGCAAGATATCGGCCAGCATGAGCGCCTGCTCGTCGGGGACGCCGGCAGGCAGCCGGTAGGTGGACGTATCCGCGAATGGCACCCGGACGTACTCGGCATGCGTGCCGTCGTAGGTGTGCCCTAGGACCCAGCCACCGCCGCCGAGACATTGCCCGTACCTGCTCTCCCGGCAGTAACGGCATGCGCCGCAAGCCGAAATGCAGGACACCAGGACTCGATCGCCCTCGCCCATCGTGTGCACGGCAGCGCCGGCGTCTTCGACCGTGCCGACGGCCTCGTGCCCGAGTATCCGGCCGTCGCGGACAGCAGGCATGTCGCCGCGAAGGATGTGCAGGTCGGTCCCGCAGATTGAGGTCATGTCAACCCGCACGATGATGTCGCCGTCATCGGTAATCTCCGGGTCTGGCACTTCGGTGAAGGCTTGCTGGCCGGGCGCGTGATAGACAATGGCGCGCATTGCAGCCGTCCTCTCCTGCGGGCCGCTGATCCGCGGCTACGCCGCCGGCTTGTGCCGGATTCTCCGGCCGGTGATCCGGGCCGGGGTGATCTCGATGAAGTGCTCACGCTCGCCGCCGGCCCACGGCTGCACGCCGGCCGCAATAGCGTCGGCTTGCTCGCCCGGATCATCGAGATGATGCGCGGGCCCCTGAATCAGGACGCTCCAGCCTTCATGAGATTCAGCATCGATGTCGTCGATCTCGAACGCCACGCGGTACTCAGCATGCTCGATACCGGTCCGCAAGTCCTCATCGGTCGATCCCGCCTCGACCGTCCGGAGCAAGATCGCGCCATCGTGCAGCACATAGTTAACCGGCACCACGGTCAGGTCGTAACGTCCGGCAAAGACGAGCCTGCCGATACCGCCTGGAGAGATGAGCCGAACGCACTCTGCCTCGTCGAGTTTCTCGAGCGTTGCATCAGACACGGCGCTCTCCTCTCACGCTGCGCAGTTACCTGCGTCGCGCACGATCCGACATAGGCGGCTATTACGTCACCTGGGCTTCGGAAGGCTGGTCCCTCCCGCGACCTCAATAACACCGCTCCCGTCGCTGCGTACACAGGGCCTTAGGTCCGCTGCCGGCCCGGACTTGCGACCCGGGCCCGCCCCCGGTCGCGATTACCGACCTTGGACCCTACATACCCGCTGGTGACTGAAGTCCCTCTCAGCAGAGGCCAAACGGCCCTGCGCCCAGGTCACCGAGCGACGGGATGCTCAGCTCAGCTAACCGAAATCCGCTGGCCGGGCGATCAATCCCGGGAACAACAAGGAGGAATCAAAATGCGCAGGAGGACTTTCGACGCGCTCGCTGCCGCGGCAGGCCTGATTCTGGCGGCCATTCTCGCCGTCGCAGGCGTGCTGCTGACCTGGGGACATTCGTACGCCAACAACCAGGTGAGCAGCCAGCTGTCCGCTCAGAAGATCGTTTTCCCGACTACGAGCAGCCCTGAGTTCAAGATCCTCCCGGCCGCGAACCGCGCTCAGATGGCAAAGTACGCCGGGCAGCTCATGACCAACGGGGCGCAGGCCGAGACCTATGCCAACTACTTCATCGGCCGCCACCTGCTGCTGATCGGCGGCGGCAAGACCTACTCGCAGTTGTCTACCCAGTCGCTTGCTCAGCCGAAGAACACTGCCCTGGCCGGCCAGGTGCAGACCGTGTTCCGCGGCACCACTCTGCGCAGCATGCTGCTGGAGGCCTACGGATTCTGGCAGCTCGGTCAGATCGCGCTGATCGCGGCGATCGCCTCCTTTATCGCGGCCGGCTTGATGCTAGTGCTGTCCGTTTTCGGGTTCGTCCACCTGCGGCACGCCGCACCGGAAGCGGAGATCTTGCCGAAGGTCGCCACTCGCGTTCAGGCGAATGCCACCTGACGTAACCGCAGCCCGGTGAATTGACCCTGCCATTAACTTCCCGCCCGCGGTCTCCGCAGGCGGGAAGTGTTTTTCGTCGCCTTCAGGAGTTCGGGACTAACGTCCCGCCGCCTGGTGACCGTCTTCACTGCTGCGACCGGCCGGGCACGGACAAGCTCAAGTTGCACTTTTCGCGTATCACGCTTAAGTCCGCAAGGAGCTAGACAGATGAGCCCATATGCACTGGCCGATGCCGCCTCTGCCGTCAACCTGAATCATCCTGGCACCTATCTGAGCTGGTCAATCTTCGACATCTCGGTGGCGAACCTGATCGTGATCGGCGTGATGGTGGTCATCTTCGGCCTCGCCCTGCTGGTCCCGTTCCCGAAACGGCACGCCGCGCAGTTTGCGGACGCCGGCACCGGGACTCTGGCTGGCGCCACTGACACCAGCGGATCCGGCGCCGAAGCCCTGGCCGCTAATGACGACCCTGATGCCGGCATGTGGACCGCCCGGGTGCGGCGGCTCGCGCTCCGGCTGCTTCCGCCGGGCAGGCTTCTGCCGGACCGGCAGCCAGCCTACGTTGCGTCCTGGATCTACGTGTTCGGCGTGGCAACGCTGGCCGCGCTGGGCCTGGCGATCGCGTCCGGCTTCGCACTCGCGCTCGGCGGCCCCGACTGGTGGCACTACAACTCCGTCGGCCACTTCTTCAACAGCATGCACCTGTGGAGCGTCGAGCTGTTCATGGCTTTCATGGTGATCCACCTGTGGGGCAAGTTCTGGATGGCTGCCTGGCGCGGCCGCCGCGCCATGACCTGGATCACCGGAGTCGTCGCGTTCCTCGCCGCGATCGTGGAGTGCTTCACCGGCTACCTGTCGCAGCAGAACTTCGACTCCCAATGGATCGCCACCAACGGCAAGGACGCCCTCAACGCGATGGGCGTCGGCGCCTTCTTCAACGTGCTGAACTTCGGCCAGATGCTGATGTGGCACATCGTCCTCATCCCGGTCATCTTGATCGCGATCGTCGGCGCGCACGTACTGATGGTCCGCGTGCGCGGCGTCAGCCACCCGCTGCCGGGGCGCGAGCCGCTCTGGCGTGAACGGGCCGCCCGCAAGGCCTCCGCCGCGGCAGACACCGCGCCCTGGCGCGGCCCCACCCGCAGGTACGACATCCTCAAGGAAGGCACCATCGCCGCCGTCATCGCCACAATCGTGGTACTGCTCGCCGCGGGGCTGCTCTCCTCACCGGACGTGCCGCCGCTCAGCATCAAGACCTGGGCAACCGTCGACCAGGTCGGCTTTGTCAACACTGCCGCGACCGAACTGGATGGCAGCAGCGGATCGGCAGGCTACGGGCAGCCCTACAACAACGGCAGCGGATCGCTGCAGGAGGTCGGCCCGGTCAGCTGGCAGAAGCTGTTCGGGATCACTCAGCCGGTCAACTCCGCCAAGCTGTTCGTGCTGGACCCGCTGACGGTCGCCGCCAAGACAGACCCGCCGCTCGCCACCGCACTCGGCACATACACCACCGCAACTCCGGCGCAGCGGCTGCGCTGGGCAACCGCCTACGACAAGGCGACCGCGCCAGGCGCCACGAAGGTGCCGTTCAAAGGCGGCAACCTGAGCCTGCCAGCAGCCGGTCCCGTGCCGGTGATGATGGCATCCGAACTCGCCATGGGCAAAAGCGGCGCGCTCGACAGCGACCTGCTCGCGCAACGCCAGTTCTACGGCACGGACTTCACCATGCCACTGCTGTTCATCGCTGACGGCGGCTACTACAACACCCTCGCCACGAACATGCACCTCACCGGCGATCAATGGGGCGTCATGAACGAGACCGGCAGCTACCCAGGGCAGCCATGGCTGTGGCTGTTCCAGATGTGGTACCACGTCAATCCCTTCGGCGACTCCGCCAGCGCCGATGTCTGGGCCGTCTACCTCACCGGGATTGCCACGCTCCTGCTGCTGCTCGTCCCATTCATCCCCGGTCTCCGGGACATCCCGCGGCTGGTCCCCGTGCACCGGCTCATCTGGCGCGGTGACTGGCAGCAACCGCCCGCGGGCACCGGGCCTGCCGCGGCGCACGTCAGCCCCGAGCAGGAGCAGCAGACCGCCACGTGAGCATCACTAGCCGGTGAGGTGACTGACGTCGGCCGGCACCTACCGAGGGCTGGTGCCTCACTGCCGAGCCAGCAAGGCGCCAACATTGGACGGGCACCAAGGCCTGCGAGTCGCCTGGCTTCGCGCCCGCGCATCAGAACGAGGAACCTGTCAGCAGAGAGGATCGATCGCCGTGGCTGACCAGCTGGCTAAGCCTGATCGGCAGCTCTTGGACGCAGTGGCGCAACTCGCCGGCGTCGACCGCGTTCTGGCTATCGATGAGACACTATCCGGGGAATCCCGCTCGACCTTTGCCGTTGCCACTAGCGATGGCGAGCTCGTCGTCAAGCTGGTCCCCGGTGCCCAGCGGGTCATTGACAACCAGCGGCGATTGGTCCGCATAGTCCGCGACCTGCGCCAACGAGGCTACCCCGCGCCCGAGTACGTCGGTGTGGGGGAATCAGACGGCACCGTCTTCACAGTCCAGCGACGCATGCCCGGTCAGCCCCTGCACCGAGGACCAGGCATGCCACCTGAGGGCGAGTTGTTCGCTGCGGTGCTTCCTGGCCTGCTTACTGCCATCGAGCTGCAGCGGGACGCAGGCGATCTGGCCGGGCCGCGATGGCCCGGGTGGCTGCTCGACACGATCGAAACCGGAGGTGACGGCTACTGCCTGCACGCCACCATGCGCCGGGCCCCCCGCACCGCTGCGCTGCTCCGCCACCTGCAGACGCTGGCCCGGCGCAACCGGCGGGATCAGCCCCGCACCGGGGACATCGTGCACTTCGACATGAACCCCGCGAATATCCTTCATGTCGGCGGGCGCCTCAGCGGCGTGGTCGACTGGAACATCCCGTTCGACGGTGCCGGACAGGGCGACCGCGGCTTTGATATCGCAACCTTGTTGTTTTACACCTACGACATTGAGCAGACACGGGAAACGCTGTGGGAACGCGCACTGGCGCTCAGCGGCCTGGCGTGGACCACGGTATATCTGTGCCACCTCTGCCTTCGACAAGCGGAATGGTCACGGCGGCACAGCCCTGGAAGCGCCGACGACGAACGTTTCATGGCCATCGCCGAAGCCGTGCTGCATGACTGCGAGGCGCAGGGCGCATGATGAAGCAGTCCCACCGCCTGGCAGCGAACTGGTGTCTGAAGCTGACGCGCACGAGATCTGAGCCCTTCGGCAGGTGATCAGCGGGACCTTGGTCCTGCACTGGCCCGGGCGGCCGCAGCTAGGGTTGTGGTGACCGGCCCTGGGGGCGGCGTTCCCGGTAGTAATGACGTTTTGTCACCGCGTGAGAGGCGACTGCTGATGGCGGACCAGACTCAGGCCAAGGCAGGAATCCGGGTGTTCCTGCTCGACGACCACGAGATCGTCCGCCGCGGAGTCAAGGACGTGCTGGAGGCCGAGTCCGACATCACCGTGATCGGCGAGGCAGGGACGGCCGAGTCTGCCCTGGCGCGGATTCCGGCGCTCATGCCGGATGTCGCGGTGCTGGACGTGCGGCTGCCCGACGGCGACGGGGTGACCGTCTGCCGGGAGATCCGCTCCCGGCACCCGGAGGTCGCCTGCCTGATGCTGACCTCGTTCGGGGATGACGAAGCGCTGTTCGACGCGATCATGGCCGGCGCGGCAGGTTACGTGCTCAAGCAGATCAGGGGCACTGACCTGGTGGGCGCGGTGCGAACCGTCGCTGCGGGTGAGTCGATGCTCGACCCGGAGGCGGCCAGCAAGGTGCTGGCGCGGATGCGCGACCAGGCCGTTAAGTCGGACCCGCTGGCCGGGCTGACCCCGCAGGAGCGCAAGATCCTGGAGCTGATCGGCGAGGGCCTGACCAACAGGCAGATCGGACAGCGGATGTACCTGGCCGAGAAGACCGTGAAGAACTACGTTTCGGCGCTGTTCGCCAAGCTCGGGATGGAGCGCCGCACGCAGGCCGCCGCGTACGCGTCCCGGATCTTCGACCAGCACTAGCTATATTCACTAGCTGCCAGCGGCACTCGCCAGTCCAGTTCGGTGCCTCCGCCGGGGGCCGGCACGACCCGGAACGTGCCGCCGAGTTCGACGGCGCGCTGCTCGAGGTTGCTCAGCCCGCTACGGCGGCCGCCAGGCTTGATGCCGGAGCCGTTGTCGCGCACCGTCAGCGACAGTTCGCCCTGGGCGCTCACCTGGACCTCGACCTTGCTGGCACCGGAATGCCTGGCCGCGTTGGACAGCGCCTCACGCAGCGCGCCGAGCAGGTGGCCGCTGACATCGTGCGGCACGTCATCGTCGAGCCGTCCTACCAGCTCCAGCGTCGGCGGGAAGCCCAGCGGACCAGTCATCTCGTCAGCAACCTGAAGGATTCGCGCCCGCAGGCCAGCCGGTTGCTCCGGCTGCCTGGTCTGCAGCGCGAAAATCGACGACCTGATCTCCCTGATCGTCTCGTCCAGCGCATCGACCGCGCCGTTGACCCGCTCCGCTACCTCCGGAGTGCCGATGAGCCCGACTGCGCCCTGCAGTGACATGCCGGTCGCGTACAGGCGCTGGATGACCAGGTCATGCAAGTCGCGGGCAATCCGGTCCCGGTCTTCGAACACCGCGACCCGCTCAGCCTGGCGGCGGTGCTCGGCGAGCTCCAGCGCGATCCCGGCCTGGGTGGCGAAGGTAACCAGCATCTCGGCAGCGGCTGGTGCCAGCGGCATGGCACCGGGCCGACGGCCAGCGGTGAGCACGCCGCGGACGTTGCCCGCCTCCCCGAGCGGCACGAGGATCGCCGGGCCAAGGTTCATGCGCTCTCTCGCCACCGGCGCGACCCGGTCGTCGTGGCAGAAATCGTCGACCTGCATGAGCTCGCCGCTTCGCAGCACCCGGCCGGACGCTGACTCCGTGGTCGGCAGCGTCAGGCCGAGCGCTTCAGCCGCCCCCGCGCCAGCGGTGTGCTCGAGTCGCAACTGGCTCCGGTCGGCAGTCGGCAGCGCAAGCGCGACGAGATCAGCGCCCGACATCTCCAGTGCGCTGGCAGTGATCAGCGCCAGCGCGTCACTGACGTCCGCCCCGGACAGCAGCGACCTGGTCACTTCCGCGCTGGCAGTCAGCCAGCGCTGCTGTCGGCGTGCCTCGTCGTACAGCCTCGCGTTCTCGATCGCTACGCCCGCCGCCGCCGCGAGCGCGATCAGGACTGCCTCGTCTTCCTCGTCGAACTCCCCGCCACCGCGCTTCTCGGTCAGGTACAAGTTCCCGTAGACCTCGTCCCTGATCCGGATTGGCGCGCCCAGGAACGACGTCATCGGAGGATGGCCGGACGGGAATCCCGACGACCGGGGATTACTTCCGAGATCGGCCAGCCGGAGCGGCTTGGGGTCGGTGATCAGCGCGCCGAGCAGGCCCCGGCCCTCAGGCCAGTGATGGATCCGGCGGATCTCATCCTCGCTGAGTCCCACCGGGATGAACTCGGCGAGCTTGCCGCCCTCGCCGATCACCCCCATCGCGCCGTAGTGCGCGTCGACCAGGGTGACCGCTGACTCGACGATGCCGCGCAGCACCGTTTCAAGGTCGAGGTTGCTGCCGACCGCCACAACGGCCTCGAACAGCGCATTGACCCGGTCTCGCGTCGCCAGCACAGCCTGCAGCCGGACCTGCAGTTCGGCGAGCAAGTCGTCGAGCCGCAGATTCGGCAACAGTGCCTCCGGCTTCCGGGTACTCACATGCCGCTCCACCGCGATCGGTTAACGCTGTGATCCTATTCTGGCCGCGTTTCCCTGCTCATTACTCGCTCGCCCCGGGGTCGCTGCCAGGCCGGCTACCCGACCGCCCGCAGTCCGCATGCTGCGAGATAGCCATCGGCGTCACCCTGGATTACATATTCATCATGGTGCTCTGACAGAGCGGCCAGCTCCTGCTCTAGCGTGTGTTCCTGGCGGCGTTCCTCGGCGAGCCTGGCGTTAGCGAAGCTAGCCCAGATGGTGACGTCGAGGTCGAACTTGTCGGCGAGCCCGCTGGGGATGATGCTGTCGGCGGTGATGTCGGCCTGGTGCTGGCTGCTGAGATCGGCGTCAGCCTCGGGAAGCGGCGGGCAGTTCGGGAGTATCGTCCCGTCGGGCCTGGTGAAGATGAACGTTCCGTCGTCGGCCAGGATGATGATGTAGCCGAAGGCGTGCACGATCATGTGGTGAGCCTCGCACAGCAGGATCAGGTCCCGCAGGCGGGTCTTGCCGCCCTTGGCCCAGGGCCGGATGTGGTGGATATCGGTACGCCGGGACTGGCAGCCCGGAGCCTGGCACCGGTACTGGTCGCGTTCGCGGACCGCGCGCCGCAGCGCGGGCGGTGGCCGGCGGTGCCGCCGGCCGACATCGAGCACGTTGCCCTTGTGGTCGTGCAGCATCCAGCTGACGGTGGCCTGGCAGGCAAGGCGCTGGGCGGTCGCGGGACTGATCGCCGGGCCGTCCTCCAGGTGGCACCGCAACGGATTCGCGGGATGCCCGGCCGGGCGAGCGTCCGGCCCCGGCTCCGCCTCCAGCCCTGCCTCTGGCGTCAGCGCTTCGGCTCCCACGTGCACGATGACCTGGTAGATGTCAGGGTTCGACGCACCGGCGATCTTCCCCGCCAAGAACGCTCCCGCCAGGTCCACCAGTGCGTCCGCCAGTCCCGCCGGCGTTTGCCGGCCAGGCGTCTCCTGGCCGGGCGCCTCACTAGCGTGCTCGTCATCATGCAGCCGGTGCGGGTGCTCCAGGTCTCCGCACGCCGCGCGCAGCGCCTGCAGGACGACGGTGCCGTCGGTGGCCGGCAGGCGCACGGACATCACCAGTGATCCGTCGTCGTCGACCCGGTAGGACAACCGGCGCTGTGCGCTGGCGCGCTGGTCATCGGCGGCCGACACGCGGCGGTGCGCGGTGACGAACCGCTCCAGCTGTCCGGCGGTCATCGGACCGGCGAGCTCGGCCAGGCTTGCCTCGCTCTGCGGGGTAGCGATCCGGGTGAGCGCCCGCACCTTGGCATACGACATCCGCCCGGCGGCGAACTCCCCGGTGATGACCGGCAGCGTGCGCAGCGCGCGGGCGACCCGGACATGCTCGCGCGCAGTGCCAGGCGCGACCTGGCACTTCCACGCCAGCCACGCTGCGCAGGACGGCAGTTCCCAGCTCTCCCAGCCCCGCCGGGCGTCGAAATCGCCGACCAGCACCAGGAACCGGCACGTCGCCGCGGCCAGGTGCCCGGCTAGCTCGCAGATCTCGGCTTCCAGCCGCTCCAACGGCATGGCCTGCTCGTCCGGGCCGACCGCCGCACCGCGACCGGAGGCGGCGCCAATGTCGATGGCAGAACCAGATGATTCGATCATGTGTTTGATCGTAGAACCGGGCACTGACATTCCGCCCCCGCCACCAAGCCGGCGTTCCCGCGGAAACATCGGGACCGTGGCGGGCGCGACCGTGACGGCGCCGGCGTTCCCGCGGGAACGCGCCGCTGTGACGACGCTAGGCGGTCTCCGCCCAGCCGGATGACTTAGCCGCGCTGCCCGGCCTCGGCGCCTGCGGCAACGAAGCGACCGGGCAAGCGACGTCTGCTGAAATCCGTTTTGAGCCTTGGTGCGGTGCCTCTACTGTGACCCGGTGAAGACTCAGGTGATCGTGCTCAATGGTGGTTCCAGCGCGGGAAAGTCCGGGATCGTCCGGTGTCTGCAGGCGCTCCTGCCGGATCCCTGGCTTGCGGTCGGGACCGACACGCTGGTTGAGGCGATGCCAGCGGCCATGCGGTCTTCGGATGCCGGGATCGAGTGCGCTCCGGACGGAGAAGTAATCGTCGGGCCTGAGTTCCGGACGCTGGAAGCGGCCTGGATCGAAGGAATCGCTGCGATGGCCAGTGCAGGTGCCCGGGTCATCGTCGATGAGGTCTTCCTCGGCGGGGCGGACTCGCAGCAGCGATGGCAGAAGTCTCTGGGCGACCTGCAAGTGCTGTGGGTGGGCGTCAGGTGTGACAGTACGATTGCCGCAGGTCGCGAACTGGCCCGTGGTGACCGGGTCCGGGGAATGGCGGCGTACCAGGCAGAGGTAGTCCATCAGGGCATCGTTTATGACCTTGAGGTGGACACCTCGCATGCCGAGTCAATCGAATGCGCACGGACCATCGCCGCGCACGTCATGTGATCGAGGTCCAGCGCTCAGATGCTGACGCCCCACTTCGCCGACATATGCATGGCAATAGCAGCGATGCCGATACCGACGGCGAGCGAAACCGCCAGCCCCAGCCACCGGGTCGCACCGCCCGGTACTGACATGGTGCGGCCCCCAGTTGAGGTGGCGCGGCGGTCGTCCGGTCGCGCCGAGAGCAACCGAGGCAGACGCGGCGCGTAGTTGAGCACATGGATCGTCATGACGCCGAACCACAAGATGAATGACGCTTTGTGGAGAAACATCCACTGCCCGTTCCCCGGTCCTACGATGCCGAGGACGATCCCGGTACCCAGCACGGCCACGGAAGTCAGGATGACGAACGGGCCGAGTAGTCGCAGTACCGGGGACGGCGGTCCCTTTCGCACGTAGGGCAATGAGCCGGTGTAGTACCGGACGAACCGGTACCCGGTCGACGCGATCTTCAGCAGCACCGGCCCGATCAGCAGCGCGCCGACCAGAACGTGCAGCACAATCAGCCGGCGCACTTCCAGGACGGTAACGCCTTCGACAGCGAAGCCGACGAGCAAGAGAGCGCCAGTCATGGCCGTGAGGCGCTCATTGCCTTCGACCCCGGCAGGCCTCTCCTGGCGGCGGTGCCGTGGCTCGCTCTGCGTGGTTACTGGCTGGCCCATCTGTCCCCTCGTATCTCCCCGATCCGCTGGTGCCGTGTCGTTAACTGGTTCTGGGTCCGGGCCAGCCGCAGCGCGAGCGTCGGGCAGGCATTGACCGCGCGGCGGGCGTGCGCTACCAGGTCAGGCGGAACGCTGTCGGCGAGGATCGGATAGCCCCACTCGTCCAGTTCGATGAGTTCAGGCAGCAAGTCGGCACACAGGCCGTGCCCGGTGCAGGCGATGGGGTCGATCTGAAGCTTCAGCGTCATCGCCAGTCACCCTCGGCGAACGGCCGCGGGACCGGCAGCATGGCAGTCTGCTGCCGGCCGCGATGCGCGGACAAGCAGGGCCTGCGCCGGGCGTGCGCATGCGCGTCGGCCCCGAACGTCCGCACGGCCGATGCGGCCATCCGGACGGCACCGTCAGGATGATGGCATGCCCCGCGTCCGGAGAT
>DATMMA010000101.1:0-3328 GCA_035570295.1 Streptosporangiaceae bacterium
CGGCGGCAGCGACCGTGGCGGCGATGGCACATCGTCGCGTCGCCAGCCGGTCAAGGCCGGGAGCAGATCGTCGCGCCGTCACCCGGTCAAGGCCGGAGCCAGGTAGCGATGACGACCACCACCATAATTACGCGGCGGCCGCGTGGCCGACTCGGCAGTGACCGCGGTGTCGGGGCGCTCCTCGCGCAGGGCCGCCGCTGAGACCGGCGAGGAACCGCCAGATGGCCGAATCGTCTCTCCTCGACGCCGCGCTGGCCCAGGCCATCTCCATTGCGTTGCCTTGTCACCGGGACATCTGGCTACATCGGCGGACGGCTGGTGCCTGAATTGCCCGCCGCGGGCCACCCCGTCCGGTGCATGGCCCGTGGCCGGGGGAAGCTCAGCGACCGGCACTGGTCCGGCGCCATTGAGATCGCGACAGATGCACTGGAGGGAACCAGAGTGCTGCGCGGTCTGAGCGCGGCAGCCAAATGGTGCACTGGGACGTTCGCGCCTGCGCCTAGGGTGCCGCGGGGTTCTGCTGGAGGGTGTTGGCTATGGCTGCCTGCTCTTCGATCCAGGAATCGATGCGGCTCCAGACGTCGTTGAGCCAGGCAGCACAGTCCTCTTCGCTGGCGACGTGGGGTTCGGGTTCTTTCCACCAGACCATGTGCAGTTCGCGCTGCAGGGGGAGGGCACGCCAGATTGATGCCGCGTTGAGCAACTGGTCATGGCCGGTGTGCATGAACACTGCCAGCTCGGATCCGGGTGCTGCCTGAAGTGCTGCGAAGGTGCCGCCCGGGTGGGGCGGCAGGACGTTCGGCATCGCCGCGGCTGCGGCGGCCTCTGCGGGTAGGCCTTTGCGGCGCAGCCTGCGGACGGCGAGGCGGTGCCGGTTCGGTGTCCAGTCCATGCCTTCGGGGAAGATCAGCATCGCGTCGTCTGGGCGCAGGTCGGTGGCCAGCCGGGCGACCGCAGTCGTCGGGTCAGTGGCTCCGGCGCCACCTGGGCCGATGAACGCGCAGCCGATGCGGGTCAGCAGCAGGTCGAGAGTGGGATCGAGCCTGAGCTGGGCCTTCAGGACGACTCTGGGTACCCGCTGGCGTTGGCGCAGCAGCACGTGGATCAGGGCGAAGGATGCTCCGGGACCGGCGTGCCTGCTCAGCACGATCAGGGGCCTGCCAGAACCGGCGGTGTCGCCGCGGGGGTTCTCCAGCTCCAGCCGGAATCCGAGGATTGGCTGGGCCGTGCGCAGCAGCGTTCCGATGAAGCTACCAAGCACCCAGACGTGACGCGCGCGCCAGCGGGCGTCGTTGCGCCAGCGCGGCACCGGGCTGGCTACCCACAACAGCAGGCACGCAAGCACGCTCGCGCACTCACTGGCGCTATAGACGGCAGCGAATGCCGCCAGCCGCAAGGCACGCCAGCGCGCCGGACGGCCACCCAGCAGACCTAGCGCACTCACGATCAACTGACCCAGCGCGACAACCGGCAGCATAGCCACGACGACGACGGCGACCACCAGCATCAGCGGGACGATCAGCGTGCGCCGCAGCGCATTTCGCATCAGCGCTCCCGCCGCCATCTGCTGCCGGGGACCAGGGCTATGCGCCACGCGATGTAATCGGGGCACGCAGACGCGGCATGCCCGGTGACGCCGGTCGCGGGCCTGGCCAGCTGCATGTCTCGTCGGCTCCTCGTGACAGCTCCGGACCGGGTACCAGCTGCTAAACGTGAGCAGCTCCGGGGGTGGCAAGAAGCCGGGTCTCGCGCTGGAATTCCGGACAGGTCGGCGCCCTTCTCATCGAATGCAATCCTTGCGGTCGCTCCGTCTGGTCGGTCGGCGTCACGGGCATCGGCCGCGGAGTCTTATCGTGAGTCGACTCGGCGTCGGCATGGTCCTGTTCCGTCGTCGTCTCAGCCTTCCGGTGAGCCGATGAGCTACCCGTTACCGCTGGACTCAACCTCCTAAACGGGGCTATGACGGCGGTGCTTGGTCCTATGCCGGCCGAGCGTCGTCAACCGTGTCCCAATGTCACGGCTGCCGGGCGCATACGTGGCCGGATCGCGAGCTTATGTCGGCAGAGGTCGCGTGGCGCACGACGCCGCGGTGGCGGTTGCTAAAGAAGCGGGGCATAGGCCTGGAAATGCCCTCCGCCCGATCATTGGATAATGACCGCGGACCTTGGGCTCAGCCGGGTGTGGCCGTGAGTCGCGGTGTCGGGTGTAGTTTTTGCTGCTCGGGGTAGCTGCGCGTAATGTCGGAGACCTGTCTCACTGGGCGCGCGCGGAGCAAGCTACAAGAACCGTCAAGGTGGCTCGCTGTACCATTCCGGCCGGCCTCCTCGTCCAGGACCCAACAACCCGCCTCGCCCCCAAGGTCGTGAAGCCGAAAGGCTGCACTGACCTGGTCCGCATGCTCCGGCACTGCGGAGGAGCGAGGACCCTTCGTCAGCGAGGAAGGCCCGGCGGCGCCGCCGCCGCGCTGCTCGATCTTCGGAGCACTCAAGCCGAACAGCAGCACCCCGCGGGCCGAGGGATCACCCAGCCGGGCTCGATCCGCGTGATTGCTGCGAAGCTGATCAGCCGGCCGGTCGATGCCGTTCCGGCACCGCTGGGCTGCGCACGGGTCGGTGGTCGTTACCACCGCCGCCTCGTGGCAGCCGCGGCGAGCAGCCCCAGCGCTGCGGCGATGGCTAGCTGTGCCCGGTGCCGGCGCGCCCAGGTGGCGACCGCATGGGCCCGGTCGCTGACCGTGTCCGGCATGGCATCCGCGACCTCGCTCAGCTGCTGACCGCGGGCCGCCGCCTGCTCCTTCACCTGACCGGGCACCGCAGCAACCGCGTGCGCGGCCCGGGACTGGCCCGCAAGAGCCCGTTCCCGGTTTTGTCGTGGCTGTTGACGCTCTAGCTGTCGCCCCGGCCGGACATCGCGTCGCGCACTTTGTCTGCGGCCGCTACCGCGGGACCGGCGGTCTTGAGCACGCCGGGCTGCGGCGGGATGTGCGGATGCGGACGAGTGGGCGCGATCTCCTTGGCAATGGCGATGTCCTTGCCGAGATCCTCGGCCTCTGCCGCCGTCAGCACCTCCTGTAGCGACGGCCAGACGACCTCTTCCTCATAGCCGATGTGCTCCCGAGCTGCCGGGATGTACGTCGAGAGCAGTTTGGAGAACTCGGCGTCGCCCGGAGAGAGCGATTCGAGCCGGGCGAGCACCTCCTTCGCCTCGGTCTCCTGATCGATGGCATGGTCGGCGAGCTGGTCACCGTCCGGAAGGCGATCCCGCACAACGGGCCAGAAATACTCTTCCTCGGCCGCTTCGTGCTTGGACGATTCGATGATGAGTTTCT
>DATMMA010000102.1:0-15720 GCA_035570295.1 Streptosporangiaceae bacterium
AGTCGAGTAGGTCGCCGAGTCCTCGATCTGCAGCCGTGCACTGGCTGTTCCGTTCGGGGGCAGCGTCACTACGGTCGCTGGCGGCACCGGGCCTTCACTGGCCGGCTGGCCGATGTTAGTGACCGGCGGACCCGTCGACTGCCAGACACGCGGCCAGCCGTGCAGCGTGCACGCGGCAGTACCGGTGTTCTTGAAAATAATCACCAACTGCAGGCCGCTGCGGTAGCCCTGGGGAGCTCCCGCCGACGCACTTAGGTGACCGGTCTGGCAGCGGGCGGCGACCAGTGAAGTCGGCGGGGACGGGGTCGGCGCGGGCGTCACTGACCGGCTAGCCGCGGCGTTCGCGGTGACGGTGGCAGTGTGCGCCGGCTGGGCCGCAGGGCTGGAACTTGAGCACGCGCAGGTCACAACGCCGAGCGCGGCCAGGGTAGCGATCAGGAATGGCTTCATTCTTCGCAGATCCCTTCAGGTGAAGCACACTGGCGTGGCAGGGGTTGCCAGTTCCGGGACCAGCAGGCACGTTGACTGACGTTCCGTGCGGGAACGCCCTGGTTCCGGCGGACTGCCAGCTGGCGGGCGCGACCAGCCTGCCCGGCTGCCGTTTCGAAAATGCAGTGTGCTTGTCATCGATGTCCCGGCTACAGTTGCTGGCGTGAAGATCAGCTGCCAGCGCACTCCCGGAGTGCGCACCACCGCGGCCGCGCGAGCTATCAGCTCGCCGGTTGCCGCTGCCTGATTCTTCCCATCCGCTGGCGACCGCGAACGGGTCGTCGGCGCTCGTGATCAGTCCGCCTGCTCAGTGGCTGCGCCGTCAGCCCGGTTCCGGGCGCCCTGACCACGAGAGGCGCATTTGCCATGAACACCACCGAGACTGTCTCAACGTTCATCCAGTTCTTCCGAAGTCGCGGGCACCAGCTGCTCGAGGGCAGCACGCTGCTGCCAAAGCCGGGCGATTCGGTTTTGTTTACCTCCGCGGGGATGCACCCGCTGACGTCCTTTCTGGCCGGCGAGCCCCATCCGCTCGGGCGGCGGCTGACCGGCGTACAGCGCTGCTTGCGCACGACCGACCTCGAGGAAGTCGGCGATACCTCGCACCTCACCGTGTTTCAGATGCTGGGTTCCTGGTCGCTGGGCGACTACGACGGGCCGCAGAGCCTGGGCTGGGGCATGGAGCTCATCTGCGACCATTTCGGGCTGAGGCCGGAGCTGCTGCATGCAACCGTCTTTGGCGGCGACGAGCAGGTCGGGCCGGACGCAGCAGCGCTGGAGACCTGGGGCGAGCTCGGGCTTCCGGTCGAATCGCTAGGGCCGGCGGACAACTGGTGGTCCAACGGGCCGACCGGTCCGTGCGGACCGGATTCCGAGATCTTCGTCTGGACCGGGGACGGGCCTCCGTCTGGCCGGCCCAGCACCGATGCGCGGTGGGTGGAGCTGTGGAATCACGTCACGATGCGCTACCAGCGGCAACCCGACGGCAGCCTGTCGCCGCTGCCTCAGCAGTCAGTTGACACTGGCATGGGACTGGAACGGCTGCTCATGGTTTCCCAGCGGGTCGGTTCGGTGTTCGAGACCGACATGTTCGCGCCCTGGCTGGCGGTGCTGCCCGGCCTGTGGCACCCCGACGAGCGCTCTTTGCGGATTCTTACCGACCACCTGCGCTCATCGATCGTGGTGATCGCGGACGGAGTCCGGCCGTCCAATACTGGCCGCGGCTATGTACTGCGGCGGCTCGTCAGGCGCTCGCTGACGGCACTATGGAGCGGAGGCGACAACTCGCTGACGCTGCGGGACCTGCGTTCCGATCTAGTGACGGACACCGGCGAGCGGTTCGGCCAGAAACTCGACCCGTCCGTGGTGCATGCCGTGTTCCAGTCCGAGGAGCGCAAGTTCCGTGACCTGCTGCGGCGCGGGCGCTCGCTACTCCCGCGCCTGTACCCGTCCGGCCGGCTGACCGAGGACGACTACGAGTTCTTGCGCGACACCCACGGCCTGCCGCGTGAGCTGGTGACCGAGCTGGTCAGGGAGCTGGCTGGCTAGAGATCCTGGCCGGAAGTGCTGTGGACGTGGGCCGGGATATCGCCCTCGTGCCGGTCGCCGGTCGACATCGTGCCGGATGGCTCGAACATCAGGATCGAGCCGCCGGGGGAGGACGGCTTGTGCTCGGTGCCCTTGGGCACCACGAACACGTCGCCCTGGCGCAGGCTCACTACGCGCTCGGCGCTGCCTTCCCGCAGCGCTATGTCGAACTGGCCGTCGAGCACCAGGAAGAACTCGTCAGTGTCTTCGTGCACGTGCCAGACGTGCTCGCCTCTGGCATGCGCGATGCGCACGTCGTAGTCGTTCATCCGGGTGACGATGCGCGGGCTGTAGATCTCGTCGAAGGAGCTGAGTGCCGCTGGCAAGTTCACTGGCTGAGGGTCCATGCCGCCTAAATTCTCATGATCCGGGAGACTTGTGCACCGCGAGGACATGCATAAGTCTCCAGGATCATGGAAAACGCGCAATCACGTCGTCGGCGTATCTGCGCAGGTTGTCCAGTTTGGATTGCAACGGCTCGGTGTCCGGGCCGGTCTGGTAAGGCCAGCGGAAGCCGACGATCACCTCGGTCACGCCCTGATCCTCGAGTCGCTTGATGCCGTCTGGCGTGTAGGCGTCGGCCGAGATCACGTGCACCTCGAACGGCCGCCCGGCTGTTCCGTACTCGGTGCGCAGCTCAGCCAGCCTGGCTAGCAGTCCGGGCAGGTCGCCCGGGTTGCCCCCGCCGTGCAGCCAGCCATCGCCGGATGCCGCGGCCCGCCGCAGCGCGGCCTCGCCGTGGCCGCCGATGAGCACCGGCACCGGCGCGCTCGGGACCGGCGCGAGCTTGATCGGCGGGATGTCGAAGATCTGACCGCGAAACTCGAAGTACCCGCCCGCGGTCAGGCCGCGAACGATGGCAAGCGACTCGTCCATCCGCTGCCCGCGGCCCTGCCACGGCACGCCGAGCACGTCGTAATCCTCCCGCCACGGACTAGACCCGACGCCGAGCACCAGGCGGTTGTCTGCCAGCACTGCGGTAGACGTGACCTGCTTGGCCACCAGTACCGGATGGCGGACCGGAAGTTTGAGCACGAACGTGATGAACCTCAGGCGCTCCGTCACGGCGGCGAGGAAGGGAATCAGCGAGAACGGCTCCAGAAAGGGCTTGTCCTCCAGGAACTCGCGGGTGCCATCGGGGTTGAACGGGTACACGCTGTCGGACTGCGCGGGGTAGCAGATGCTGTCCGGGATCACCATCGAGTCGTACCCGGCGTCCTCTGCCGCGGTGGCCAGCGGCGCATAGAAGGACGGGTCCGTCATCGACTCGGCGTAGCAGAAGCGCACGTAACCTCCGGCGAAGTCGTCGGGCACGGTTGACCGCTTGGAGTAGAACATGTTCTTGTTTGCACTTGGAAGTCAATCAGATCTGAAAGCTGGATGACATGGACCTAGCCGCGCTGGAAGAGATCCGCCAGGTGAAGTACCGGTACCTGCGCTGCGTCGACCTGAAGCGATGGGACGAGATCGAGGACGTGTTCACTGCGGACGCCAGCGCTGATTACGGCACGCACGCGGCAGGCCGCCCGCTGAACCTGCGCGGCCGCGACGAGATCGTCAAATACCTGCGTGACAATCTCGGTCCGGAGATCATCACGGTGCACCGGTGCGGGCAGCCAGAGATCAAGATCGAAGGCGATAAAGCATCGGGAACGTGGTCGTTCGAAGACACAGTCATCGCCACGGAGCACCGCGTTCTGATCAAGGGGGCCGCGTTCTACGAAGACACATACGAGCGCGGCGCGGATGGCAAGTGGCGGATATCGCACACCGGTTACCAGCGGATCTACGAGACCATGAACTCCTTTGACGACAGCCCGTCGCTGCGCTTCACCGACAACATGTGGGCGCCAAAGAAGGTCAGCTGACATGAGGCCTACGGCCGGTGCCAGTCATTGACCGGCAGTTAGAACGTGTTCTACCTTTGGTCGGGCCGGTTCTGATGCCGGGCCGCCAGCGCCGCCGGCCCGGTGCCGGCCAGCGCGCCTGATACGGGGAAGGTCACCGTGCTCACCCAGTCGTTCGCTGAGGCGGTAGCCGAGGCCGAGAAGCTCATCGCGGCCGCGCCGCACGTCCGGACCGACCAGGACCTGGCCGAAGGATATGACTACCTGGCCGGCAGCATTCAGGGGTCGCTGCATCTGGCCTGGGCTTACCAGCGTGACTTCCCGTACTTCGTCCAGTCCACCGGCCCGTACACGAAGATGGGCCTGGACAACCCGGACACGCTGTACCTGCACGCGTACCTGCGCGACGACGCCGAATACATCGTCAGCGGCCAGCGCGGGACCACGACTGACCTCAGCTTTCAGGTGCTGAACGGCGACTACTCACCTGTTGAGGTGCCGGACAGCCTGACTGCGTTCGACGACCGCAGCCTGCAGATCGCCGCAGACGGCTCGTTCGAGCTGCGCTTCGGCCCGAGAAAACCGGATGCGCCGCAGATGACGGACGCCCCGGCCGGCTACGTCACGCTCGGACCGGGCTCTGCGATGCTCGCGGTCCGTGAGGTCTACAGCGACTGGGCAAACGAGCGGCGCGGCACGCTGCGAATCCAGCGCGCCGACAAGATCGGTGCCGCGCCGGAGCCGCCTGATGAGGCCTTGCTCGCCAAGCGCTACCGCGTCGCGGGCAAGATACTGCTGTCCCGGTTGCGGACGTTCCTGGCCTTTCCGGAGTGGTTTTACCTGAACGAGCCGGTCAACACGATGACGCCGCCGCGGCGGACGCCGGGCGGGTTGGCCACCCAGTTCTCCTCGGTCGGTCACTTTGACCTCAGACCGGACCAGGCGATGATCGTAACGGTGCCCGCCGCCGGCCGGGATGTGGCCCCCTACCAGGGCATCCAGCTCGGCAGCAGCTGGTACATCTCGCTCGACTACATCAACCACCAGACCAGCCTCACCGCTGATCAGGCCCGCCACGACCCGGACGGCATGCTGCGATTCGTGATCACCGAGCGTGATCCTGGCGTCGCGAACTGGCTCGAGCTCACCGGGCGGACCCGCGGCTACGTGCAGATCCGCTGGCAGCGGCTGACCAGAGATCTTACCGACGCGGACGGACCGCGGGTCGACGTGGTGGAGTTGGCCCGGCTACCTGAGCTGCTGCCTTACCACGATCAGTCGCGGATCACCGTGGGGGACTACCGCGCGCGGATCGCGGTACGCCAGGCCGCCGTGGCGAACCGGATGGTGGGCTGATGACCGCTCAGGACATAGCCCGATCGTCGCCGGCGACCAGAAGTCTTCGTGATCAAGTTCGGGAGTAGCGCTGATGTACCTGCAGGACAAGGTGCTCGTCATCTCCGGGGTCGGTCCTGACCTCGGCCGCCAGATCGCGGTGCGCGGCGCGGTCGCCGGCGCCGACGTCGTGCTCGCCGCCAGGACCGCGTCCCGGCTTGAGGAAGTCGCCGCGGAGATTAAGGAACTCGGCCGCCGCGCGCTGGTGGTGCCGACCGACATGACGTCGGAGGCAGACGTGCAGCGGCTTGCCGCTGCCTCGCTGGAGGAGTTCGGCCGGGTCGATGCGCTGATCCACAACGCGCTGGTGATGCCGCCCATTGCCGACCTCGGCAAGGTCGACCTGGACGCCGTGCAGGCAGGCTTCAACAACAACGTCATCTCCGCGCTGAGGATGACGAGGCTATTCATCCCTGCGCTCGCAGCCAGTCAGGGCGCAGTCGTGATAGTCAACTCGATGGTCGTCAGGTTCTCTCAGCGCACCATGGGCCCCTACAAGATGGCCAAGTCGGCGCTGCTCGCCATGGCGCAGAGCCTGGCTACCGAGCTTGGCCCGCAGGGCATCCGGGTCAACTCCGTTGCGCCCGGTCACATCTGGGGCGAGTCGCTGAAGTGGTATTTCAACTACCTGGCCCGCAAGCGCGGCGTTGACGCCGATCAGATCTATCAGGAAACGGCGGCGAACATCGACCTCGGCCGACTGCCGGAGCCGGACGAGATCGCCGATGCCGTGCTGTTCCTCGCCTCACCGCTGGCGCGCGCGATTACCGGCCAGTGCCTTGACGTCAACTGCGGCGAATACCACCACTGAGCGCGCCGATGGCCAGCACTGGGCAGCGAGGCACGGGACGAGACAGTACCGCTAGGGACAGTGGCGTTCGAGACCGCGTCGGCACGGTCGCGGACCTGCACGAGTCGGCCTCCCGGCTGACCGGGCTGACCGACTTCGGGGAGGATGACTACACCGACGGCCTGGCGGTGATCCTGGAGTCCTACGCTAGCGACGCGGACCTCACGCCGCTTGGTCAGAAGGTGGCCCGAGTCGGGCTCCGCGGCGCGCTGAGCGCCCGGCTGATTGCCAAAGCAGCCTGGGCCGCGCACCCGGAGCACGCCGATGTGACAATCGACCGGCCGATCTTCGTGACGGGCCTGCCCAGGAGCGGGACAACCGCATTGCACCGGCTGCTCACAGCCGATCCTGGTCACCAGGGCCTGGAATTGTGGCTGGCCGAGCTGCCGCAGCCGCGCCCGCCGCGGGATACCTGGGAGGGCAACCCCGCCTTCCAGCACATCCAGGCCGGGTACCAGCGGCATCACATCGAGCATCCGGAGTTCATGGGCGTCCACTACATCGCCGCGGACACCGTCGAGGAGTGCTGGCAGTTGCTGCGGCAGACGCTGCGCTCTGTCTCGTATGAATGCCTGGCGCATCTGCCGACGTACTCGGCCTGGCTGGCGGAGCAGGACTGGACCGGGCCGTTCCGCAGGCACCGGCGGAACCTTCAGCTCATCGGCCTGAACGATACGAGCCGCCGGTGGGTGCTGAAGAACCCGAGCCACCTGTTCTCGATTGATGCGATCATGACGGTCTACCCGGACGCGCTGATTATCCAGACCCACCGCGAGCCGCGTTCGGTGATCGGGTCCATGTGCTCGCTAGCAGCGCATGCTACCGACGGCTGGTCGAACATCTTCCGCGGCAAGGTCATCGGTGCTGATCAGCTCGAACTCTGGGCCCGCGGGCTCGAGGAGTTCGGCGCCGCACGGGCGAAGTACAGCCCGGCACAGTTCCTGGACGTCGACTACGCCGAGTTCACCGCAGACCCGGCCCGCACGATTGAGTCTGTGTACGAGCATTTCGGCCTGGATTACAGCGACGCGGCCGCGGCCACGATCCGTGCGCTGAGCGCCGAGGCGTCCCAGGGCGCCAGCAGGCCGGCGCACCGGTACTCGCTCGCGGACTTCGGGCTCACCGCCGAGCAGGTGGGTGAGCGGTTCGGCGGAGATGCCCGCGGCTAGCCACCTCGCTACCGCGCAGCCGGCAGCCCGCTTCACCAAGCTGTGCTCCTAGCCGCGCGCGACCTCGACTTCTGCTGCCTGCGGGACCGGCTGCTTGTACCAGCGCCCAGGTGTGTCCTCGATGAACGCGATCAGGCCGTCCCTGCCGAGCAAGCGCGTCTCGATCCGCGACACCAGCATCTCGGCACCGCTGGCGAGCCGGACGCGATCGCCCGCTCGCACGTCCGCCGCCGTCACAGTCGTCCACGATTCAGCCATATCGCCATCTTGCCAGGCCCGGATGCTGTCCATATCAGCCGACCGGGTTCGTCGTAGGGGTAGCGGGCCGGGCGGCAGACGGGCTGACTTTCGGAGCGGCCAACCCTGCGCGACCGAGGTATGCAGGGGCTACGTCGGTCGCCTAATAGCCGTCGGTCATGCAGTCGTAATTGACTTGTGCGGTGTCGGCCTTGACCTGACTCGCATAGGCCTGGGCGGCGGCCGCTGACTGTGGCGTACCGCCGACACCCTCGGAGCGCAGATACGCTTCCTGCAGCGTCCACAGGTCGTTGGCGAGGTTGGGATTAGATCCCTGACTGGCGTAAGTCGCGGCCTGGCTGAGCGACGTAATCTGGTCGTAGCCACCTGGGGTCTTCCAGCTATTGAAGACCTGGCATGCCTGGGCCGTCATGCTGGGCGGGGCCGGCATCGTCCACATGCCGGGCATCCCCGCGATTGAGATGGTTGCCAGGGAGATAATCGCGCAGGCGACTGCCTTGACGACTGCGTGCGTCGGCTGACTGGACGGCGGTCTGGCTGGCTTGCGCACCGGCTGCGGGAGCGGCCAGGCAGGGATATCGTCGGTGAGGGCCCTCAGGTCGCCCCAGGTCCGCGAGGCCAGCGTCTGGCCGACCCGCTGGTCAAACTCGTCCATGGTCAGCCGGCCCTGGACGAATGCGGCCTTCAGCATGTCGACCACGCGCTCGCGATCGCTATCAGACGCTTTCAGCCGGTTACGGCCCGCTGCGGCAGCAATAATCCGGTCATCCGTCCTCACCGCTGCCCCCTTTCCGGTGCGCAGCGGGCAAAGCGCACCAGAGGTTGCCGTGTGCTGGCTAGGGTTCCAGGCTAAGACTGCCACCCGCCCCGTGTCTCCCGCGGGTTCGGGGTTCTGATGGAACGGCCCGACCCCCCGGCGACAAAGTGACCTTGCTTAATATGGCCCGGTCGAGGTCGCAGGCGGGTTGCTTGGCCCGTGTCGGTACATGGCGCCCTGCAGGGGCGGGTAGCCGAGGGATTGTGACCGGCGCCTCAGGGGGATACCTTTGCGAGCGCCACAGGACACCAGTTAGGCTTGCCTTACCTTATTTCAGGGTACAAATGGGACTTCCGGAGGGCGCAGGGTGCTTGCGACGCTAGTGATCTTCCTGCGCGAGGGAGTCGAAGCCAGCATGATCGTCGCGATCCTGCTGGCTTACCTCAATCGCATCGGGCGGCGGGACCACTTCCGTGACGTCTTCCTAGGCGTCGGCGCGGCGCTGCTGCTCGCGACCGCCGGCGGTGCTGTCGCTTACGAGACCATCCGCAGCTACGACGGGTCTCGCGTGCAGACGATCTTCGAGACAGTCACGTACCTGGTCGCGGCAGCCGTGCTGACGTACATGACGTTCTGGATGCGCAAGCACGCCCGGTCGTTGTCAAAAGAACTACGCGAGCGGGCCGAGGCGGCTCTGGACGGCCGGGCCAGGTGGGGCCTCGGACTGCTCGCTTTCCAGGCGGTGGGGCGCGAGGGCCTGGAGACCGTCGTGTTCACCCTGGCGATCATCTTCTCGACCTCGACGGCTGGCGCCCTCACCGGGGCGCTAATCGGCCTGGCTGGAGCGCTGGGGATCGCGTTCGTGATCTACCGGCTTGGCCACAAGCTCAACCTGTCGAGGTTCTTTACGGTCATCGGCGTGCTGCTGATGGTGTTCGCCGCTGGCCTGCTTGCCAACTCCGTCGAGAACCTGCAGCAGCTCGGCTGGCTGCCCGTGCTCACTGCGCCGATGTGGCACTCAGCGCAGCTGTTGTCGGAGGACAGCGCGTTCGGTGACGTGCTGCACAGCTTCTTCGGCTACAGCGACGCGCCGACCCCGCTTCAGCTTCTGATCTACCTTGGCTACCTGGTCGTGGTGGTGATCGCTTTCCTCGGGATCCGGGCCCGGCTGGGAGTGCGAACAGCCCAGTCGCAGGCCGCCTCGCGCTGATCGCCGGGGTAGCCCGTGAACAGGCAGCCCGAGGTGTCCGGGCTGGAGGCGGCGCCGACTGGCCACGCCGCCGGGCTGCCCCCAAGGCTCCGGCATGTCTACTGGGTCGGTGGCGGGAGCGGTGCCGGCAAGTCGGTCGTTGCCCGGCGCCTAGCGTCCCAGCACGGTCTGCACCGGTACCCGACCGACGACATGATGGCGGATCATGCCAGCCGGAGCACACCTGACGAATGCCCGTCCCTGACCGAGTTCGCGGCCATGGACATGGACGAGCGATGGGTGAACCGATCCCCGGAAACAATGCTCGAGACGTTTCACTGGTTCCAGGGCGAGGGCTTCGGCCTGATCGTTGATGACCTGCTCCGGCTGCCGAGTAGCCCTGGTGTGGTCGCGGAGGGCTTCCGGCTGTTGCCACGCCTCGTCAAGCCTCTGCTCGCGGTGCCCGCCAATGCCGTCTGGCTGCTGCCGACGCCCGAGTTTCGGCAGGCAGCTTTCGCTCACCGGGGCTCGCTGTGGGAGATCCCGGGTAAGACCAGCGATCCCGGGCGCGCGCTGCGCAACTTGCTTGATCGCGACCGGATGTTCACCGAACGCCTGCGCGACGAGGCGAAAAGGCTTGACCTGCACATCATCGACGTCGACACGACGATGACTGAAGATGATCTGGTCGCACGGGTGACGGCGGCTTTCCGGCTGTAAGCAGTTCGCCGGTGAGGCCGGACGTCCGTCAGGGCCGCCCGGACCAACTCGGCTCGCGTCCCAGGAACGCAGCCAGCCGGTCGAGGATGCTTCGGGTCGACTCGCATGCCTGGGTCAGAATCTCGGTCGGCGAAGCTGATCGCCAAAGGTCACAGTTGGTCCTTTCGTAGCCGGCTTCCTAACCGGAGTTGCGTCCAGTGCTCGTTCCGCGCTGGTCGGCTTGGTCGCTGTCAGGGCCTGGTACGCCACGGCGCGACGGTACCTGATCGCACGATTTTGGGGCCGAGATCTTCCGCATGTGACCGGTGGGGTGCCGTGAGCTCCTGCCGGCGCTTCAGCGCGCACCATGAACTCTCACGAAGTGATCGGCTGCCGGGCGATAATTTCGATGTGCGCTTCGCGGGATCAAAGTCGTGGCGTTTCGAGCATGACGACCTGGATGTCTTGCGCCGGGCACTGTTCGTGCGTGATGCCGCGATGTTGCCTGTCGCCGCCTCGGAGGAGATTCCGCCTCGACTGACCGGCGATGTGCCGGCGAGTAGTGACGTCGTGCCCGAGGGAGACCGGGCGGCCGCCGCCGAGCAGTGGCTGTTGTGGTGGCGTCTCATGCTTGACCAGGCGGTCCGGGAGTTCGGTACGCGCAAGGCTGAGGACCCAAGCGACGACATGATGGCCAGGCTTCAGGCGCGCACGAGCTGGCGGCACGAGGTCTGCGGTCCGCCGGACTTTGCTGGTATCTCCGCGTGGCCGGAGCTGCAGTCGGCGGCGGTCGGGACGCACTCCGCCCATCATGCATGGGCACTCCGGGGTTCCAGGAGCTCGGCATCTGAGGACAGGCTCTTCGCGTGGCAGGTCGTTAACGATGCTGTTCATGACGCCGCGGCCTCGCTCGGCATGCCTGTCAGCGAGATGGACGCCGTGGCGCACGTCGTTCCCGTCAAGGGGGAGTGGTCCTATATCGCCGGCCCCGGTTGCGGGGTCTGTTCGGTCGACTTGGCGCTTGACCCGGTGGCGGCAGGCGACCTGTTGCGCAAGCTGTTCGTGTCCGCCTTTCCTGGCACAGCCTGACCGCGGGGGCAAGGTTCAAGTTGCTCGGCGTCTTAGCCGCGCGGCGGAACCGGGAGAATCTTCTCCATATAGATGCGGCGGTAACCGTCTTCTACGCGCCGGTCAATCACGCGGTAGCCGAGAC
Organism: Streptosporangiaceae bacterium; assembly: GCA_035570295.1. Classification (GTDB taxonomy): domain Bacteria; phylum Actinomycetota; class Actinomycetes; order Streptosporangiales; family Streptosporangiaceae; genus JAJYUU01. The sequence continues at coordinate 11,454 of DATMMA010000102.1, forward strand.
GAGCGTAGATCGCCTGGTTCTCGGTCATGACTTCGTTTGTGTACAAAGCAAGACGCCCGATCCGGTGCTTCCTGGCTTGCTCTTCAGCGAATTCCATCAATCGGCGTCCCAGGCCCTTCCCCTGCTGGTCGGGGTGAACCGCAATGTTTTCGATAAGGATCATGTCGTCAGTCTCGGTGAGCGAGATCAGGCCGATGACGGGTCTTCCGGTCACCCAGACGGCTCCGGTTTCGACGGCTGAGCGGTAATCGCGAAGAAGCGGTGCAGGCGGTCTATCCATACGGGTGAGGTACATGTAATAGGCGGCCGAGATGACGCGCTGAATTGCCGGCAGGTCTGCCTCACTGGCTCGCCTGAACTCGACTGGCTGATTCGCCGTCGTGATGGCGGGGTCGGTGTTCGTGTTCATGGTGTCCTAGTCTGCTTGGCCTTGTTTCCTCGCAGCAGTCGGCCGCAAAGACTAGCTCCACTGCTCGCGAGCCAGCCGTTCGGCCTAGCGATACTCATGGCTGAGATCGACGATGCAGAACCGGTTCCCGTCGGGATCTTCCAGCACGATGAAGTCCGGATCCTCCGGGAAGCTGTCCCAGTCGACCCGCCGGGCGCCAAGCGACACGAGCCTGGCCGCCTCCGCCTCTTGTTCGCTGAGGTCGGCGGCGTGCAGGTCGAAGTGCAGGCGCGGGTGAGTTTGCGGCGGCGTCTGGCTGAGCTGGAGGGCTATCGCCGTCCCGGCGTCGCCTGGCGGCACGAGCACGTTCGCCCATCCGCCGAATCCATCCTGGCGCAGCGTGTAACCCAGGGCAGCTGACCAGAACTCTGCCGCGCGCTGCACATCAGTGACCCCGAGCACCACTACGCCAAAGTTCAGCACGGGCCGAGCTTAGCGAGAACGATGACTCGGCCTAGAGTGCCGTCACCGGCCCCGAGGCGCGTCAGGCGGATTCCCTGAGTCCTCCGCCTCGGCCATCGCGCGGATGACCTGCCCGTTGATGGGTTCGATGGGAATGCGCCGGCTGGTCAATGCGACATGAACCCGCTTGCTGTCCAACTCCACGACCAGCGACGCGGATCCGGCAGGGCCGCTGCCGGCGACGCCCGCCACGCCGATGGACTCGTTGATCATCCATCCGAAGCCAGTGCGCACCGGATGATGGTCCGGCCCCGCGTGCGGCCGGAGCGCCTCGTCGGCGAGCGCGGCGGGGAGCAGCGACGACCAGCCGGCGCCGAAGCGCACCAGATCGGCTGCCGTCGCCCACAGGCCCGCGAGAGAGGGAGCCGTACTGACCGTGGTTGGCGTCTGGCTGAAGGAGCTGTCCTCTTGGACGTAGTAGCCGGTGATCGCCTCGGAGTCGGCGGCGGGCCAGCGGGCCGGGAACCAGGAGCTGGTCATCCCGAGCGGCTCGAGCACCAGGCGAGCCGCCGCGCCAGGGTAGGGCAGCCCCGTGACGTCGGCGATCAGCTGCCCGAGCGCCGCGTATCCACCCGCGGGACTGGCGAAGGTTCCGCGTTCGCCGCCGCACGCCAGCACGGGGCCGACGAGCGACACCAGGTCGGGGACCGCCTCGGCGAATAGCGGGGCCGGGTTGCTGACGCCGCCGGTCCGCGTGAGTAGTTCCCGTACCGTGACGGCGTCGTCGGCGAGCCGGACGGTGCGCAGATGGTTGTTAGCGGGCTCGTCGAGGCCAAGGCGGTCGTCGGCGACCAGGCGCAAGACCGCGGTGGCAGTGATCACCGTGGTGATCCCGTACACGGGGAACCGGTGGCTTGTTCGCAGAACCTCGGCCCTGTCCAGGTTGGCCCAGCCGTTCGCGACGGTCCACGGAGTGCCGGAGTGGGCGTTCCCGGCCAGAGCCAGGGCGACGAGGCCAAGCTCAGCGAAGGCGGCATCCGCCACCTGCGCCGCCGCTGCGGGAACCTCGCCCGAGGTGCTGGTTGGGGGTGCAGCGATGCGAGCGTCGCTGATCGCCTCGTTGCCCGGAAACACCCGGAGCCCGGTCAGCCGGTGCGGCGGTTCAGGCTCGGTTGTTGCCGCGATCTGCATGCCGCCGGATGCGGCCCGGGCCACCAGTTGCCGGTCGGCGATGACGGCGAGGTCCCTGCGGAATCGCTTGACCCTGAGGGTGGCGGGGAGTTTATCGGCCGGGATCCTCTTGAGGACGCTCTCGTGGAAGTGCTCGCGCAGCTCTTCGTTGGTGGGCGGCGACCACGCAGGCTGGTCCGCGCCGCTGAACCGGGAAACCACCCACCTGATCTGCCGGAGTGCGGGGCCTTCCGGCACCGGCTGGCTGGTGATGTGCTCCTTGAGCGCGGCCCAGCTTGACAGGCCATGCTCACGGGCAATGGCCAGCTGGGCATCGTGCAGCGTGCCGAACTCGCCGGCAGACAGGCGGCGTCTAGCCTCGAGCTTCAGGTAGCGGAGGTTCGGCCGGTCGGGAAACGAGCGTGACTCATCGGACATGGCAGTCCTTCCCTCGGGCCCGCGGATCCGCGACATCGGGCGGGAAAGACAAACCGCCGATCACTTTTGCATGCAGCCGGTGAGCTTGAAGCTCTGCCCGCGGATCCAGAGGCGGCCGGACCACCACTGCCGTGTACGGTACCCCGATTCGGGACCGGCCATCAACCGGCTGAGTCAGGTCCGGCGGCCGGGAGCTGAGGCAGGCGAGACGATCGGCTGGTCAGGCTTTCCCCGTCGCCGCGGCGCCACGATGACAGGGCATTTGGACCGCCGGATTATCCGCAGGGTGACGCTCCCCAGCAGGCGCGTGAGCAACTCGCCTCGGCGCGGGCTGCCGAGGACGATGAGATCGGCGTTGAATGCTCTCGCCTCCGCGAGTATTGCCTCGGCGACGCGGTCGACAGCGGCATACCGGACGTCCCCGCCAGCCGCGAGGCCGGCCATCCGCAGGTCGAAGACTGCAGCATCGGCGACGAACGCTGCTTCACTCCCGGTCTCGCGCGCGTACCAGCTGAACCCGGAGACCTCACGCAACCTCAGATGCAGCACTCGCACCTGCGTCGTTCCGTCGGTGGCGACGTTTTTCACCAGATCGAGTGCGGCCGGGTGCTGGCCGAAGCCGTCGATCGCCACCAGGATCCTCGCAAACATCCGTCCCCACGCGGCCTTCGTACGGCTCTGCCGACCTTCCCTGCCTTTCCATAATCGCGCCGCGTAGCGCGTCCCTGAAGTGTCGCCCGCGTATGAAACGCGTTAATGTTTTCAGCCCACCAGCTCAAGGGTGGTACCGGCCTTGAGGCGGCGCCGGACGATGTTTGTCAGCTCGCCCTCGATGATGCGGCGAATACCTGTCGCTGGGCTCGCGTCCATGACGATGTAGCGGACTTGCCGGGTGCGCGCCACCCTCGCGATCATCCGGCCAGCACTCCTGGTGGCGGCGATCTGGCCATCCACTTTGCAGCCCCGCCGCTCGAGATCGTCGATCGCGCGGCGGACGATCTTAAACTGCTCCTCGCGCTCACTGCGGGTCGGCATCAAGCCAGGATTCGGCAACCCGAAGGTCGAGCCGTAGACCCTGAGAATCGAAAGTACGGCGACCGTCTCACCGCCGGCGAGCTCGCGGGCTCGCCGGATCGCCGCCCGGCTGAAGGGAGCGCCGGACGACGCCAGCAGCACCGCTGCCACAGATGTCGGCTGCGGATCGTAGCCACGTCCCAGCAGAGGCATGTGAAGATACCTGGCTAGCGCATGACGGGCGGTTCGCCGGAGGTCTCAGTATCCGCTGCGGGATCCGGCACGGCTGCTGGGCCCGCGGAGAGTGCGCCACCTTCGATCAGCACATCCCGAACGGCGGCCGACACGAGCTTGCCCTTGGCGGTAAGCCTGCGGTCTTGCCATGCCCGCCACCAGTACAGCGGCGCGTACAGGGCAACGATGAGTAGCCCGAGGAGATAGAGGCCCGGGCCCTGAGTTGGCCCGACCACGATCTTCGGGGAGTTCCACCCGCCGAAGAAGTAGATGGCCATCCAGATGACGAAGATCGCGAGCGCACCCCACTTCGCCACGGTCGGCAGCCGGAACGGCCGAGGCTCGTTCGGGCGCAGGTGCCGGTAGACGAAATAGCCGGCGAACGCCAGTGAGCAGGACAGTAGGTAGCCGCCGTTGGAGATGATGTAGATACGCAACGGTGAGCCGAGCAGTACCAGGATCGCCGCGCAAACCACGTTGAAGGCCATCGCATTGCCGGGCACGCCGTGCCGGTTCTTCTGCCCGAACCAGCGGGGCAGCAGCCCGTCCTCGGCCGCCTGA
>DATMMA010000103.1:0-11166 GCA_035570295.1 Streptosporangiaceae bacterium
CAGCCGAGGACTGGAACAAGCTCGCTGCGAGCACCCCGGTGAACGACAGCGTGATCGTGCTCAGGCCGGTGACCTTGCCAACAGTTGCCTGCAGCAGCCCGCCAAGACCTGCGATCAACAAGACCGGGAACGCCAGATTCACCGCGAGTCGCAGCCTGTCCCTGAGCAGCTTGATGACATCTCGCTGGGCTATTGCGAGCAGCGCGCTGACCTCGGCCACCGTCCGGCTCACCCGGCTAGCGCGGCCGGCCACCGCCGGTTCACCTGTCGCGGCGGCCTGGCCGGCTCCGGGCCGGCGCAGGCCTGGCTGGCCTGGCCGGGCCGTCATTCCCGCTCGCATTCCAGTGCGTCGCCGACCAGAGTGAGATAGGCGTCTTCAAGGGAACGGGTACCGTGGCGCTGCTTGAGTTCCGCTGGACTGCCGCGATCGACGATCTGGCCGGCCACGATCACGCAGGCTGCGTCGGCGGATTCGGCCTCCTCCAGGTAATGCGTAGTCAGCAGGACAGTCGTCCCGAACTGCGACCGCGCCTCACGCAGGTAAGCCCACAGGCTGCGCCTGCTCTGCGGGTCCAGGCCCGCTGTCGGCTCGTCCAGGAACAGGACAGCGGGCCGGTGCATGAGCGCCCGGACGATCTCCAGCCGCCGTCGCTGGCCGCCCGACAGCGACCTTACTGGCCGGCCGAGCAGGTCAGACATCCCGAGAAGGCCGGCTACTTCTGCTACCTGGGTCCGGTAGCTGGCCGGCATCATCCGGTACATCGGCCGCCACGGGTACAGCCCGTACAGCAGGGCGTGCAGCCGGAGGTTCTCCTCAGCGGTGAGGTTCTGGTCCAGCGCGGGCTGCTGGAACACCACGCCGATCTGGCGGCGTACGCCCGCCTGATCGGCCGCGATATCGCGGCCGGAGATCCGCACTACGCCCGAGGTCGGCTCCAGCGTGGTCGTGAGGATGGCGATCGTGGTGGTCTTCCCGGCGCCGTTCGGCCCGAGCAGGCAGCAGAACTCACCGCTCGCGACCCGGAAACTGATCCCGTCCACGGCGTTGCGATCCGCGCCACGGTAACGCTTGACCAGGCCGGCGACCTCAATCGCGGACACGGGCGGTTCCGGGGGCTCGCCTGGCGGGACTGGTGGCTTGCATGGCGGGGCTGGAGGCCTGCCTGGCGGCAGCGAGGCGGCCGGCCCGTGCGATCGCCCGCATGACCAGGCGGACAAGGCTGCGCGGCAGGTACGGGGCCGCTACCTCGCGCTCGAATTCGGTCATGAACAGCGCGAGGTCCAGCGGCCGTGGCAGGGCCCGGCCCGCGGCGTGCTGGTCCTGCGCCAGCGCGGCCGCGGTCTCAAGCAGGTCCTGCATGCGCAGGGCCGGCTTCGACTCGACCGCGACCCTCGCGGTAACCGGTCCGGCATTGGCGAAGTGATGCACCGTGCCCGGCGGGACCAGCACCCGTTGCCCTGGCCGCGCGATGATGCGGCGCCAGCCGACACGGAAGCGCATCGTTCCCTCGAGCACGGTGAAGGTTTCCTGCTGCTCGGGATGAGCGTGGCTGCTCGGCACCCGGCCGCCCGGCGCGAGCCTGAGCTCCCAGTCGAGCACTTGTCCGCCGGTCTGGCTGGCGCTTCGCAGGATCACAATCTGCTCGCCGCTCAGCGGGTTCACGATCAGGTTGGGCTCGGCCATCGGCTCTCCCGGCTAGCTGACGTCTCTGCCGACAGTAGTCCTCGCGGCTACGGCTGCCACGATGACGCAGACTGCTGCCAGCAGCGCTGCGGCGGCGGCGAATGGCAGCGGGCCGGAACTGCTGACAGCGCCGTGCGCGGGGCCGAAGGCGGCACCGCCGAGTGTGCTGCCCGCGAGGGTCGTCGCGGCAGTGTAGGGCAGGTACGGCTGGACGCTGTTGAAAAGGTCACCAACGATCGACTCGATCACGATCATCCAGACGAACACGCCCATCACCGCGGCCAGCTGGGACCGGACCAGCGAGCCGAGGCCGACGCCGATGGCGGCTAGCAGCGCGCCCGCCAGAACGTGGCCTGCGGCGTACCTCGCCATGGTCGCAACGCCGATCGGCTCGGTGTAGCCGTTGCTGATCACGAAACCAAGTCCCACGCCCGTCGCGATGAGCCAGCCGGCGAAGCCAAACACCGCTCCGGCGCACGCGGCTGCCACGGACTTGGCGGCGAGCACCCGGTTACGTTGCGGGACGGTTAGATAAGTCGCGGTAGCAGTGCCGTGCCGGAACTCTCCGCTGGAGACCGTGACACCGAGCACTGCGGCCAGCAAGAGGGTCCAGACGCCCCCGGTGATCACGGCGTTCAGGCCCGCTGCAGTGTTCAGCGGCGCCACCGCGCTCGTTCCCGCCCTGGCTGCCTCGAGCAAGGAAAACGCCATCGTGAGGCCTGCCGCGGTGGCAAACAGGCCATAGCTCAGTCGCGTGGTGCGGAGCTTCAGCAGCTCCATCCGGATAAGCGTGGTCATTTCGATGCCTCCGGTGTCGGTTGGCGGTTGGACTGGCGATCGGTCTCGGCGGCGGTGAGTCCCAGGAAGACGTCTTCAAGCGCGGCGCTCTCCGTGAGCTGGGACATAGGCGCCTGGGTGACCAGTCGCCCCCGGTTGACGATGATGACCGAATCGGCGGTCTGCGCGACCTCCGCAAGAATGTGGCTCGATACGAGCACTGCGATACCGTCCGCCGCCATGCCGCGCAGCAGGTCCCGCAGCCAGTGCACGCCTTCGGGGTCGAGGCCGTTGGCCGGTTCATCCAGGATCAGCACGTCCGGATTGGCGAGCAGGGCGGTCGCCAGTCCGAGCCGCTGGCGCATGCCCAGCGAGAACGCACCGAGCCGCTTGTCGGCGGCGCCGGTGAGATCGACGAGCGCCAGCACCTCGTCGATGCGGGCCGCGTCGGCATCGGCCGCCAGCGCTTGCACTCGCAGGTGGTTGCGAGCCGTCCGGCCCGGATGGAAGCTCGTTGCCTCGAATACCGCGCCGACCCGCGCCGCGGGCGCGGCCAGGTCGGTGTACGCCCGCCCGCAGATAGTCGCGCTGCCGCTGTCTGGCCTGATGAGCCCGACGAGCATTCTCAGGGCCGTCGTCTTGCCCGCTCCGTTGGGCCCGAGGAAGCCGACGACCTCGCCTGCGTCGACGGTGAAGCTGAGCCGGTCGACGGCAGTGACGGGGCCGTACCGCTTGGTGAGGCCGGTTGCCTCGATGATCGCCATCTGCAGATGTCCTCCCTTGATAGGAGCAGCGGTGCTGTGCGGATGCCTGGTTGCCCGCGCCCCGCTGCGGCCCGCTGCCTTGTTTGCGCGGCGTCAACCGTTAGCCATGCTGCTCGGCGGGGGCGCCGCTGTCGCCGGCCTGCAGGTCTGCCTGCACTAGCCAGGCGGCCAGGTCAGGTGGGCGCCGGGTAGACCTGGGGTGCAGGCAGCCAGTCGGAAAGCCGGCCGCAGGGCGACGCCATCATCGGCGGCCCTGACGTAGCGTCGGGATTAGTCATGACTGAGTACGTGCAGGTTGGCCCGCGCCCGCCAGATTCACGACGCCGCTGGGTGATCGACATCGCGATCGCCGTCGGCGTGACTGCCGTGCAACTGGGCGCGGCTCATCCGACGTGGTCGTGGGCACATCACTCGCCCGCCGCGGCCGGTAGCGGTCCGGGCTGGCAGGCCTACCTGCTGCTAACGGTGGCAGGGCTGGTCCTGACCTTCCGGCGGCGGTTCCCCGTCGCGGTACTCGCCGCGTCGCTCGGCGCTACTCTCGCGGCGGGCGCGTTCGGCCACACCGGGATGATCTGGATTGCGCTGATAATCGCTTTTTTCAACGCGGTGGTGGCGGGCAAACGGCTCGCTGCCATCGCCTCCCTTGTCATCGGCTACGCGGCGAGCTGCTGGCCGCCCTGGCAGATCGGCCAGGCCGGTCACGCCTCGGTAGCGGTGGCGCTTGGCATCGCCGCCTGGCTGCTCGTATTGCTCGCGGCGGCCGAGTTCGTCCGCTTCCGCCGTGACCACGCGGCCGAGCTGGCTCGTAACCGAGCCGACCAGTTGCGCCGCCAGGCCAGCGAGGAGCGGATGCGGATCGCGAGAGACCTGCACGACGTAGTCGCGCACAATATCTCCGTGATCAACGTCCAGGCCAACACTGCGCTTCACCTGATGGACCGCCAGCCTGAGCGGGCCAGGGAGGCACTGACGGCGATCCACGATGTCAGCAGGCAGGCACTAACCGAGTTGCGCTCCGTGCTCGGCGTGCTGCGCTCGGATACCGACCTCGCGCCGAGGGCACCAAGTCCGGGCCTCGGCCAGCTCGATGATCTCCTGTCCGCCGTCCGTAAGGCCGGTCTTGAGGCCCGGCTGCGCCAGCAAGGCGACCGGCGGCAGCTGCCGGCCAGCGCCGATCTCGCTGCCTACCGCATCGTTCAGGAAGCGCTCACTAACGCCGCCCGGCACAGCGCCAGCCGCGCGGCAGACGTCCTTGTCAGCTACGAGGCCGACGGCGTGCTCGTCCAGATAGACGACGCCGGGCCGGCCAGGTCGCCGGGCGCGGCGCGAGCCGGCAACGGCATCACCGGAATGACCGAGCGCGCGCACGCCCTCGGCGGCAGGCTGTCGGCCGGACGGCGGCCGGACGGCGGATTCCGGGTCGCTGCGTGGTTGCCTAGCTCCGCACTTCGGGGACCGGCCGATGTGGCGGACGTAGGTCATGCGCTAGCACCGGTCGAGACACCGGACCCTTTCCAGGCGCCTGATGCTGGCCAGGCGCCTGCCGCAGGCGGGACGCCGTGATCCGGGTCGGGCTGGCCGACGACCAGGAGCTCGTCCGGACCGGGTTCGCCGCGCTGCTCGCTGCCGAAGAGGACATGCAGATAGCTGGCCAGGCTGCGAACGGCGAGGAAGCGATCTGGCTTGCCGCGCGGGAGCGGCCGGATGTGCTCTTGATGGACATCCGCATGCCCGTACTGGACGGGATCGAGGCAACCAGGCGGATCGCCGGCCAGCCGGAGCTGGCCGGCGTTCACGTCGTCATCCTGACGACATTCGAGCTTGACGAGTACATCTTCGAGGGCCTGCGGGCCGGCGCAGCCGGGTTCCTGCTCAAAGACACCGACGCCGCGGAGCTCATCAGGGCGGTTCGAGTCGTGGCGGGCGGCGACGCGCTGCTATCGCCTGCGGTGACGCGGCGGCTGATCGCCGAGTTCAGCGTCCAAGCCCGCAGAGTCCGCCCGGTTCCCGGGGTGTCTGAGCTGACGCCGCGGGAACGGGAGGTGGTCCGGCTCATCGGGACCGGACTGTCCAACGAGGAGATCGCGAGCCAGTTGTACGTGAGCCAGTCGACGGTCAAGACCCATGCCGGCCGAGCCATGACGAAGCTGGCCGCCAGGGACAGGGCGCAACTCGTGGTGGCCGCCTACGAGGCCGGGCTGGTGCCCTGACCATAGGCTCCGGCTCGAGCCGACTCCGGATTTAGGCGCCCGCCGCATAAGCGACGGCACACCCTGTCGGTTTCCCGGCTTTCAGCGCCCGCTTTGCGTGTTTCGTCCCAGGCAAACTAGCAGGGTGCCAGCTGAGGTCTTGTGGACAACCACAGGCGGTGGCTGGTGAGTCCGGTGGTACGGCATTGCATCCAAGGGGTATGGCCGAAGTAGCAGGACATGGCGCGGAGCGGGGGTGGACCGTCGTGTCAGGATCGATTACCAGCCAATGGGTCATGCCGATTGTCATTGCAGCCGCTCTGACGTTTTGGATCTCAATTGTCCTGTATGCGCACAGGCATCCTAGGTGGAAGCATCACGGTGTGCCGCCGCGCTCCGAGGTAGCTGGCGGGGCCTTCATGGCAGTCGATGGCGGCCGTCAGCTCGAGCCCATCCCGGGGGAGCGGGTGCATGAGATCCCCGGCCAGCGTGCTCCGGCCGCTGAGGAGAGCTACCAGACTGCCGACCTCGGGCCGACCGGAGCCGCCCCCGAAGGCACTGAGCGCCATGCGAATCACAGGGGACGGGCCGGAATAGGACTACCGCCGCGGTAGTCCAGCCGGAACGGCGGCCACCGGCATCAGGCCACTTTGGGGTCGTCCGGCCGGAACGGGCCGCCCCAGCAGCCCAGCGTCAGCAACGATCCTGTCCACTCGCGTTGCGCGTCAGCACGACTGCTTCGCCCTGACTCCGCTGTATTGTGCGGTTGACGCGTTAACTCGTCGCCGTGCAGGAGCAGCCGTGGGAGTTCAGCCTGGTGAAGTGCCAGAAGCCGTTGCCGACGATCCGCTGCCCGAGGCGATCGCCTTGGCAGAGGGAGCGCGCGAGGCCGGCGTCGGGCTGAAGCTACTCGGCGGTCTCGCCGTCCGGGTGCTCACTCCCGACCTGCCGCCCAGGCTGCGGCCAGGGCAGGACATGGATTTCGCTTGCCTGTCCAAAGGGCGCAAGGCGACCGCTACATTCCTCGAGGAGCACGGCTGTCTGCCGGACCGCAGGTTCAACAACCTGAACGGCGACCGGCAGATGTATTTCACCGCTCCGTCGGGCCGGCCAGTCGACGTCATGGTGGACCGGCTGACCATGTGCCACGTCCTCGACTTCCGGCCCGGATACGGCCGTCTCCCGCTCACCCTCGACGCGATCGACGTCCTGCTGTCGAAGCTTCAGATCGTCGAGCTCAATGAGAAGGACGCCAGGGACATCCTTCAGCTTCTGGCCGGGCTGCCGGCGCGGGAGCCGGACGGCGACGCAAGCGAGCCGTTCCTGGATACGAAGCGGTTCGGCCAGCTGCTGGCCGGCGACTGGGGCTGGTGGCGTACCGTCACCGGCAACCTGAGCAAGCTCCCCGGGCTCGCCGCCGAGAAGCCCGAGCTCGTCCCGGCGAGCGCTCCGTACGACCCGGTAGCCCAGGCACATCAACTTGCCCAGGTCGCCGAGTCGGTGCCCAAGGGCATGAAGTGGAAGCTGCGCGCCAACATTGGCGATCGCGTCCGCTGGTATGAGCTTCCCGAGGAAGTCGGCCACTAAGCCGCCGCTTCCGGCCTCAGGGCTCTGCAGGCCCAGTCACTGCTGTCCTGGACCTAGTCAGCGCTGTCCTTGTCCGGGCGGCCTCCCGCTGTCGAGCGCCGCCGGAGCGCGCCATCGTCCATTTGCGCAGGCCATTGCACTATTGCCGGATTATCAATCTTGACGCTGCGATGCGCTGCCTGCTACACCGATTGAACACGCGGACAAGCAAAGGCGCGGTTAGTGACATGAAGATCTTCTTTGCCACCGATATCCACGGGTCGGAAGTCTGCTGGCGCAAGTTCCTCAACTCGGCTGCCTTCTACAAGGCCGACCTCGTGGTGCTGGGCGGCGATGTCACCGGCAAGGCAATGGTGCCGATCACGGCCCGCAACGGCTACTGGGAAGTGACGCTGCGGGGCGAGGCGCTCCGCCTCGATTCCAAGTCCGAACTCGACGACACCATGACCAGGATCCGCAACAGCGGCTTCTACCCCGCGATCGTCAGCCCTGACGAACTGACCCATCTGGGCGAGAACGAGGCTGCCGTCGGCGAGCGCTTCGAGCACGAGATGATCAGCTCGCTGGACCGGTGGCTCGACATGGCCGACGGCAAGCTGCGCGGCGGCGAGATCCCGTGCATCCTCAATGGCGGGAACGATGACATCTTCGAGATCGACAACGTCATCGAAGCCTCGCCGTGCGTCAGCTTCGCCGAAGGCAAGCTGATGGACCTCGACGGGTTCTCGCTGGTGTCCATGGGCTGGACCAACCCGACGCCGTGGAACACCTACCGGGAAGCGCCGGAAGAAGAACTGGCCCCGAAGATCGAAGCGCTTGCCGCCCTGGTGCCGGACATGGGCCGGGCTATTTTCAACTTCCACGCGCCGCCGTACGGCACCGGGCTCGATGAGGCTCCCGCGCTGGATGAGAACCTGCGGCCGATGCACGGCGGCGCGGTCATGAAGCCCGTCGGCTCTAAAGCTGTCCGAGACGCGATCCTCAAGCACCAGCCGATGCTCTCGGTGCACGGCCACATTCACGAGAGCAGGGCGATCAAGCGGCTCGGCCGGACGATGGCGATTAATCCCGGCAGCGTCTACGGCGACGGTGTCCTGCAGGGCGCCGTCCTTGAACTCGACAAGAAGAAGGCGAAAGTCAGCAGATACCTGCTGGTGAACGGCTGAGATTAGCCGGGAGCCAGGCGGACGGGGCCAATGGCGGGCGGTCAGTCACGCTGGCCGCCCCTAACTGAGAGGCGCAAATGGCGACAGAATCCGTTAGCGGAACCCCGACCCTGTTCCTGCGTAACGCGACCGGCCTTGTCCGCGGCTGGTCGGTGCGGGATTCGATAATTTACGCGTGCCTGGCAACCAACTTCGTCACGCTGGCGATTTACGAGTTCGCCTTCGCCGCACCCGCGTTTCCCAAGGGACAGCTGATTACTTCGGTGCTGATCTCAGGTATCTGGGTATCGTTCCTGGTAGTCGCCTACGCTGGCCTGATCGTGACGATCCCGCGGGCTGGCGGTGACTACGTCTGGCAGACGCGAATCCTCGGTAGCGGCATCGGTTTCGTGATGGCGGCTACCGGCTGGTGGTTCATCCTCTGGCTGTGGGCTCCGATCTACGGAAACATCCTCGCGGTCCAGTTCTTCGAGCCGATATGGGCGACGCTCAAGTGGACCTGGCCGGGATCTGGCGCAACCGCCGGTGCCGCCTGGTTCGGCACGCACACCGGCATCTTTACTGTCTCACTGATCACCATCGTGCTGGCGGGACTCCTGGTCTCCATTGGGATGGCAGGCTACGCCAGGTTCCAGAAGTGGTGCTTCTACGGCGGGCTGGTTGGCTTCGGGGTAATCGTCGTGCTGCTGCTGATCAACAACCACGCCGATTTCGTCAGCTCCTTCAACCTAGAGACCCACAAGCTGTTCGGCATCAACAACGGCTACGCGGCCACTCAGGCCGCCGCGACCAAAGCCGGCATCGTCGTACAGCCCATGGGCTTCGGCCCGCTGGGGCCGACTATGCTGCTCGTCCCGGTAATGATGTTCTTCATCCTCTGGCCGAACTGGGGGGCCACCCTCTACGGCGAGATCCGCGGCGCGAGCGACTTCAGGCGGGTCCTGACCGGCATGTTCGGCGGCCTGTGGATCACCGTAGTCCTGGCAGTCGCTTTCCTGCTGCTCATCGACAAGACCATGGGCTGGATTTTCTACCAGAACTCCAACCAGCTGAACTACCAGGCCTTCATCCTGAATCCGGCGGCTCATCCGGTACTGCCCGTCTGGCCGTACCCGGTCCTGTTCGCCGCCTGGCTGGTGCACAACACGGCGTTCCAGGTCATCCTGATCCTGGTGATGAGCCTGTGGTTCTTCGGCTGGGTGGGCACGCTGTTCCTGTCCTCTACCCGGGTCATCTTCGCAGCGGCGTTCGACCGGGTGCTGCCGGACCGGGCAGCTGAGGTCTCAGAGAAGCGCAAGGTCCCGGTCTACTCGCTGATCCTGATGCTGCTCCCGGCCGTGGCCATCAGCGCGGTGTATGCCTACAACTCAACCTTTGTGACGTACACATACGACGCGACGCTGGTGATCGCGGTGACCTTCCTATTCAGTGCCATCGCGGTAGTGCTGCTGCCGTTCATCAAGAAGGATCTGTGGCGGGCATCGCCAGCCAGCAAGATCAGGATCTTCGGCGTGCAGGTCGTTCCTGTGGCGGGCTGGGTCACCATCGGCCTGCTTGGCTTCAACCTCTACGAGTGGCTCACCAATTCGAGCTACGGCGTGAACTACCATTCGTCGCTGGTCTTCATGGGCGCGATGTACGTGCTGGCCATCGTCGTCTACGTGGTGGCGCGGATCGTGCGCCGCCGTCAGGGCATCGATCTCGGCCTGATCAACAAGGAGATACCTGTCGAGTAGCAGTGGCCGGCCGCGTCCGGGCGGGTGAATGGTGCGCTGACAGATTCTTCCGGGAACGGGGATTCTGTCAGTGCATCATGCCGCCGGGCCGCGGTTGATTAACTAAACCGTCCACCGACACAGTAGAAGTTCGACACAGCAGGAAGATGAGTGAGATTGCGGCATGACTGAGACACCTGGCCGGGCCAGTGCCGTCATCATCGGAGCCGGCATCGTCGGCAACAGCCTCGCCTATCACCTGGCCCGGCTCGGCTGGACGCAGCTCGTCCTGGTGGACAAGGGTCCGATGCCGAATCCGGGCGGCTCGACGGGGCATGCTTCGAACTTCATCTTCCCGATCGAGTACTCGAAGATGATGATGGAGCTGACCAGGGACAGCACCGAGCAGTACAAGGAACTCGGCGTGTTCACCGAGAGCGGCGGCATCGAGGTGGCCCGGACGCAGGCGCGCATGCAGGAGCTGCGCCGCCGCTGTTCGCAGGCGAAGTCGTGGGGCATCCCGGCCGAGCTGCTGACACCCGAAGGCGTGCGCAAGCTGGTGCCCTACCTCGACGACGCGGTGATACTCGGCGGCGCTTACTTCCCGACGGTAGGCGTCGTCGATTCGCTCCGGGCGGGCACCCTGATGCGCGAGCGGGCGCAGCAGCTTGACGCGCTGACGGTCGTAGCCGGCGCCGAGGTGCTCGGCATCGACAAGTCATCTGACGGCCGGGTCACTGCCGTGCGCACCAGCAAGGGCGATATCGCGACCGACGTCGTCGCGATCTGCTGCGGAGTGTGGAGCCCGCGGATCGCCCGGATGGCCGGCGCCCGCATCCCGCTCACCCCGATCGTGCATCAGATGATCAGCGTCGGGCCGATCGCGTTGTTCGACGGCACCGAGGGAGAGATCGGCTACCCGATCGTCAGGGACGTCGACGAGAACATGTACGAGCGCCAGCACGGCGGCGACATGGAAGTCGGCTCGTACGCACACCGGCCGATCATCGTGGCGCCGGATGACATCCCGTCGATCGAGGAAGCGGTACTGTCGCCGACCGAGATGCCGTTCACCTCCGACGACTTCGACCCGCAACTCGAGCTCGCGCTCGAGCTGATGCCAGAGCTGCTGGGCGACGAGCGCGCCGGCGTCCGGTACGCGATCAACGGGCTGATCTCGATGACGCCGGACGGGCACCCGGTGCTGGGGGAGGCGCCTGAAGTACCCGGCTTGTGGTCGGTCGCAGCGAGCTGGATCAAGGAAGGTCCCGGCATCGGCCGGGC
>DATMMA010000104.1:0-7690 GCA_035570295.1 Streptosporangiaceae bacterium
GGCCGCGCGCGGGATTGGCCTGCGCGCATCGGTCGGCGTGCCGGTCAGCGTCGAGGGCAGGCTGTGGGGCTGTATGTTCGTGGCGTCTACGCGGGGGCCGCTGCCCGTGGGCACCGGGGCGCGGCTGGCCGGGTTCACCGAACTGGCCGCCACCGCGATCGCCAACGCCGAAGCCCAGAACGCCCTGACCGCCTCCCGCGCGCGGATCGTGGCCACCGCAGATGCCACCCGCCGCCGCATCGAACGCAACCTGCACGACGGCGCCCAGCAGCACCTGGTCTCCCTCGCCCTGGACCTGCGCGCCGCCCAGGCCGCCGCGCCGCCCGGCACCCGCAAGCAGCTGGATCGCGTGGCGACCGGGCTCGACGACGTGCTGGACGAACTGCGCGAGATCGCCCGCGGCCTGCACCCGGCCATCCTGGCCGAGAGCGGTCTGCGCCCGGCGCTGAAGACATTGGCCCGCCGGTCCGCTGTCCCCGTCCACCTGCACATCGAGGTCGAGGGCCGGCTGCCCGAGCCGGTCGAGATTGCCGCGTACTACACGGCTTCCGAAGCGCTGACCAACACCGCCAAGCACGCCCAAGCGACTGCCGCCGACATTGAGGTGGCTGAACGTAACGGCGTCTTGCACCTCCGGGTCCGCGACGACGGCCGCGGCGGCGCGGACTTCAGCGACGGGTCCGGCTTGGTCGGGCTCAAGGACCGCGCCGAGGCCATCGGCGGGCATCTCCAGCTGCACAGCCCGCCAGGAGCGGGCACCACCCTGGAGATCACGCTCCCCCTCGACAACCCCGGCCGGGCGGCGCTGCCAGCCGAAGCCGCTGAGTCTCATGGTCAGCCGTGATCGCCGCAACACCACGCGCATCCTCGACTGCGTTCGGGAGCACATCGTGCCCGCGCTGGCGTACAACCATCCTCGATAACCCGGCGCGGCCAGGCCCACAGACGAAGTATCGTCCGCGCGCGTCGACAGCTACCTTGCCGCAGCAAACAAGGAGCAGCTGCGGGAGAGAATGCGCTGCTACGGCCACGCGCTAATGGCGAGCGGCATCCTCCGCCGCCCCAAAGCCGTGGGGCATCGATGAAGCCCTGCTAACCGTCCTCGACCTTCGCTAATCGTTAGGTGCCACCTGACTTCACGCTGGCGCAGTGGCCGCCCTCCTGATGCCGATGCCGCGCCTGAGACAACTTCAGAGCTTGCGCAAGCAGTGGATCATCCAATACGAGGAGAGCCCGTCGGCCGGGTTTGAGGAGCGAGAATGGACGGTGACGCGCAGGCCAGGGCGAGGATCATGGAGCACTGGCGGGCCTCCGAGCAAGGGGACAGCGCGACCGAGCACGCCATCTACGCGGCGGATGCAATCTTGGATTACCCGCAATCCGGGGAACGTATAGCGGTTCACGTTTCACGTGAACCGAGCACTGCGCCCGTGCGCGATTGCACATGCAGAACTGCGCTAGGGGGCGACGCGGCCGTTCCGCTCGAACGCCGCGTGGGTCAGCGGCATCACGCCAGCCCACAGCACTTCCATCTGTTCAGCCACCATCTCGATCTCGCGCTGCGGGAACGAAGGGAAGGTGGCACCACTGTCCTTGACCCGCAGCGACAGGAAGTTCATCAGTGCGCGGGCGTTGCAGGTCGCGTACATCGAGGAGTAGAGGCCGACCGGCAGCACGGTGCGAGCAACCTCACGGGCAACGCCGGCCTCCAGCATCTCCAGGTAGGCCTGGTATGACTCCCGGCAGGCGGCTCGCACTGTCTCGGTCACCAGAGCGTGCTGCTCGGCCGTTCCTTCGGTGAAGACGTAGGCACCCGGCTTGCCGGACTGGACGAGCTTGCGGTCCGGCCCGGGCGTGTAGAACACCGGCTGGAGCGTGCGGTACCGGCCGCTCTCCTCGTTGTAGCTGAACGTGCGGTGCCGCATGAACTCCCGGAACACAAAGATTGGCGCGCTGACGTAGAACGTCATCGACGAGTGCTCGAACGGCGTGCCGTGCCGGTCGCGCATCAGGAAGTTGATCAACCCGGCTGACCGCTCGGGATCAGCGTCGATGTCAGCGAGCGACTGCTCGCCCTTGGTGGAGACCCTGGCCGCCCAGATCACGTCGGCGTCCGAAGCCGAGTGCTTGACGAGTTCGACGGTCATATCGCTGCGGAAGGTAACGTCCGGCACGGTCGTCATTGTGCTCGCAGCCACCGTCAGTTCCATAGCCACCATCATGCCGAACCGGTGCCGCCGATCTCGCCGCAACGCGCGGGCCGGTCCGAGATCGGGATTAAGAGATCACTTAATCGCCGGTCGCGGCCGCTTACGTCGCGGAGTTACAGTCAACCCAACACGGCAGGGCTGAAGGGATGTCCGAGATGAGCGCAGATCCCGTTGAGGCGCTGGACGTGCTGCGCGCGGTGTGGCGCAGCCAGGGGCAAACCACAGCAAATCTCGATGGCGAGAGCGCCGAAAGCAAGTCTTGCAAGCGGATGGCCGACGCGGGAGTCGGGTTCGACGAATTCGCTGCTGGAGAGGAAGACCTGGCTTCGGGATGGCGGGCGAGACTGCAGCGGGAAGGCAAGCTCAACCGTACCGGCGGCAGCGTTCGTGATCTTGTCCTCGGCCCGGCTGAAAGTCACTGAGCCCGGCCATTGACGGCGAGGAGATTCTCTCGGTGGAGTATCCCGGAACCGTAGGCGAGCTGACCGAGCGCCTGCGGCAGGGCGGGTACCTGGCCGATCGAGGTCTGGCCACAGCCCTGCTGGTGTCCTTGTCGTTGCACCGGCCAGTACTGATCGAGGGCGAGGTCGGCGTAGGCAAGACCGAGGTCGCCAAGGTACTGGCGAGCATCTTCGGCCGAAGGCTGATCAGGCTTCAGTGCTACGAAGGCATCGACACCAATCAGGCACTGTATGAGTGGGACTATGCCCGTCAGATGCTGCAAATCCGCGCGCTGTCGGAGCGCCAAGCGGCAGATGAGCAGGCAGTCGACCGGTTGTTCGGGCCGAAGTTCCTGCTGGAGCGGCCGTTGCTGGAGGCCGTGCGCGCGGGTGACCAGGCCGTGCTCCTGATCGACGAGGTCGACCGTGCTGACGACGAGTTCGAGGCCTTCCTGCTGGAGATGCTGTCGGACTTCCAGATCAGCATCCCGGAGATCGGCACCATCAAGGCAGAGTCCGCGCCCGCCGTCATCCTCACCTCGAACCGGACGAGGGAGCTCCACGACGCGCTCCGGCGCCGTTGCCTGTATCACTGGATCGGATATCCGTCCGCCGAGCGCGAGATCGAGATTGTGCTGGTCCGCGAGCCAGGAGCGGCCGAGCAACTGACGCGCAAGGTCGTCGAGGCAGTGCACCGGTTGCGCGAGCTCGATCTAGCCAAGCCGCCGGGTGTCGCGGAGACCATCGACTGGGTGCGGACGCTAGGCTTTCTCGGCGAGTCCGACCTGACCGTCCATTCCGCGGGCGACACCCTGGGCGCGGTCATCAAGGACCGCGACGATCTTGACCTGGTCAGGGACAACCTGGCGGAGATAACCTCCGGTGCCTGAGGATTCACCGTTCGTCCCGGTGCTGGTCGGATTTGCGCGGGCACTGCGGATGGCCGGGATCACTGTCGGCACGGGCGACATGCTGACGTACTTTTCGGCCATGTCGCCACTCGACCCGTCCGACCTGGTGGACCTGTACTGGGCTGGGCGGACGACACTGGTCAGCAGACGCGACGACATCGGTGTCTACGACGAGGTGTTCCGCCGTTACTTCCTGGGCCAGGGAGTCCCGCCTGCCACCCTCCCGGCACTGCGTGCCAGCTCCGCAGCCGAGGTTGATGCCGCGATGGTCATGCCCGGCACAGAACCAGGCCCGGAGAAGGACGAAGAACAGCCAGTTCTCGGCTGGATGGCGTCCGATGTCGACGCCTTGAAACACCGGTCGTTCGCCCGGTGCACGCCAGCCGAGATTGCCGCACTGCGCCGGATCATGGCCAGGATCCGGCTGACGCCGCCGCGACGGCGGACCCGGCGCGCCAGGGCGGCCCTGCAGGGCCGCGCCCCGGACCTCCGCAAGACGATCAGGACTGCCATGCGCATGCACGGCGAACCCGCCTACCTGTACTTCCGGCAGCGCAAGATGCGACTGCGCCCGCTCATCCTGATCCTCGACGTCTCCGGCTCAATGGCCGACTACTCGCGTCATTTGCTCCAGTTCGCGCACTCAGCCAGGCAAGCCAGCGCGAAGGTGGAAGTGTTCTGTTTCGGGACCAGACTCACCCGCATCACCAAGGCACTGACTCACCGGCGGCCAGACAGCGCTCTCGAGCAAGCAGCAGCGACCGTTGTCGACTGGGATGGCGGTACCAGGATCGGCCAGTCACTTGAGACATTTGTGCGGCGCTGGGGACGTGGCGGCTTGTGCCGCGGCGGCGTAGTGGTCATCTGCTCCGACGGCCTGGACCGCGGCGATCCTGGTCAGCTCGCCGCGGCGATGGAGCGGCTATCCCGGCTTTGTTACCGGCTTGTATGGCTGAACCCGCACATTGGCGATGATCCGCACTTCCGGCCGAGCACGCTGGGCATGATGGTGGCAGCGCCGCATATAGACCTGCTGCTGTCGGGCCATGACCTGGCCAGCCTGGAGCAGCTAGCCCAGATGCTGCCGGCGCTGAGTTGACGCCCGTAGCGGCATGAGGTGGAGACGCGCATGAGGTGGAGTGTCGGGATCGAAGCCGAGGGCAGCAAGCTCCTCAGCCGCGAAGAGATCGTTGAGCTTGCCGACGCGATCGCCGCTAGCGATGGGATAGCCACCGGGATCGGCACCAGCAGATACGGCGCCCAGCTCGTGGTCGAGGCCGACACGGAGGAGGACGCGATCGCTGTGGCGACCGAGCGCTTCACCGCAGCCGCTGCGACGGCCGGACTGGCCCCGGCATCTGTCGTGCGCACTGAGGCCATCAGTGAGGCCGACGAAGAAGCCGACTTCCGATGATCCGTCTCGGGTCGCTGGCGGGCTATCCGTTCGAGGGGCCCCGGCTGCTCGGGGGCTGGACGCCGCCAGCAACGGCTGGTGTTTACGCGATCCTCTACAAACCCGACCCGGATGCGAAGCCGGATCGGTACGCGGTCAGCTACGTCGGGCACTGTGATGACCTGTCGGCCGAGCGCTTCCCGTTCCAGCATCGCCGCGCTTCCTGCTGGATCCGGCGGGCCGGCTCGAAGTGGAAGGTCTACGTCTGCACCTACGAGGTGCCCGGTGGCACGAGCGCGCATCGCGAGCAGATCGTCCGCGAGTTGACGGCGATATACCATCCGAGCTGCAACGACCAGCAGTACGACAACGCGTGGGAAGACCACTGGATCGGCGAGTACTCCGCGCCGACCACTGGCCCGGTCGCACGCCGCGGTCCGGACCAGTCAGGCCACCGGTAGCCGCAGTCCCATCCGCGCGGTCAGCGCTGTGGTGCGTACCCCACCGCATCGTGCAGCCGGGACCGCCGGGTTCCCGATGCGGGCCTGACGACTTCAGGCACCAGCGGCTCGGCAGGCCGGGGCGTCACGTCCGCCACGATCTCCTCGGCCATCCCGTACAGGAGCGGCAGCGCGCCTGCCACCACGCCGCCGGTGTGGTTGATGTGCTCGACGCCGGGACCGATCTGCCGGGCGTGCCCGACGATCGTGCGAACGAGGTCGGCGCACTCCTCGAGGTTGCCCGCGATCCTGGTCAGCAGCGTGCCGACCCAGTACAGGTAAAACGCGAGCCCCGCGATCAGCAAAAGGATGTCGACGACAGTCAGGACGACCAGCATGGTCATGACCTCACCTTTCCGAGCACCCGGCCGAGGAACAGGTGGTGCTGCAGACCTTCGGCCAGCACGGCCTCGACGCCGTCAGCTACTTGCGGGATCAGCGCTGCATCCGCAGTGTTCGCTGCTGCTGCCGCCAGCGTGTCGCGCACCTCGACCACCCGCCGGTCAACGATCTTGACGAAGTAAATGAGCAGGCTCAGCAGCGCCGCCACCGCGAGCACCACGACAAACCCGAGGATGATCGCGACGACCCATGCCGTGTGCTCCGACGAGTTCATGGCCGCGGCGATGGCCGGTGTGTGCATCGCTAACCTCCGAGCCTGGCACGGCCGCGCTGCAGCCCGCCGATGATGATGGTGGCATGCTCGATGGTCGTGCGCAGCGCCGCTAGTGGCGCTGTGTTATGCACGGCATCGCCGAGCGCGTCGTTGATCTTCGGCGCTTCCTTGCCGATCGAGTAAGCCAGCCGCAGGATCGGCACGACGAGCGCGACCACGACGAGCACAACGACGGCGCCGATCACATAGCCGAGGACCCAGCCGAAGCTGCTGAAGTGCGCGGCCCCGCTAGCCAGATGGGCGAGCTTTGCGTGTGCGGTCATGGCTGATCAGACCGTCTCGCAGAAGTCCCTGACGGGCTTCAGGCTCGCATTGACCGACGTCAGCCGGGCAGGCACAGTGCTGGTCAGGTCTGCGACCGCCTGGACTCCGCCGGTGGTCGCGACGAGGCTCGCCCGGATAGCCCTGAGGTGGAAGATCACCCGCAGCAGTCCGACAGCGGTAATCGCGATAATCAGCGCCGCGATGATCAAAGTCACCCAGGCAGCTGCTGGCATGACCGTTCTCCTTTCTGCAAGCCGGAAGCCGGGCTAACCGAGAGCCGGGCTAACCGAGAAGTTTGGCGACCGAACCCGCGTAGCGGACGGCGCCGACGGATATTTCCTGCACCGTGGTGTCGGTCGTGGCCAGCGCGCCGGGCACGCCGGTCAGCTCGCCGACTAGTGCTACGCCGCCGGACAGGATGTCATCGGTCGCGTGCCTGATGCGTTCGACGGCGGCGAGCACCCGGTTCAGCAGGTAGATGACAACAGGCAGCACCACGACCAGCAGGACTGCATTGCCGATCCACCACAAGACCATGGCTGTCCTCCTTATGAGCTTGGCCGAAGGCCGACCGGGTTACTGCGACGCGGGCTGATAGGGCAGAAAGAAGCGGCGGAAGACCCGCGCCAGAGCCATCCGCGCGGCCCGCAAGC
Source organism: Streptosporangiaceae bacterium (assembly GCA_035570295.1). GTDB lineage: Bacteria > Actinomycetota > Actinomycetes > Streptosporangiales > Streptosporangiaceae > JAJYUU01. The sequence continues at coordinate 7,048 of DATMMA010000104.1, forward strand.
CGAGGGCGAAGCCGCTCGCCGGACTCGCCGTAGCCGCGGCGATCTGCTCGGCGGACTCACCCCGCTCGATCCGGCTGATCCGGTCCTGCATGTTGACCGAGAAGTCGTGCATCAGCACGGAGCTGACGTCGGAGATCATGCCCCGGCCGTATTGCGCGGCAGCGCCGGAGAGCTGCAGGTCCTGTGTCACGTCCACCCGGGTGCCGCGCCCGGACTGGGCCAGCGTCGCAGTCACGGTCATGCTGGCCTGGCCACGGCCCTTCTCGTCCGCACCTGCTGCGTGCACGACAATTCGTCGCGCTGCCTCGTCTCGCTCAGTGATGTCGGCAGTACCCGTGAACTGCAACCGCACCGGGCCCATCCGGATCGCGACCTGACCCTTGTACTTGTCGCCGCCCAGGTCCTCGGTCAGCTCGGCCCCCGGCAGGCACGTAGCGACCTGCGGGATGTTGCCGAAGAACTGCCACACCTTCTCTACCGGCTCGGCGACCTCGAAGTCGTTCTTGATCAGCATCGGGCCTCGCCCTTCATGTCAGGCACGTCAGCAGCGGTGTGAGCGGCGGGATCTTTTTCAAACGCCTGACGGCAGCCGGCGCAGCAGAAGTAATAGGTGACGCCTGCGTGTTCCAGCGGCAGGGCGCCC
>DATMMA010000105.1:0-38483 GCA_035570295.1 Streptosporangiaceae bacterium
TCAACATCATCAGCATCCAGGTAGCCGCACGGGTGAACAACATTGCCGTGTTCACCGAGATCATCGGGACCGTCGTGTTCGGCGTGCTGCTGTTCATCCTGTGGGCCGTGAAGACCAAGCCGACACCGTACGGGGCGAACATCCTGACGAACACGACCGCGGCGCTGCACAACCCGACGATCTACGCATTCGCGCTGGCCGGCCTTATGGGCGCGTTCACTTTGGTCGGCTTCGAGCTCGCCGCTGACATGTCCGAGGATGCCGTTGATCCGCGCAGGAGCGTGCCGCGCGGCGTGATCTGGGCTGTCGCCGGCTCAGCCGTTCTCGGCATGATAGCCCTGATCGGGTTCACGGTCGCGATCCCGAGCATCAAGGCGGTCGAGCAGCCGGGCCTGCCGCTTCTGGTGATTGCCGGTTACTGGCTGCCGGGCTGGCTGGTGAAGGTGTTCATCGCGTTCGTCGTCTTCTCGATGTTCGCGATCCTGGTGGTGGGCGCCGGCGCGCAGGCGCGGCTGGCGTACTCGATGTCGCGCGACAATATGCTGCCGTTCTCCGGAGTGCTGCGGAAGGTGAACCCCAGGACCCAGACTCCGATCATCGCGCTGCTTGTCTTCGCCGTCGTCGACATCGGCGTCACCTGGTACGGCTACCTGCAGGCCAGCGCGTTCGCGACACTGGTGGGTGCGACGGCGATCATTCCGTACATCATTTACTTCCTCATCACGGCCGGCTATGCGTACAAGCGGCGGACGCTGGACTCGATCCCCGGCGCGTTCTCGCTGGGCCGGTGGGCCTGGCCGGTGATCATCTTCGTGCTCCTGTACAGCGCCTTGATCATCTTCGTGCTATCGGTACCCGGACCGTTCCACGCCGCCGACAAGGTCGTGGGCTACGGCGCCGGGCTGGCGCTGTTGTGGTATGTAGCCGCGCTGGTCTGGCGCCTGCGCCGCGGTACCGCCGGCGTGAAGCGAGTCGAGGAACTGGTCGACTAACCCGCGCTGGTGAAGGACGGGTCCCGGCCCGCCGCGGCCGTCAGCTGCGGGCCGGAACCCACCCGTGCGAACTGGAGTGCGGAGACGGTGAGAGGAGTGCCCGGCCAGCCGGACAGGCCCGGAAGGTCGTGAATCCGGCACGCGCTAGCATCTGCTTCGTGTTGAAGAGCGGGCGCTCGTGACAAAAACCATCCTTGATCACGTCTCGATCGGGACCCGCATGCTTTCTCACGGCTGGGAACTGTTCGGCGGAGTGCTCGGTGGCACGTGGGTCTATGGCGGCGACTCGCCGGGCTTCTGGTGGGGGCAGGTGGAGTTCCGCACCGGCCCCAAGATCGAGCTGATCACGCCAACCGGGGGACCGGACTCGGCGTTCCTGGAGCGGTTCCTGGCTCGGAACGGGCCTGGCGCGCATCACCTCAACTTCATCGTCAGTGACATCGAGGAGACCTTGCGGCGGATTCGCGCGCTGGGGATCGAGCCGGTTCAGGTCAGACTGGATAACCCAAGATGGCAGGAGGCGTTCCTGCGCTCCAGGGACGCGTTCGGCACTGTCATCCAGGTCGCGGAACAGTCCGGGCCGCCGCCGGAGCTCGCGGCGCCGCCCGGCCTCGGCACGTCTGGCCCGCAGTCGGCCTTCACCCTAGTCGAGCAGTACGTGGACGACATCGGCGCCGCAACTGCGCTGTTCGAGTCGGCGCTGGATGGCGAGGTCGTGAGCAGGGTGGACACTGGCGCCGGATCAGTCGCGGAGCTGACCTGGCCGAACGGGGCGCGCCTTCGCCTGAGTACCCGCTCACCTGGTCCGCCGGCTGAGAACGGGCTCGGTCCGGGCAGCGGCGGCGCAGTCGGCCCGTTGCACTTCAGCCGCGACAACGGGACGTTCAGCCCGGAGGAACTCAGCCGTGCGGCAGACTTGTCCCGCCTGCTCGGCGTTTGCATCGAGCTGCGCAGTTGAGTCTGCAGCTGTCGGCCGAGTTGGTGTAGCGGGCGTTCCCGGTTTGTTGTGTCCCTTTCCTCAGGTGTCCGCCTTTTGTGGTCTACGCATGATCTGGTCGGTGCGGATGGAATCCGGGCCGGTCGGAGCAGCCCGGCGTCGGGCTATCGCAGGTGGCGCCGCCGACGGCCGTCCCGGCTCATCCGATTAGCTCGCGGACGCGCGGGACGACTTGACGGCCGTAGAGCTCGATGTTGGTCATGAGCTGGTCGTGCGTGAAGCCGGGCATTCCGTACTTCAGGTCGAATCGGGTGGCCTCCAGGACGCGGAGGTTCGCGGCGATCTTGCGGGCGACGGTCTCGGGTGAGCCTACGTACAGGGATCCGTCCGGCCCGGTATCCCAGTCAAACGATTTCTCGGTCGGGATCGCGAAGCCGCGTTCGGCGGCGACCTGGGTGATCATGTCTCGCCAGCGCGGCCAGAACTCCGCTTTGGCCTGCGCGTCGGTGGCTGCGACATGGCCCGGGGAGTGCACGCCCACCGGGAGCGCCGGATGGCCGAACTTGTCCAGGGCGCGGCGGAACAGCTGCGAGTACGCGGCGAACCGGGCCGGACGGCCGCCGATGATGGCCAGCATGAGCGAGAACCCCAGGCGGGCGGCGCGGACGACCGACTCGGGGTTGCCGCCAACGCCGATCCACGCCGGGAACGGGCCGGACTCGGTATGCGGCACCACATCCTGGTTCAGCAAGGGCGCGCGGGTCTTGCCCGCCCAGGTGACCGGCCCGCCCTTGAGCAGCTCGGCGAACAGCGCGGACTTCTCCTCGAACAGTTGCTCATAGTCAGCCAGGTCGTAGCCGAACAGCGGGAACGACTCGATGCTCGAGCCGCGGCCGAGGATCACCTCGGCTCTCCCGCCGGAGATCGCGTGCAGCGTGGAATACCGCTGGAACACCCGGACCGGGTCGTCAGAGCTCAGCACCGTGACGGCGGAGCCGAGGCGGATCTTCTCGGTGCGGGCCGCGATCGCGGCGAGGACCACGTCCCCAGCCGGCATCGGGAAGTAGTCCGTGTGATGCTCGCCGATCCCGAAGAAGTCCACACCGACTTGCTCGGCGAACACGCCCTCCTCGATCACGTTGCGGATCGTCTGGGCGTGCGACAGCGGCAGGCCGGCGTCGTCGCCGTTCCGGTCACCGAAGGTGTCGAGCCCGAAGGTGTAGGTCATGCCAGGCTCCTCGTTTGCTCGCGCACGGCCAGCTCGAACTCAGCCCGCGACAGGACCGCCCCGAATACCGGCCCGCCCGGCTGCAGCACCCGGCCCGCCTGCAGGCTTCCCAGGCACACCGGGTCGTAGCCCAGCCGGTCGACCATTCCAGCGATTACGGCGACCGCCGCACGGTCGTCGCCGGCGACGCCGGCGGCCCGGCGGTCCCCGGCGCCGGGCGGCCGGGCCCGGTCCTCCAGTTCGTGGTAGCCGATGTGGTTGAGCGCCTTGACCACGGCCGAGCCGGCCAGCCGCCGGGCCACGATCTCGCTGCTCGCGCCGTCTTCGAAGGCATCGAGCGCGCCGTCGCTAGCGGGCCAGTAGTTCATCGCGTCGACCACGAGCTTGCCGGACAGCAGCCCGGGATCGACGTCGGCGAAACGATGCAGCGGTATCGCGAGCACCACGATGTCCGCGTCTGCCACGGCGTCGGCGGCCCACTGTGGCCGCGCCCCGGGAATGATCAGCTCGGTGACCAGCGCGATGTCTGCCGGGTCGCCCGACGCGGCGACGGCAACCGGGTAGCCGGCGTTGACGGCCAGCCGGGCGATGACCGGCCCGACGTGGCCCGCGCCGAGCACGGCGAGCCTGGTGGACGTGCTCATCTGGCTGGTCCTTTCCCATCGGATGCGTCGATGCGGAGTTTGTAACCGGACTTTACCCCGGTTATATTCCGACGCCGCACAGCGAACTCACAAGCCAGCCCGTTACCTTGGGGAACGCCGCGCCCAGAGCGCACCGGTGCCGCCCGCAACCGGCGGCTGCGTCGTCCGCCGTCCTGACCAGAGGTCTTGACCGCTGTTAGTCCTTGCGGCCGGTCAGTACGAGAGTGACACCGAGGCCGATGATCGCCAGTCCGCCTGCCCCGCCGACGAGCCCGAGACGGCGGGGAGACTTAGCGAACCATGAGCGCACGGTGCTGGAGACCAGCGCCCAGCAGCAGTCCGAGGTCACGCCGATCACGATTGCAAGCGCGCTGAGGATCAGCATCTGCGCCGGGATGCGTCCGGCAGCGCGGTCGACGAACTCCGGCAGCACCGCGGCGAACAAGATCACGGCCTTCGGATTCGTGACGCCGACGATAAGCCCTTCCCGTGCAGCGCGCACGGTGCCGCGCGGCCCAGCCGCGCTGGCCAGCACCTCGGCAAGCGCGCCGCGTCGGCGGAACGCCTGAATGCCGAGCCAGATCAGGTAGATCGCACCCGCCAGCCTAATCGCCGTGAAGACGGTGGCCGAGCGCTCGACTATCGAGCCCACGCCCAGCGCCACGGACACCGCCACGACCGCGTTCCCCGCCGCGTGTCCAGCAGCCGAGGCCAGAGCGGTGCCGCGGCCATGTGCCAGAGCGCGGCCGATGACGAATAGCACGCCTGGGCCGGGGATGACGATCAGTACGAGCGAAGCAAGCGCGAACGCGCCAACTTGACCGCCGGACACCACGCCGCCAACTTTAACGTCTGCAGAGCAGTCAGGCCCGCTAGAGCTTTCTTGGTGCTCCGGTTGGCTTGCCCTAGTCCAGGTCGAGCCGCATGACTAGGCGGCGCGTAGTCGGGTGGCTGACCTCGCGGAATCCGGCGGCCACGAAGGTTTTGCGGGAACCGACGTTCATCTCGCCCCAGGACACGATCTGGCCTGGCTTGTGCAGCATCGGGTATGCCTCGACGGCCTTCGCACCGCACGCTCGCGCGTATTCAACCGCCGCGGTTGTGAGCGGCCGGGTGAGCCCCTGCCCCCGATATCCGGGCCGGATCGCGAAGCAGACGATCGCCCAGACAGCCGGGTCGTCAGCGTCCTCGGTCCGGCCCGCCCACGGGACCGACGACCCGCGCAGCCGCCGGTAGTTCGCCCGCGGCTCGACCGCGACCCAGCCAACCGGCTCGCCGTCCTGGTAGGCGACCATGCCGCTGGTCCTGTCCGCCTCCGGGTGACCACAGTCGGTCTCCTCGCGCAGCCGCTGTGCACGCTCCTCTACCGGCATGGCAAACCAGTCGTGGTCGCCCAGCTTGATGCGCTGGCACTGGCATTTCGCCGGGGTGCCACGGCCAAACACCGCCTGCAGGTCGTCCCAGCTCGCCTCGTTGGCGGGGACCACGGAAACATCGCTCTCCGGCATAGGTAGTGCCTAGCACAGTCCGGCGGCCCTGGCGGCTGCTGACCGGCACCCGCGCAAACGTCGGCGCATTCGATCGGCTGCTGGTGACGGCATGGAGCCGGCTAGCCCTCGTTGAGCGATTCGGGATCGGGATCGGGCCGTAGCTCATAGTGCATGGTTCGGTATCTCATGAGGCGGTGGGCCAGAGGGACGAGTATCGCCTGCAGCAAACGGTGGCGTCGCGCCAGGGCCTTTGCGGCAATGCGGGCCTGCTCGCCCTCTAGCAGGGTCGCGCGAGCATGGATCAACGGACCGGTGCGCTTGCCGCGCAGGGTCGAGGACGCGACTTCGACATGGGGGTTGTTACGCAGGCGCTTGGTCTTCCATGCCTTGTGATATGAGCGGAAGAAGGCCCGGTCGCCCTCGAAGGCGATGCTTACCGGCGTCTCGACCGGTGTCCCGTCACGCTTGTACGTGGTCAGGAGAATTGTCTTAGCGTCCCTGACTGCGTTGAGGTCGCTGCTCATCACGTCTCCCTTCGCTGGGTCGACCTGTCTGTGAGACGAGATTGCAGTCCCTGCTGTGACAGGAGATCTCGGGAGCTGAGGCGGCCCCTTGAGAGCCACCGCGACATTCGTGCCCTTGCGCGGACGCCATTTTGTTTACTAGGTTTCCTAACGAATGAGCGTTAAGGCCGCAGCGACGGAGGCCCGGAGTGCGCGATCGAGTTCTGCCGTTTATCGGCGTGTCGGTACTGACCGCTGTTCCATTGCTAGTGGCGGCTACCGGGACTGCGCAAGCCGCGAGTCCGGTTCCGGTGGAGGTCCGGGTCAACCAGGTGGCTTACCCCGCGGATGGCTCGAAGGTGGCGTACGCGATGCTGCCGGCCAAGGTCGCCAGCGTCGCGTTTACCGTGTCAGGCAGCGACGGAGTCGTGTTCCGAGGCACGTCCAGAACTGATCTCGGTAGCTGGAACAACCGATACCGCGCGGTCTACAAGCTGGCCTTCTCGGCGGTGCGGGGGCCGGGCAGCTACCGGATAGAGGTCAGTGCCGACGGGCAGTCAGCCAAGTCGCCGGAGTTCTCCGTCGGCTGGACCGGCCTGCAATACGGTCGGCTGGTCGCGAACGCGGTCCGCTATTTCACCTCCGAGCGCGACGGTAGCGACGTCGAGCACTCGGTGCTGGACCGCGAACCCGCCAACCTGACCGACAAGCATGCCTATGTGTACGCGACGCCGAAGTACGACAGCAACGACAACCTGCTCGGCAAGTTCCGCAGGGTCGGCGGGCCAGTGAACGTGTCCGGTGGCTGGTTCGACGCTGGCGGCGGCTACGAGAAGTTTGCCTACACCGCGAGCTACGCCGACGGGCTGCTGGAGATCACGCAGCGGGACTTGCCTGGTCAGTTCCCGGCTCTCGGCCGGGAGGCGAGCTTCGGCCTGAGCTGGCTGCGCAAGCTCTGGAATCCCAAGAAGAAGGTCCTCTACATCCAGGTCGGCATCGGCAACGGGAACGCGAGCAACACGATCCAGGGTGATTACAACTTCTGGTTCCCGCCGCAGGCCGAGGACAAGATGAACGTCAAGAAGGGCGGGCATCCGGGTCCGAGCGCCTACTACGTCAAGTACCGGCCGGTGTTCGAGGCCGCGCCGCCGGGGCAGCGGATCAGCCCGGACTTCGCCGGCCGGTTCGCCGCTGACTTCGGCCTGGCGGCCCAGCTGGACGCGCGCAGCAGCCGGGCGGAGGCTGAGCACCTGCTGTCGCTGGCCCGCGGCATCTACGCGATGGCAAAGACCACGAACGTCGGACGCATCGTCACGACCTCGCCGTACGACTTCTATCCCGGCACCGAATGGAAGAGCGACATGCTCTGGGGCGCGGCGGAGATCGCGCTCGCCGATGAGGCGATGCACGCGCCCGCAGCGCAGGTGCGCGCGGACCTGGCCACGGCCAGTCGCTGGGCGCGCGCGTACATCGCGCAGGGTCACCCGGCTGGTGGTGACACGCTCAACCTGTATGACAACGGCGCGATCGGCGAGGGCGAGTTGCTGCGAGCACTGCAGCACGCTGGACCCGGCTGGCGAACCCGCGGTCAGCAGGCCGCTGACCGCGGATCCGCGCTGATCAGCCGGCCGGCTCTGCTCGCTGACCTGGCGGCGCAGCTGCGGCTGGGGGAGAGCTCGGCGAAGCGGGACAAGGGCGACCCGTTCGGGCTCGGCACGCAACTGGGCGGCAGCGACGCCACGCCGCACGCCTTCGGCCTGTACACGACCAACGCGCTGTACCAGCGGTACGGCGGCGGCGATCAGTTCGCAGCCTTCGGGCAGCAGCAGCTCAACTTCGCGCTCGGCGCTAACGGCTGGGGCAGCTCGTTCGTGGTCGGAGCCGGCTCGACGTTCCCGCACTGCATGCAGAGCGAGATCGCAAACCTGGAAGGGTCGCTCACCGGCAAGGGCAACATCCAGCTCGGCGCGGTCACCGACGGCCCGAGCAGCCCGCCGAACTTCGTCGGACTCGGCACGGTGAGCGGGATGAAGGCGTGCAGCGCCGGAAGTTATGGCTCGTTCAACACCAAGACCGCAAAGTATGAGGACAACGTTGTTTCCTGGCCGTCGGTCGAGCCAGCCGACGACTACACCGCGAATTCCCTGCTGGCGTTCGCGTTGGCGGCCTCGCATCGGTAGACGCAGCCAGCGCCTGGTATTCCCCGCGAATACCGCGGAAAATCCCAGGCGCTGAGTAGAAGGGCTGGCACGTTGCGTTAGCGGACAAGCTCCGGCTCAGGGCCTGTCCCGTCCGTCGGCGCGGTGCCGCGAGGCGTCACGGTGTCGAGCGTGTCTGGCTGAGCGCCGTCCGGCACGACATCGATGCCACGGAAGAACCGCGCGCTCAGCACGGCAGCCACGAACATCGCGAGGGCGGCGCCGAGCGCTGCGGCGTTCAGTCCGTGCGTGAAGGCAGCGCGCGCGGCGCTGACGAGTTGCGCGCCCAGTTGTGCCGGCAAGTGCTCCGCCACGCTGAGTGCGCCGCCGAGGGTGCTGCGGGAGGCGTTCATCGCTGCCGACGGCAGCCCAGCGGGAGCAGTATGCGTCAGGTCCGAACGGTAGACCGCCACGCCGATGCTCCCCAGCATCGCCATACCGAGTGCACCGCCGAACTCGGACGATGTCTCGACTACCGCCGACGCCGCTCCCGCGCGGGCCGGCGTGACCGCGCCCATGATGAGCTCGTTTCCCACGGTAACGGCGGTCAATACGCCGCCGGCGTAGATGCTGGCGCCGAGCAGCACGAACCACAGCCCGGAGTTTGCCTGCGCCCGAGCGAGCAGGGCGAAGCCGGCGGCCGCCACCAGCAGGCCGCCGGCCGCGATATAGCCGCGGTCGACGCGCTTCACCAGCAGTTGGCTGAGCGGAACGGCGGTCAGCGTGCCTGCCATCGGCACCATGGACCACAACGCGGCCGTGAACGGGCTCATGCCGCGGACCGACTGCAGGTACTGCGTTGCGAAGATCGCGAAGCCGACGATGGCGAACATGGATACCAGGTTCAGCGCCACTGCCCCGGTAAAGCCACGGCTGCGGAACAAGGCTAGTTCGATCATCGGCACGCGGCTGCGTGCTTGCCGCAGGACAAACGCGGCGCCAACGGCGACGCCGGCGATGATTGCGGCGATGTTCGCCGGCTGAGCGCCGTTGGCTGAGATCTCCTGCATTCCGTAGATGACCGGCAGCACCGCGGCGAGCGAGAGCGCTGCGCTGATGAAGTCGAACCTGCCCGCCTGCGGAGCACGGAATTCGGGCACCAGGGCCGGGCCGAGACCGAGCAACAGGATCATGAAGGGCACGTTGATGAGGAACACCGAGCCCCACCAGAAGTGGTCGAGCAGGAACCCGCTCAGCACCGGGCCGAGCGCGATGCCGCTCATGGTCGCGCTGGTCCAGATCGCGATAGCGGTCCGGCGCTGCTTCTCGTCGTGGAACATGTTGCGGATCAGCGCCAGCGTGGACGGCATCAGGGTGGCGCCGGCCACGCCCTGGACGGCGCGGGCCGCGATGAGCTCGCTTGCCGAGTGCGAGTAGGCAGCGCCGAGCGAGGCGAGGCTGAAGCAGAAGGCTCCGATCAGCAGGAGCCGCCGTCGGCCGATCCTGTCGCCGAGCGAGCCCATTGTGATCAACAGGCCAGCGAGGACGAAGCCGTAGATGTCGAAGATCCACAGTTGCTGCGTGCTGCTCGGCTGCAGGTCCCTGCTGATGAACGGGACGGCGAAGTACAGCACCGACACGTCCATCGAAACCAGCAGGAGCGGGAGCAGCAGGACAGCGAGTCCGGTCCACTCCCGGCGGCCAGCCTTCCGATGGCGGGGTGCCTGATTTGGCGGAGATCCGTGCGCGCTGGACATGAGTTTGCCTCCCGTGCGTCATGCTGGCCGCGCCCGCCGATACTGGCGGCAGACGCCTCGCCCCGAACTGTACGCTTGTCTGAAACAGACGTGCAATACACTTGTCTAAGACGATTGTTTGAGACGCCGGGGTATGCTGCCGCTATGGGAAACCGCGAGGACCTGATCGCCGGCGCCAAGCGCTGCCTGCTGGAGAAGGGCTACGCGGCAACGACCGCCCGAGATATCGCAGCTGCGTCTGGGGTGAGCCTGGCCGCCATCGGTTACCACTTCGGCTCGAAGGACGCGCTGATGAACCAGGCCGTCTTCGACTCGATCGGGGACTGGGCCGACGAACTGCAGCGCGCGATGACGGCCGACCAGGTCCTCGACAGCCCCCCGCTTCAGCGTTTCGAATCCGCTCTCGACCGGACGCTCACCTCGTTCGGCGGGCCCGACCACGGCCTATGGGCGGCGCAGCTCGAGCTCATGGGCCTGGCGCTGCACAACGACGACTTGCGCGCGTTCCTGGCCGGGGTTCAGGGTTTCGCTGGCCAGGGCATCGCCGAGCTTTTTCTCGGCATCGACATGGAGACTGAGCCGGAGGCGTCGCGGCTGGCGGGCACCGTAATGCACTCGCTATTCATCGGTCTGCTGGCCAAGTACTACCTTGATCCCAAGCAGGCGCCAACGGCGCAGGAATTCGCCGCGGGCCTTCAGATCGTGGCGCAGCAGGTCCTCTCCGCCTCTCCCAGCGGGCCGGAGAAGACCGAGTGACAGGCGCTTAGCCGCGCCATGTCTCCGGCAGGAACGGCCGCACCTCGACCATCCCGAACGCGGCGACAGGGTGCAATGCAGCGATCTCGACGGCCTCAGCCATGCTGGCGCACTCGATCACGTCGAAGCCGGCCATCCACTCCTTCGTCTCGGCGAAGGGGCCGTCGCTGACGATGACCTCGCCGTCGCGGACCCGCACCGTGGCGGCGTTAGCCGGCTGGCTCACCTGGCTGCCGATAAGCCTGCTCCCGCGCTTGTCGATCTCCGCGAACCAGGTCCGGATGTCGTCGTTATCCCCGGCTTCCCGGGCCGCGACATCCTCTTCGGTCTCTAGCGGCGGGTCCGGTGGCTGCTCCATGCACACTAGTAGCAGGTATTTCATTCCTCACTCCTCGGCCTGGTCGGTGGCTGATTCTGCACCCACGACGAACCGGAACGCGCTTAATGGACACACGGCTTCAGCATGCTCGCGGCGGCCCGGCGATCTGCTGGCGGGCGCGCTTCTGACGCGCCGCGACGGGCGCTAGTGTAGGCGCGGTGCGGGTCGCAACCTGGAACGTCAACTCAGTCAAGCAACGGGTGCCGCGGCTACTCCCCTGGCTGGACGAGCGCCAGCCAGACATCGTCTGCCTGCAGGAGACCAAGCTCGCCGACGACGCGTTCACCGAGTTGCTCGGCGCTGAGCTCGAGAGCCGCGGCTATCAGGCGGCTGTCCACGGTGAGCCGCGCTGGAACGGTGTGGCGATCCTGTCGAGGGTCGGGCTGAGCGACCTCGAGCGCGGGCTGCCGGGAGCTCCCGGCTTTCCCGAGCCGGAAGCCCGCGCGGTGGCCGCTACCTGCGGCGGGATCCGGGTGCATTCGGTGTACGTGCCGAACGGCCGGGAGCCGGGTTCTGATCATTACCGCTACAAGCTCGCCTGGCTCGAGACGCTGGAGCAGGCTGTCCGGGCAGGTCCTGAAGCCGCGATAGTGTCGGGGGACATGAACATCGCCCCGACCGACAGCGACGTCTTCGACCCGGCCGCTTATGTCGGCCAAACCCATGTCACCGAGCCAGAACGCGAGGCGCTCGCCAGCCTTGAGTCGGCCGGGCTGCGGGACGTAGTTCGTGAGCGGTGGCCCGAGCATCGATTCTTCACCTACTGGGATTACCGGGCCGGGATGTTCCACCAGGATCTCGGCATGCGGATCGACCTGGTGCTGGCAACCGACAGCGTGGCGAGCCGGGTCAAGGCGGCATGGGTAGACCGGCAGGCCAGGAAGGGACCCGGCCCGAGCGATCACGCGCCGGTGATCGTTGACCTGGACGAGGCGCCAGACGGTGATATCGGGCCAGTCGTGCCGCCACCGTCGGCGTCCGGCGCCCGGAAAAGCTCGTTCAAGCTGCCTCAGTCGCGCTGACTTGCTGGTGCGAGACGCTGCTGACCGATGTCTTGGCGGGCAAGGCCTGGCAGGGACTGACTCGTGCGCCCGGTCAGCATTTCGTCAAAGCGGCTTCGTCGCTCGGTCATGATTCCCCAAGCAAGCGGTCAAGCCGCAGGTAGCAGATTCCGAATTTCATTGAGACTTGCTGAGATGGATTTCCGGAGAGAGCTATGTAGCCAGGCACTGGAGCAATGAGTCAGCCCGAGCATGCCGTGATCACCGAGGGGCGACCGCCACCACCACGAGCGCCGGGAACTCCGGCGCGGGTGCTCTCCCGGGCGCTGCGGATCGTCGACGCGGGCCCGCGGCCGTTCTTCCAGGCAGCGCTAAGCTCCCTCACCGTCGCATGCATCCTGGCGATAGCTATCGCGGTCGAAATCCGGCCGGCCGGCCCGCTGCCCGCGGCGCAGCGAGATGTGATCATGATCAGCCTCGCCGCGCTAGGCCTCGTCGGCGTGCTGACGGCGGTGACGGTGCTGGTCCCGGCCTCGGTGCGGGCGGCCCTTGTTGACCGGTTCGTGGCGCCGTCGCAGCGCGCCGCCATCTGGCTGGCACTGGCGCTCTGGTTCCCCCTGCTGGCCATCATCGCGTACTACCGGAGCCTGGCCACACTGCCGCTGACGCAGGTCTGGATCAACTTCGGTTACACGGACAAACGGTGGCTGAGTGCCGCATACCTGATCGGCGCGCTCGCGCCGATGGCGCTGCTCGTCGCGGTCGCCCGGGTGCTTGAGGCAGGCCGGGCGCACCCGGCTACCTGGCGAGCATGGCTGCGCGACCTGGCGCCGCGCCGCCTGGCCTGCCCCATCACTGCCAGCCCCGTCGCTGCTGACACCGTCACTGCTGACACTGAGACAGCTGGCACGGTTACCGCTGATGCCGGGACCGCTGACACCAGGGCGGGCGAGAGCGCGGCTCATCGCCCGAGGCTCGCCTTCACCGCGCCGCGCCGTGGTGGCACCGCCCTCCGGCTGGCGGCCGGCCTGCTCACTGCGCTCGGGCTGGCGTATTACTTCTACGGTCCGCCGTGGTACGTCAACCGGACGTCCGGCGCGCTTCCGATGCTCTTCCAGGAAGAGGTCTACCTCACTGGGTTCCAGGCCATCTCAAAGGGAGCGGTACCGTACATCGGCCCGGCCGCGGTCCAGTACGGCCCTGGCTCGCAATGGTTCACGTACGAGTACATGCGCCACTTCGCCACGTTCTCGGTGGTCGGCTTCCGTGAATCGTGGGCCATGTTCGAGTGGGTCGGCGCGTCGTTTCTGTTCGTGGTGTTTTTCCTGGCGCTCGGCTATTTCCGCGGGCTTGTCGCAGCGCTGCTGTCCGCACTGATCTATCCGGCGCTGCACCAGCTGGAATTCGTCCCTGGCAAGGCGTACACCGGGCTCTTCGCCTGGGCCAACCCGCTGCGCTACGCGGGCGCTATCGCGCTCTTGCTGCTGCTTCCGGCCGCGATCCGCCGGGCGCCCGCGTGGCGCGGCGTGCTCGGCGCTTTCGTGCTCGGGCTGGTCTGGGGCTTCATGTCGTACGTTGGCCAGGAGAACCTCGCGGCTGGCGCCGTGGGCGCGATCGTGCTCTCTGCGGTGCTGCTATTCAGCGGCAGCGCCTCGGCTCGCGCGGTGGTGACCTCGCTGGTCTCCGTGCTGGGCGGCTTTGTCGTGGCCTGGCTGCCGGTGGTGCTGTTCTATGCCGGCAAAGGCCTGCTTGGCCGTTTTGTGTACCTGTACTTCCTGGACGTCAGGGCGACCGCCCAGGGGTACAGCAACACACCGTGGGGCGGCGTCGATCCGACCCCTGGCAACATCAAGTTGGACGCGCCGTGGGCCCACATGTACCACGTCCTGCCGTTCGTCCTCGCTGTCCTCGTGCTGCTGGCGGTGCTTCAGTTCCGGCCGTTCCGGGTCGCCATGGAGTGGTCGAAGGACCGGATCCAGCTCGTCTCGTGCCTGGTGACGACGATCTTGCTGTACCAGGGCGCGCTGCTCCGGGCGGATGCGGACCACATCACCGGGACGATGCTTGCCGTCCCCCTCCTCGTGGTTGCCGTCGCGACCGCCCTGCCGCGGCTGCTGGGCGGTCGACGGCTGCTCACGCTCGGGCTAGCTGGCGCCGTCCTGTTTGCCGCCTCGTTCCTGCTACTCCCCGTCGATGCGTACACGTTCTCGAACATTGGCAGGCAGGCTGCCGCGCCGACGCTCGACCGGCAGCGGCTGGGCGCGGAAAAGGTTCCGGCCACCCCGGCGACCATGGCGGACCGGCGCGTGGGCGCCGGGCTGTGGGCGAGACATAACTGCTGCAGGGCGTTCAGCGAGCCGATGAGCCAGTTCGTCAGCCTAGCCAACGAACTGCACGCGATCATCGGCAACCGGGTGACATACGTCGAGAACTTCATGGCTGGCTACGTCGGCGCCATCTACTTCGTCGCCGACCTCAGGCCTGCACCGGTTCCGCTAGACCTGAGCACGATGGTCTTCACTGAACAGCAAAAGGCCGCCTACGTGGCGAACTTCCGCACGAGTGTGCTGCCTGAAACCCGGGCCCTGGTCACCGGGAATCTCGACACTGCCCAAGTCAGGGACTTTGAGCAGCGCTATCCGCACTATCAGCGGATCAAGCTGGAGTGGCATCACCACGCGTGGCACCCTCACCCGTACTGGGTGCTGCTCAGTTCCCCGGATAGGTCCGGTCAGTTCCCCGGATAGGTCCGGCGTGCCCGCCGGGCGTTAAGCGGAGATATCCGCCCTGGCCCGGTACCGCACGCATTGCCGGACCTGCTAGGCCGGCTACTAGTGGCTGGCCGGTACGTTTCTGCTGTGACGGACGCAGCGAATGAGCAGGAGCCAACCGCATTCAGGCAGCAGCGGTACGAAGTGCCGCCAGGAGCAACGGACCTGCTGCTAGTGCGGCATGGTGCGTCCGAGGCGTACCTGGACGGCAATCTCTTCCCGCTGGTAGACGGCCATGGCGATCCGCCGCTGTCAGCCGAGGGCAAGGAGCAGGCGGCGCGAGTTTGCGCGCGGCTCGCGGCCGCCGGAGTCGACGCAATTTACGCCACCATCCTGCGCCGCACCGCGGAGACTGCGGCGCCCCTGGCCGGTCAGCTTGGCCTGGACGTGCGGGTGGAGGCCGACCTTCGCGAGGTTTACCTTGGCGAGTGGGAAGGCGGGATCTTCCGGAAGATGGTGGCCGAAAGCCACCCGATCAGCCTGCGGATGTCCGCTGAGGAGCGCTGGGACGTGATCCCCGGCGCCGAGCCCGCCGCCGAGCTGGAGAGCCGGGTCCGGAGCGCGATCGAACGGCTGGCAGCGGCTCACCGCGGTCAGCGGGTGGCCGCGTTCACTCACGGCGGGGTGATCGGCCAGGCACTGGCGCTGGCTAGCGGATCCCGGCCGTTCGCTTTCCTGGGCGCCGAGAACACCTCCATATCCCGCATCGTGGTCACCGGCGACCGCTGGATCGTGCGCGGCTTCAACGACACCGGGCACCTCGACGGAGCGGCGTGACCGGAAACTGAACTCGCAGGCGCTACTGGCCGCAGGTAGCGCAGGCTAGGCGAACTCAGCGGCCAGGTGGGTCCGGTTCGCGGCCACCCAAACGCGTTCCTGCCGCACCGCCTCGGGCGCTCCGGCGTCCAGCAGCCCGATCATCGCGGCATCGTCGGCTGCGGCGCCGGCTTCGATGCCCCGCCAGCAGCGGTCCTGCCACCACAGGATGGTGATCACTTCAGGCCGGCCCTCCAGGGCGGCGGACACGATCGTCAGGTGGCCTCGATGGAGTCGCGCTGGTGGTGGTAGATCGGCCGGGCCAGATGCGGCCCCTGAAGCCGGCGGTCCGGCGGCGAACGTGCCTTGCGCGGTTGGGGAGGCCTCCCCTTGTCTTGGTCCGGCACGGGCTGGCAGCCTCGTTAGTCGCGCCGGCGGCCGGTTGTGTGGTCCGCCGGGCAAGACAATCACGGACGTGAGGATCGGGGTGTGGTGGCAGATGCGGGGTGGCAGGTGCCGGCGATACTTTCGGCCGGGAGGCGGGGGTTTGCCTGCCTGGTTGCTGACCGGCCGGGACGGGAGTTCGGCCGTGTATGACAAGAGACGTCGTGCCACTTTGATTCTCGCGGTGGTAGCCGCCGTTGCTGCCTGTATGGCCGTTGTCCCGAGCGCCAGTGCGGCGCCGGCCCGGCCGGCTGGCGGCGCCCGGGGCCTGGCCGCTGGTAATCCCTGGGGACAGGCGCAGGAGGTGCCCGGCATCGCCGCCCTCAACATGGGCGAGTACGCCGAGATCGCCTCGGTGTCGTGTGCCTCGGCGGGCAGCTGCAGCGCCGGCGGCGCCTACCTGGACGGGTCTGACGTCGCCCAGGCGTTCGTGGTCAGCGAGGTCAATGGCACCTGGCGGAAAGCCGAGGAGGTGCCCGGCACCGCCGCCCTCAGCAATGGCCGCGGGGCTCAGGTCAACTCGGTGTCGTGTGGCTCGGCGGGCAACTGCAGCGCCGGCGGCGACTACGTGAGCGGGTACCGCCCGTCCGGGCGCAAGATTTTCCAGGCGTTCGTGGTCAGCGAGGTCCACGGCACCTGGCGGAAAGCCGAGGAGGTGCCCGGCACCGCTGCTCTCAACAAGAGGGGGGACGCCGCGGTTACCTCGGTGTCGTGTGGCTCGGCGGGCAACTGCAGCGCGGGCGGGTACTACGCGAGCGGGCACCACCCGGCCGGGGGTGCAATCATCCGGGCGTTCGTGGTCAGCGAGGTCCACGGCACCTGGCGCAAAGCCGAGGAGGTGCCCGGCACCGCCGCTCTCAACAAGGGCGGGGTCGCTCAGACTACCTCGGTGTCGTGTGCGTCGGCGGGCAACTGCAGCGCGGTCGGGTGGTACTCGGGCGCCGGCGTCAGCAGCATCGAGCAGGTGTTCGTGGTCAGCGAGGTCCACGGCCGCTGGCGGAAAGCCGAGGAGGTGCCCGGCACCGCCGCTCTCAACAAGGGCGGGGTCGCTCAGATCACCTCGGTGTCGTGTGCCTCGGCGGGCAACTGCAGCGCGGGCGGGTCGTACTTGGGCGCCGGCGTCAGCGGCAACCAGCAGGCGTTCGTGGTCAGCGAGGTCCACGGCACCTGGCGGAAGGCCGAGGAGGTGCCCGGCATCGCCGCCCTCACCCCGAGCAAGTTTGCCTGGATCGTCTCGGTGTCGTGTGGCGCGGCGGGCAACTGCAGCGCGGTCGGGCAATACATCGTGCCTCACGCCGGGGCGTTCGTCGTCAGCGAGGTCCACGGCCGCTGGCGCAAAGCCGAGGAAGTGCCCGGCACCGCCGCCCTCAGCGGCGATCTCGCCGAGATCACCTCGGTGTCGTGTGCCTCGGCGGGCAGCTGCAGCGCGGGCGGGAACGGGTTCGTGGTCAGCGAGGTTAACGGCACCTGGCGGAAAGCCGAGGAAGTGCCCGGCGCCGCTGCCCTCGGCGCCGCCGCGATCACCTCAGTGTCGTGTGCCTCAGCAGGCCACTGCAGCGCGGGCGGGAACTACCGGGCCGGCCCCGGCACGGACGAAGCGTTCGTGGTCAGCAGAAAGTAAAGGTCACCCGGCACAAAGCCGGGGAAGTGCCCGGCGTACCCGCCCTTAACAAGGGCGGGTACGCCGACATGAACTCATTGTCGCGTGATTCTGCGGGCACTGCAGCGCATGCAGTATTACACCCGACGGCTACGGGTAGCAGTAGGCGCTTGCCGGGCGTCCTCCGGTGGCGCCCCCAGGACAGCTATCAACAGCCAGCAGCCACCACGAGCAGCACGCGCTGGTCCCGGGCTCAGCCTGGAAGCTGACTTGTAAAGCTTCGTCAGGCACCAGTCGCCATTCGACCAAGCAGATAGCAGGAAAAGTAATTGCCGTACTTGCTCTGCAAGTCAGGCCGCTGCCAATCCTGGCCGTGGATCGTGCGTCGGCACGACGGTGTGCGGCACTGGCATTCCATGCTGCCGTCGTAGTCGTCAAAGAGAGCGTAGTCGGTGGTGAGTTCCTCGCCCTGGGTGATGTCGCGCATCGCAACCATGACGATGTTTCCCGCGAAGCCTACATTGGGCTCGCAGGAGTGGTTGATGAACAGCATGACCGGCTCGTACTCGGCTTCCTCCAGCGCGACCAGGTGAAAGCCGTCAGCGATCTGGACGTCGGAGTTCTGCAGGCGTTCCGGCAGGGACCGCAAGGCGGCGGTCGTCACGATGTGGCCGCCCTTGATCGCGACGAGTTCACCGGCTGCGATCGGCTCAATGGCGACCAGACCGCGACCTTCGATCGCGCTTGCGGCGCCTTTGCGTGCCTTGGGCGTGATGTAGCTGGAGACAATCATCGGGCGCGCGCTCACGACCCGGTGTTGCGGAAGAGGTAAACTCCGACTGTTACACCGCTGACGGCTGTTGCCTCTCCGCTCAGGAAAACGCGGCTGCTGCTGGTCTCGCTAGTGACCATGTAGAAGTAGCCCGCGTGCTCCAGTCGCCAGCCGACGTTCTCTATCTCGCCAAGAATGGCGGCTGAACTCGACGCAGTTCGTGTTCCCTCGGTACTCCCGAACCCGGCTGTGCCGACGTGAGCGCCAACTTCGAGCTGGATCTCGAAGAGCTGCTGTCCCGCCTGCTTCGCGGCTGTGGCCGCGCCGACAGGGGTCGCAAGGAACGCGTCGCGCTTTCGCTGCTCGGCGCGAGCGGCCTGCTCGCGGGCTTGCTCAGCTTCGCGCTTCTGGCGCTCGGCTCCTCGCTCCTCGGCGCTCTTGAACACGGCATCCCCGTTCAACGTCCCGCTGCCGAAAGTACCGTTATTTAACACGATTTCCGCAGGGAACGCGCGGTTAGGCGACGGTCATTTTGTGCCCGGGCCGGACGCGGGACCGACCAGGTCCCATTTGTTGCCTGCAACGTCCATGAAGCCCCAGATGCATCGCGCCAGCTTAGGCGCTGTTTACTGGTGCGGTCATGGGCGAGATTCGGGTGGGCACCGCGTCGTGGACGGACCGGACGCTGATCGATTCAGGCTGGTACCCGCCCGAGGCGAACAACCCGACCAGGCGGCTGGGCTACTACGCGCGTCAGTTTCCGCTGGTGGAAGTGGACGCTACCTACTACGCGCTGCCCGCCGAGCGGACCGCTCAGGCGTGGGCGGCGCGCACGCCCGCCGGGTTTACCTTCAACATCAAGGCATTCAGCTTGTTCACGCAGCATCCGACCCGCCTCGCTGCCCTGCCCGCTGACCTGCGGGTCTCCTTGCCGGCCGGCAAGGAGACTGTCTACCTGCGGCAGGTCGATCCGGCGCTTACCGACAGCGCCTGGGAGCGCTTCCTGGCGGCGCTGGAGCCGCTACGCGGGGCAGGGAAGCTAGGTGCGATCTTGTTCCAGTTCCCGCAGTGGTTCCCGATCTCGCGGACAAACAAGAATTACATCCTGTCCTGCGCGGAGCGGGTTGCACCGCGGCGGCTGTGCGTGGAGTTCCGCAACCACACCTGGATGTCTCCCGACAATCAGCAGGAGACCTTGCAGTTCCTGTCCGAGCACGACCTGCCCTATGTCAGCGTGGATATGCCGCAGGGTTACCCCAGCTCCATCCCGCCGGTGCTGGCCGCCACCGCCGACCTGGCAGTGGTCCGGCTGCACGGTCATTCCGACCTGTGGACCAGTAAAGACATCCATCAGCGATTCGGTTACCGCTACAGCCATCAGGAGCTGACCGACTGGGCGCAGAAGATCCGCGACCTCGCCCGCACGGCCGACGATACGCAAGTCCTGTTCAACAACTGCTACAGCGACTACGCCCAGGTCAATGCCAAGGAACTAGTCGACCTGCTCGGCGAGGTGTGACAGCGCCAGCAGGGGGCTCCGTTGAAGCTGCCACGCTGCTTCGAGGGCGTCCTCAAGCGCGCCTGCATCACCTGAAGCGAGATCGGCGACAACCATCATGTGCTTGATGAAGCGTGCCGGCACGCTGAAGGTCCCAGGAGACTGCCGGAGTATCGAGTCCCTGCCCGGTTCGTCTGCTGATTTGACGGCCTGCCGCTCAGTCATGACGATGAGTGCGGCAGGCCGGCCTTAAGGAGACGCCCAGTGACGCCATCAAACGAGGACTTGGTGCGAGCGGCTAGCGCTGCATTTGGCCATGGCGACCTAGGCGCTCTGCAGGACCAGTTCTTCGCAGAGAACGTCGTCTGGCATGTCGCCGGGACCGGCCCGCTCGCTGGCGATTACGAGGGCGCCGCCCAGGTAATCGGGCAGCTTGGCAAGATTTCCGAGCTGACTGCTGGCACGGTCCGGCCGCAGGTGCATGACGTCCTGGTCAGCAACGACCACACGGTCGTGCTGGTCACGATCAGCGCCGAGCGGGCCGGTAAGCAGCTTCAACTCAAGCTTGTCCACGTGATTCACGCCAAGAATGGCAAGGCGACAGAGGTGTGGACGCATTCCGCCGATCCCGCCGGGTCGGCGCAGTTCTGGTCGTAGCCAGGTCAGTTCATCATCGGAGGCGCGGCTTGCAGACCCGGGGCAAGCCAGGGCAGCCAGATGCCCGCCACCGCGAGTCCCAGGGCGGCGACGCCCGCAAGCCGACCCGCGGCGGGGCCCCGTCGCCAGACCTTCTCGATCAGGATCAGCGCGGCCAGGCCGACCATCGCTGCCACGTTCATCACACTCACGGCGATCAGGATCACCATCAGGCCCCAGCAACAGCCCAGGCAGTATCCGCCGTGATGGATCCCGACGCGCAGGTCGCGGGATCGGCCCTTAAACGAGCCGTAGTGCAGGAGCGGCCCCAGCGGAGAGCGGCAGTACGCGAGGCAGCGGTCCTTCAGGCTGCTTAGCTGGCATATCCCGCAGAGAGCGAAGGCGGCCACGGCAAAGACGTGTGCTGCGCTGTGGTGCGTCCCGGTCAGCGAGCCAGCGAGCCATGCGAGGCCGTAGGCCGGCACGCCCGTGGCCGCCCAGACTGAGAGGTAGCCGACAACCTGCTGCCAGGATCAGCAGGAACGCGACCTCACGGCTTGCCTGTCCGCGCCGTGGCCGGGCATGCTCCGCCCATCTGTCCTGACAGCACCGCGCCGAGTTGCTCTGCCTGCCTGTCGGCTGCGGCGTCATCGAGGTAGACCCCCACCCGCCAGTTGCCCTCAGACATGACTGGCGGCGTGTCCAGGAAGAGCGCGAAGCTCAGGCCGCTAACGTCAACGCCGCCGATGTCGCCCGAGTCCACGTGATAGGCCAGAAGCGCCCTGCACAATGACAGCCCCGGACTGCGCGCCTGAACCGGAGCCATCATGCCCCAGGCCCGGACCTGCGAGCCATGGATCTGTCCGCCGCTGGGCGTGTAGACCGCGCCCCCTTCGGGCTACTAAGTGTTACTGGCGGGTAGGAATGGGAAGGATCGTCGGAGCAATCGACGAACGGACGGGCCATGACTGTTCAACAGCAAGATCGTGTCCGGAATGTCGGTGAACGAGAATCTCGCCGGGTGGCGGAGGAAGCTCGGGAGGTTGCGTGGCACCGGCCTAGTTTCGGCAAGCAACTATTCCTCGGCGATTTCCGACTTGACCTGATCTATCCGCACCCGCGCCCCAGCGATGAAGCACGCGAGCGCGGCGAGGTTTTCTGCGCGCGGATGCGCGAATTCTGCGAGAGCTCCGTCAACGGCGCTCAGATCGAACGTGACGCCGTGATCCCTGATGAAGTGGTCAAGGGCCTGGCGGCGCTCGGTGCCTTCGGCATGAAGATCGCGCCTGAGTACGGCGGGCTCGGGCTGACCAACCTGTACTACAACCGCGCGCTGGTGATCGCGGGATCCGCCTCGCCGGTGCTGGCGGCGCTGCTGTCTGCGCACCAGTCGATCGGCGTACCTCAGCCGCTTGCACTGTTCGGGACAGACGAGCAGAAAACGCGGTACCTACCGCGCTGCGCACGCGGCGAGATCAGTGCGTTCCTGCTGACCGAACCCGATGTCGGATCGGATCCGGCCCGGCTGAGCATGAAAGCGACTCCGTCACTGGACGGCTCCGAGTACATCCTCGACGGCGTGAAGCTGTGGACGACAAACGGGGTTATCGCGAACCTGCTGGTCGTGATGGCGCGGGTTCCGGCCAGCGACGGTCACCGCGGCGGGATCACCGCTTTCGTCGTCGAAGCGGGTGCTGAGGGCGTCACCGTCGAGCGGCGGAACGCCTTCATGGGCCTGCGCGGCCTGGAGAACGGCGTGACTCGATTCCACAAGGTGAAGGTCCCGGCCACGGATCGAATCGGGGAAGAAGGCCAGGGCCTCAAGATCGCGCTTACGACGCTCAATACGGGCCGGCTGTCACTGCCTGCCACCTGCCTGACGGGCGGGAAGCTGGCAACGAAGTACGCACGGGACTGGTCGCAGGAGCGAGTGCAGTGGGGACGACCAGTCGGTGAGCACGAGGCGGTCGCCAAGAAGGTTTCCTTTATCACCGCCACCACCTACGCCATCGAGGCCGTGGTCGAGCTGTCCAGCCAGCTCGCCGACGACAAGCAGAACGACATCCGGATCGAAGCCGCGCTCGCCAAGCTGTACTGCTCCGAGATGGGCTATCGGATCGTGGACGAGCTGGTCCAGGTCCGAGGCGGCCGCGGCTATGAGACCGCCGCGTCGCTGGCCGCACGCGGCGAGCGTGGTGTGCCCGCCGAGCAAATGCTCCGCGACATGCGGATCAACCGGATCTTCGAGGGGTCCTCGGAGATAATGCGGCTGTTCATCGCCCGAGAAGCGACCGACGCTCACCTGTCCGCGGCAGGCGAGCTGATCGATCCGCGGCTGCCGGCCCGGCAGCGCGCCCGCGCAGCGGCTAAGGCCGGAGAGTTCTACGCCAAGTGGCTGCCCTCTCTGGTGACAGGTGACGGTCTGAAGCCGGGTTCATTCAGCGAGTTCGGAAGGCTCGC
The DNA here is from genome assembly GCA_035570295.1 of Streptosporangiaceae bacterium. Lineage (GTDB taxonomy): Bacteria > Actinomycetota > Actinomycetes > Streptosporangiales > Streptosporangiaceae > JAJYUU01. The sequence goes on from DATMMA010000105.1 coordinate 22,763, forward strand.
GCCGCACCTGCGGTACGTGGAGCGGGCGAGCCGGAAACTGGCCCGGTCGACGTTCTACGCGATGGCCCGGTGGCAGGGCCGGCTCGAGCGAAAGCAAGGTTTCCTCGGCCGGATCGTCGACATCGGCGCGGAGCTCTTCGCCATCAGCGCCACCTGCGTCAGGGCCGAGATGGACCGGACTGACGACGCCGGGTCCGACCGCGGCGCGACCGCGTACGAACTCGCTGATCTGTTCTGCACCCAGGCCCGGCTGCGCGCCGAGGAGCTGTTCGGTCAGCTGTGGAACAACAGTGACGCGGCCGACGCCGACAGCGCCAGGCGCATCCTTAACGGCAGCTACAGCTGGGTGGAAGACGGCGTCCTGGATCCGTCGATACCCGGGCCCTGGATCGCCCACGTCGAGGTCGGGCCGTCGACAGCGGAGAACGTGCACCGCACCATCGGCTGACGGGTCTGCCGCCGCCAGCCGACTTCAGCCTTCGGCTCCTGGGCTGAGGCCGCCGAGACTATCGTCAGCGCATGCAGCGTATCGGCGCGGTATTGATCGATATCGATGGCGTGCTGACAGTCTCCTGGGAGCCGATCGGCGGGGCGGTGGCGGCAGTCGACTACCTTCGCGCGGCAGGCATTCCACTGGCCCTGGTCACCAACACCACGTCCCGAAGCCGTGCCTCGATAGCGGCGGCGCTGGCAGGGGCAGGTTTCCAGGTGACGGCGAGCGACATCCTCACCGCCCCGGCGATCGCCGCTGCCTACCTGGGCGAGCATTATCCCGGCGCCCGCTGCCTGCTGCTCAACAGCGGCGATATCCGCACTGACCTAGGCGGAATCGCGCTGGCCCACGGCCGCGACGCTGCGGTGGATGTCGTGCTGATCGGCGGCGCCGGACCGGAGTTCAGCTATCAGGCAGTCAACCGCGCCTTCGGCTGCCTGCAGGCCGGCGCCCGGCTGGTGGCCATGAGCCGCGGCATGTACTGGCGCACCAGCGACGGCCTCCAACTCGACAGCGGAGCATTCGTCGCCGGGCTGGAGCAGGCCGCCGGGATCACAGCAGAAGTGGTCGGCAAGCCCGCCGAGGGATTCTTCAATGCCGCCTTGGCGTACCTGGGCGTTCCCGCCCGGGATGCTCTGATGATCGGCGACGACATCGACAACGACGTCCTCGCCGCCCAGCGCTGCGGACTTACCGGGGTGCTGGTGAAAACCGGCAAGTACCAGGCACGCACGCACTACGGTGCCGCCCCGGCGCCCGATCACGTGCTCGACTCCATCGCCGACCTGCCGCGGCTGCTCCAACAGGATCAGCCATAGCGTTGTGCGTTGGTGTCGTTGAGGGTTCCTGGTCGTTCGGGGATCACGCAGAACAGCAGTCCGGCCGGATCGCGCATCACCTGCCAGGAGTGCACCTGCTGAACGAGCTCGGCGCCGAGGTTCTGCAGCCGGCGTGGCGGTGCGCTTGGTGATGGGCGGGCTCAGCTGGGGTAGGCGACCGTGCCGTAGTCGGCGGCGGCGGTCCCGGTCACGAACACCGCGGTTCCGCGGGGGCTTACCGCGATGGCGGCTTCATCATCCTTGCCTTTCCTGGGATAGTGCCTGGCCCATAGCGTTGTGCCGGTGGCGGCGTTGTAGGCAAGGGTCCTGTAGCCGTCGCTGGTCCCGGTGAAGTACACCGCGGTCCCGTCTGGGCTGACAGCCAGGGCGGGCGCGGAAAAGTCGAACTCGTCGTCAGTGGCGGCTCCGGCGTAGCCGCGGACCCACAGCTGGCCGCCGGTAGCGGCGTCGTAGGCCACCGTCGCGTAGTCACCGTAACCGCCGGGCGGTCCGACGTACTGGCGGATCCCGGTCACGAACACCGCGGTCCCGGCTGGGTTCACCACGACCGAGGAGGCTATGTCAGAGGTGTCGCCGGGCAGGGTGTAGTAGCTGGCCCACAGCTGGCTGCCGGTGGAAGCGCTATAGGCGGTCGTGGCGTACTCGGCGTCCTGGCCGGCCGGGTTCTGACTGGTCCCGGTGACGAACACCGTGGTCCCGGCGGGGTTCACCGCGACCGAGGCGCCTTGTTCAATGCCGTTCCCGAGGATGTCGTGGAAGGCCCACAGCTGCCTGCCCGTAGCGGCGTTGTAGGCCGCCCTGCGGAAGCCCCCGGTGACGAACACCGCAGTCCCTGCGGGGTTCACCGCGACCGATACGCCACCATTGCGGCGGGCCCACAGTTGCCTGCCGGTAGCGGTGCTGTAGGCCACCGTGCCGCCGGTCCCGGTCACGAATACCGCCGTCCCGGCGGCGTTCACCACGATTGACGAGGCGTCGCCGGAGCCCGCTATGTACCGCCGGACCCACAGCTGCCTGCCGGTGGCCGCGCTGTAGGCCACCGTGGCGTAGCGGTTCCTGGTCTCCAGCCGGCTAAGGATGGTCCCGGTCACGACCACCCTGGTCCGGCTGACCGCCACCAGCACGGGGCCCCAGGCGTTCCCGGAGATGTAGCGCCGGGCCCACACCTTCCTGCCGGTGGCAGCGCTGTAGGCGACCGTGGCGTAGTTGTTGGCGCCGCGCTTCCCGCTGGTCCCGGTCACGAACACCCTGGTCCCGTCCCGGCTGACCGCCACCGACGAGGCGGAGTTCCAGCTCGGCTCGGGGCCGTTGTACCGGCGGAACCACAGCCGCGCTCCGGATGCGACCTGCCCCGCCGACGCGCTAGATCCGGCCCGCAGGGCATGGCCGGCCGCGCCGGCGGTGGCCGGGCTTAATGCGCCCAGCGTGACCGCGGCAGCCGCCGCGGCCGTCACCATGATGAACCTTCGCATCCCAAAATCTCCCTTTCCCCGCCCTGAACCGGGCGGGCTACAGCCGGCACCTGCCGCGCCGGGCACGCGCCCTGCCGAAGGGCCCTGGCCCAAGCGTCCGCCGGGCCGCCTTCGCCGCTGCCACCGCGCAGCAGAGACCACTTGTAGCCAATAGTCGCGGGCCCTGGTCTGGAGCACTAGGGGAGGGCTCCCCGGGTGCAGCCGGCCAACGTGCCGCACGGCAGACACCGCCCCGCCGACCGCGGTCGCCACCGGGTTACGGTGGGGGGAGACTCCGGAACCTGCCCAATCCTGGTTTAGCTGGCCGGCGCCGATGACGTCAGCGGCCCGACAGCAGCCGGGTCAGCGCGGCCGGGATGTCGCGCAGCGAGCGGACCGGCTGGCTGATTCCGCCGCCTAGCCGGGCGAGCCGCTCAGCCGCGGCGAGCGACTCGGGGTCCGGCTCGGTACTGGCCGGCAGCGGGCAGAGGACGTCAAGTCTGTCGATTCCGGCCAGTGCCGCAACGGGATCGCTGCCCGCCGTGCGAAGGCAGTCCGACAGCAGGATCACGCACCGCTCAGTCGGCCCGCCTTCCGAGCCGGACAGCTGCCGCGCGCCTGACAGCAGGGTTGCGGCGGACCGCAATGCCGTCGCGATGTCGGTCATGCCGTGCCCGCGCAGAGCGAGCAGCCGCCCGACAATCTCCTCGGGAGCCTGTTTCGATCCCGGCGCCTGCAGCACCGTGACCGTGCCCGAGAACGCAGCGGCCCCAGTGTCCAGCCGACCGTCGGCAGCGAGCAATACGCTTGCCGTCGCGACCGCTGCCATCGCCAGGGCGTGGCCGGACATCGAGCCGCTCTGGTCAACCAGCAGACATGCCGACCGCCGCTGCGCCTGCCACGACCTGGTCACGAGGTCGTCGGCGGACGGTGGCCAGCTGCCGTTCAGCCGGTCCAGCGTCCGGTCCAGATCGATGTCCCCGTCACTGCGCAGCGCGGAGCGAATCCGCCGCGGGCTACCTCGGCGCGGCTGACGTCCGGCTGCGCCCAGCTGGATGAACACCCTCGCCGCCAGCTGCCTGGCGATCGCGCGCAGCGGCGCGTCGGTGGCCTGGCTTAGGTCGGCGAGCAGCGCGGCGGCCGCGTCGGGATCAGCGGCGAGCAATTCAGCCAGCGCATCAGCATCGAGGGTGCCGGCCTCGGGGGAGATGCCGGCGAAATCTTGATGCCTGCTGGCGAGCTCGGCCCGGCTTACCGTCCGGCGCGCCGGGCCCTGCCTGCGCTCGCGTCGCAGGCTGGAGCGCGACCCTCCTGGCTGGGTAAGGCCCGCGTCGAAGAGCGGGCCGTCATCTTTTCCCTGGCCGCCCGGCGACCCGTCCGACTCATCCGGTCCGTCCGGGGAATCATCCGGCGGCGCGGGCTCAGCAGCGCCCTCGGGCCACAACTGCCCGAGGATCTCATCCAGCACGGACTCAGGGCTGCGGTCGCAGCCGTCGGCAATCCTGATCCGGCCGGACAGCGCCGCGTACGCGGCATCGCGCGCGGTCTGCCGGCTCATGAAAGCCCCGCCGCGCAGCCGGGTCAGCCCGTCGATCAGCAGCACCAGGTCGATGGCGCCGCGTACCGACGCGCCCATCCGCACGTCCCGGTGCGCGCGAGTCGCGCGCGTGAAGGCGACGGCGAACGGCACGACCGCACCGTCCCGCCCGGTGCTGGCCCGCACGATAGACCGCTCGGCGGCTGCGTCCTGGTAGCCGAGGACAACCCGGCAGATCCGGTCGGCGATAGCCTGGCTGACCCGCGCGGTTCCAATCGCGTCGAACGGGTTCATCGCCGCGATCAGCCGGAACTGCGGGTCAGCTTGCACGGCACCGAACCGCGGCACCGCGATCTCGCCCTCGGTGAGCACGGTGATCAGCACGTTCAGCGTTTCTTCCGGGACGCGGTTGAACTCTTCCAGGTACAACAGCGCGCCGGCCCGCATCGCCTGCAGCAACGGCCCGTCGGCAAAGCTCGACGGGAGGTACCCCTCGGCGAGCACCTGCGCCGGGTCGTACTGGCCGACCAGCCGGGCCGGGGTCAGCTCGGCGTTTCCCTCCACAAAGACCACCGCCTGGCCGAGGTCGCGCGCGATCGCCCGCAACAGCGTCGACTTGCCGGTGCCCGGCGGCCCTTCCAGCACGACATGCCTGGCTGCCTGCAGCGCCACGGTGAGAACTTCGCGCTCCCGGCGCAGGCCGACAACCGGCGTGATGCCGCCCGCCGGCCCTGGGCCCGGACTAGGAAGCACAACACCAGGCCTTTGCCCCGGCCCTGGCAGGGGCAAAGGCCTGCCCGCAGCCGTCACGGACTCAGCTGCCATGCAGGATGATGCCCCTGATGTTCTTGCCGTCGAGCATGTCCTGGTAGCCCTGGTTGATGTCGTCGAGTGTGTAGGTGCTCGTGATCAGCTCGTCGAGTTTGAGGTCACCGGACCGGTACAGCTGGACCATCAGCGGGATGTCGTGGAAAGGGTCGCCCGAACCGAACAGGCTGCCCTGGATCCGCTTCTCCATCAGGGTCAGCATCGCACTGTTGATCTGGATGTTGTTTGACACCAGGTCACTGAGTCCGGTGACCACTACGGTGCCGCCCTTGCGGATCGTGTTGAATGCGTCGGTGACGACCTCCGTGGTGACCACGCCCGTGGTCACGATGGCCTTGTCGGCCATCACGCCGCGAGTGAGCTCGTGGATCAGCATCGCCGCCTCCCCGGCGGTGGCGCAGCTGTGCGTAGCGCCGAGTTGTTCGGCGGCCTCGCGCTTCATTGCGACCGGGTCGATGGCGACGACGTTACGTGCGCCGGCCAGCGCGGCACCTTGCACCGAGTTAATGCCGATGCCGCCGATGCCGTAGATCGCGATGGTGTCGCCCGGCTCCACCGCGGCCGCGTGCACGGCCGAGCCCCAGCCGGTCGGCACGCCGCAGCCGATCAGGGCGACCTTGTCCAGCGGCACGTCATCGTCGATCTTCACCGCGGACAGCTCGGAAACGGTCGCGTACTCGGAGAACGTGCCGAGTATGCAGAAGCCGCCGACGTCCTCGCCGTCAGCAGTGTGGAACCGGTAGGTCCCGTCGAGCAGGCAGCCGTCCAGGATGGTCGCGCCGAGGTCGCAGAGGTTCGAGTGGCCGGTCGAGCACCAGCGGCAGTGCCCGCACACTGGCAGGAACGAGCAGATGACATGGTCGCCGGCCTTGAGCCTGGTCACGCCGGGACCGACTTCCTCAACCACGCCGGCGCCCTCATGCCCGCCCACGATCGGGAACCGGGGAGTGAGGTCGCCGCTGCGGATGTGCTCGTCGGAGCGGCACAGGCCCGACGCCACGAAGCGGATCAGGACCTCTCCCACCTTCGGGGGATCGAGCTCGAGCTCGGTAACCTCCCAGTCCTGGCCCGTCGCACGCATGATTGCTGCCCTGGTCTTCATGCACACTCTCCCGAAGAGTCGGTCGAACCACCTTTGTCGTAACACTAGGGCTGCGAACCAGTGGTCGGCTAGCTCCGGTCAATCGCTTGTTTAGGCAGGCTGATCCTGGTCTAGCCGCAATATAACCGGGAACGACGGTTATCCCGCCAGGCAGAAGATTCGCTCGGCATTGCCGCCCAGGGCCAGTGCGACCTGGTCGGCGCTGGCACCCCCGGCCAGCAGCACCTGCTCGAGCGAACGGGCATTGCGCTGGACTCCCGGCACGCCCGGCCAGTCGGTCCCGAAGACCATCTTGGCCGCCAGCCGGGCCAGCGAGGTGCCGTAGTAGTCCGGCAGCCTGGCCGGCGGAAGCCCCGACACCTCGAGCCAGACATTGGGTCGCATCAGCGCCAGGAAGGCCGCCTGGTCGTACCACCAGCCGCGGCCGCCGTGCGCCAGCACCACGGTCAGGTCCGGGAAGTCGCGGAAGACCGGGTCGAGCAGGGCGGGCTCGCCGAAGGCGTTGACCGAGCCCGAGAACGTCGACGTGCCGCAGTGCACTATCGCCGGAATTGCGCGTTCCTCGCAGTAAGCGTAGGCGGGGTAGAGCATCCGGTCGGCGGGCTCGAATCCGCCGTGAACCGGGTGGACCTTGAGAGCGACCGCGCCGAGGCTGACCTGGCGGGCCAGTTCGGCCTTGACCGGGTAGTGCAAGTGCGGGTTGATGTTGGCGACCGGGCGGAAGCGGGCCGGATTGTGCTCGACCAGAGGAAGCACGTCCTCGATCGGCTGGATGCCCGTCGATTTCGGGCTGTACTCGGAGAACAGCAGCACGTGGTCGGCGCCCTCAGCGGCGAAGTGGTCGTCGATGGCTGCAGGCACCGGGACCCCGCCGGCGTCGTAAAGGCGGTCCACCGGTAGGCCGGCGCCGAACGTCGCCACCCACGCCTGCCAGTCAGCTGACAGCGTCGGCAGCTTGGCGACGTGCACGTGAGCATCTACCAGCAGCCGACCGTGTAGCACCCGGCACCTCCGCTACGCCGTGCGTGCGGCCGGGCGTGGCTGACCGGCCCCGCCAAGGATCCCACGGCGGGGCCGGTCAGCTTGCGCCGGACAGATTGCGCGGTGCGAGCCGCCAGCCCAGTAGTTGATTAACCGACGGCGCGGCGGCGGGCGCTCGGTCTCCTGCGGGTCAGGCAGCCGATCCGGCCGCAGGCCGAAGAACATCCCGAACATCACGACCAGGTCGAGGATGGCGATCAGGCCGCCGATGTACAGGCCGGGCCCGCCGAGCCACGCGAGGTAGCCGCAGAACGACAGGACGATGACAAGCGCGCCGAGTGCGCGCGGCCGGCCGGACTGCGCCAGCCGTTCCGGAACCTCATACGGCGCTCGCTCCACGTAGTTAGCGGTCGCCGCCTTGTCCTTGGCGATCTTCAGCCATAGGTCATACATCTCCGGTGCCTGCTCCCGGAGCGCGATGGCCTGGTCGACTGAGGTCATGCTGGGCTGAGGGGGGCGGCTGCCGGCCGGCCCCCGTTGCTGGCTCAGGGGTATCTGGCTGGGGGATATCTGGTTGGGGGTCTGCTGGCTGGGGGATTGCGCCTGCCCTGCCGGGCCACCCTGGTACTGCGGACCGGCCTCAGCGGAAATGGGCGCGCTGTTCATGTCGGTCATGCGAGTAAGGTCTCACCGCTCTCATCACGCGCACGACCGGCCGCCTCGCGATGCGCGGACATAATCGTGCTCATCGCCGAGCCGAACGGGTCCTGATCGTCGGCTTGTGGCGGACTGGGCGGAAGGACTGGACGCATCGTCCGGTAAACAGTCATGCCTGTCAGGTCAAAGATCGCCGCGATGCCCATGGCTACTGACAGCACCCGCCGAGCTGACCTGTCCGTCGGCATGCCAGAGTTGGTGCCCGGTCAGGAACCGGTCAAACGCTCCCCGCTAGCAAAACAAGTCTTTTGAGCAATTCGTCATGGATATCCAAGAACGTGCGCTTTCACAGCATGCACCGAACCTTTGAGTCCGGCGGTCTGTCGCAAGGGAATTACCGAAGTAGAGTCAACTAAGGGATCTGACCTGCTGGCGGCCCAGCGAGAATACAGATCGCTGACGCCAGGCCCCGGGCTTTAGACTTACGCCCTCCGCGTATGTCCCGGGCAGTGCGTCCTGGAACCGAAACACACACCAACCGCGATAAAGAAGGCTTTTGTCCATGCGCTGGTCACAGCTGCACATCCCGACCCTGCGAGAGGATCCGGCGGACGCCGACGCGGCCAGCCACCGGCTGCTGCTCCGGGCCGGCTTCATCCGCCAGCTCATGGCAGGTCACTACTCGATGCTGCCGCTCGGCATGCGGGTGCGCGCGAAGATCGTCGACATCATCCGCGAGGAGATGAACGCGATCGGCGCCCAGGAGTTCCTCATGCCGTCGATGAACCCGCGCCATCTCTGGGAGCGCAGCGGCCGGCTGGCCGTCATGGGCGACGAGCTCTTCCGGCTCCGGGACCGCAAGGGCGCCGACGAGGTCCTCGCGATGACCCATGAGGAGGTGGTCACCACCCTGGCCAGCGAGCTGACGTCCTACCGGCAGCTTCCGCAGTCGTGGTACCACATGCAGATCAAGTTCCGCGACGAACCGCGGCCGCGCAGCGGACTGATCCGGGTCAGGGAGTTCACCATGAAGGACTCCTACAGCTTCGACCTGGACCAAGCGGGCCTGGACGCCTCGTTCGAAGCCCACCGCGGCGCGTACGCCCGTATCTTCGCCAGGCTGGGCATCCCGGCAATCCAGGTCGAGGCGTCGAGCGGTGCCATGGGCGGGAAGGACTCTGTCGAGTTCATGTGCCCGTCCGAGGCGGGCGAGGACCTCATCGCCCGTTGCCCGGACTGCGGCTATGCCGCCAACCTGGAAAAGGCGACGTCCGCGCTGGCCCCGCTCGAGGACGCGCCTGGACCGGCTGCACCGCAGCGGCTCGACACCCCTGGCGTGCGCACCATCGACGACCTCGCGACCCGGCATGGCCTGGCAGCTGACCGCCAGATCAAAACCCTCGTCCAGGTCATCAACGGCCAGCTGACACTTGTCCTGCTGCGCGGTGATCACCAGCTGCAGGATCAGAAGCTCATCGACGCCACCGGGATGACCAACATCCGCCCCGCTCAGCCCGAAGAGATCAGGGCCGCGCTCGGCGCGCTGCCAGGGAGTCTGGGCGCAGTGGGGGTCAGCGACCTGCCGGTCATCGCCGACGTGGCGCTGCGCGGCCGGCGGGACATGGCGACCGGCGCGAACAGCGACGACGTCCACCTCACCGGTGTGGACACCGACCGCGACATCCGCGTCGGTACCTGGGCCGACCTGCGCGAGGTGAAGGCGGGGGAGCCGTGCCAGCGATGTGGCGCATCGCTCGAGCTCATCCGGGCCATCGAGGTCGGCCACATTTTCAAGCTCGGCCGCAAGTACACCGACGCCTTCGGCGTGACCGTGCTCGGTCCGGACGGCGGCAAGATCACGCCGATCATGGGCTGTTACGGGATCGGCGTCGAGCGCGCCATGGCCGCGATCGCCGAGGTGCATCACGACGAGGCCGGCCTGAAGTGGCCGGTCCAGGTAGCGCCGGCCCAGGTCACGGTGACCATGGTGTCGGTTAAGGACGAGGCAGTCCGCACCGCCGCCGAGTCGATCTATGCCGAGTTGCTGGCAGCAGGCGCCGCTGTCCTGCTTGACGACAGGGACGAGCGGCCCGGCGTCAAGTTCAAGGACGCCGAGCTCATCGGGTCCCCGTTCCGGATCAGCGTGGGCAGCCGGGACCTGGCCGACGGGCTGGTCGAGGTGGTCAGCCGTCGCACCGGGGAGCGGGAGCGGGTGGCGGTCGACCAGGCCGTCAAGCAGGTGCAGGCGCTGCTGGCCGAGGCGCAAGCCTAGGCGGCCCCCGCCACTAGACGCATGCCGGTGAAGGCGTGACCCGAGCTAGCGCGGCTTGAGCCAGCCAGCTGGAACTCCGGATCGGCGGTATCCACCAGCCGTTCTCGCTGGCTGGCCAGCGCGGCCCACCGCGGTTGGGCAGCCCCGCTAGGGCAGCCTGCCGTCGACTCGCTCAGCTGTGCGACGCGCTCATTCTGGCTGGAGAGATCGGCCCACCTACCGTCACTACCCGACATGGTTCCTCCCGGCTGCCCGCGCCTGGCGATCGCCCCTGCAGCACCGCCTGGCCCTCACCTCTTAGACACTCCTACGGAGTGCTTTGGTTAGCCTCAAGGCGGTCACAAGTGCATAACTTCGCGGGCGGGCGATGTCAGGCGCTCAGATTTTGCTCCAGGCCTGGCTGAGGACGGCGCGCAGGATCTGCTCCATCTCGTCGAAGTGCTCTTGCGTGCAGGTCAGCGGCGGGGATAGCTGGATCACCGGGTCACCGCGGTCGTCGGCCCGGCAGATCAGCCCCGCGTCGAAGAGCGCGTGCGACAGGAAACCGCGAAGCAGCCGCTCTGACTCGTCGTCGTCGAAGGTCAGTTTGGTGGTCTTGTCCTTGACGAGCTCGATGCCGTAGAAATAGCCGTCGCCGCGGATGTCGCCAACTATCGGCAGGTCGTTCAGCTTCTCCAGGGTGGCCCGGAATGCGCCCTCGTTGGCGCGGACGTTGCCGAGGAGGTCCTCCTTCTCGAACACGTCCAGGTTCGCCATGGCCACCGCGCAGGAGACCGGGTGCCCGGCGAACGTCACGCCATGCAGGAAAGTGGCCTGGCCCTCGTTGAACGGCTCCATCAGCGCGTCCCGGACCAGCATGCCGCCGAGCGGCGCGTAACCGGAGGTAACTCCCTTGGCGAAGGTGATGATGTCGGGCTGGTAGCCATACCGCTCGGACCCGAAGTAGTAGCCGAGCCTGCCGAACGCGCAGATCACCTCGTCCGAAACCAGCAGCACGCCGTACCGGTCGCAGATCTCGCGAACCCGCTGGAAGTAGCCAGGCGGTGGCGGGAAGCAGCCACCGGAGTTCTGCAGCGGCTCCAGGAAGACAGCGGCAACCGAATCCTCGCCCTCACGCAGGATGGCCCGCTCGATCTCGTCCGCTGCCCAGATCCCGAACGCAGTCACGTCATCGGCGACGAACTCCGGTGCACGGTAGAAGTTGGTGTTCGGCACCCGGACCCCGCCCGCCGGCAGCGGCTCAAAAGGCTCCTTGATGCCAGGCAGGCCGGTAATCGCCAAGGCACCCATCGACGTCCCGTGGTAGGCAATGGACCGGCTGATGACCTTGTACCTGTTCGGCTGGCCGATCGCCTTGAAGTACTGCTTGGCGAGCTTCCAAGCCGACTCGACGGCCTCGGAGCCGCTGCCGGTAAAGAACACCCGGTTGAGATCGCCTGGGGCCATGCCGGCCAGACGGTCGGCTAGCTCAATCGCCTGGGGATGCGCGTACGACCAGAGCGGGAAATAGGCGAGTTCCGCGGCCTGCCGGGCGGCTGCCTCGGCGACCTCCGTCCTGCCGTGCCCGATCTGGCTGACGAACAACCCGGCCAGTCCGTCCAGGTAGCGCTTGCCGTTCTGGTCGTAAACGTACTGGCCCTCACCGCGGACAATGACGGGGACATCGCTATCGGCATAGGACGACATCCTGGTGAAGTGCAGCCACAGGTGGCGCTTGGCCTTCTCCTGCAGTGCCGCGATCTCATCCTTGCTGTACGCCGTACTCATCTGGTCCCCCAGCTGTAGGTCTGCTTGCAGAGTTTCAGGTAAACAAAGGTCTCAGTCTGCGTCACGCTCGGAATCGCGCGCACCCGACCGAGGATTTCCAGCAGCTGATCATCGTCCTCGCAGACGAGTTCGATCAGGATGTCGAAAGAGCCTGCGGTGATAAGGACGTAGTCGACCTCCTCCATGCCCGCCAGGTGGCCCGCAACCCTCTCCAGGTCGCCGCCGCAGCGGATGCCGACCATGGCCTGGCGGGGGAAACCCAGCGACAGCGGATCGGTTACCGCCACGATCTGCATTGCGCCGACGTCAACGAGACGCTGAACGCGCTGCCGGACAGCGGCCTCGGACAGCCCGACGGCCTTGCCGATCGCTGCGTACGATCGCCTGCCGTCCTGCTGGAGTTGTTCGATAATCTGCTTGGACAGGCTGTCGAGCACGATCTTGTTGTCAGGCTCGCGGCGGCCTGCCGGGCTCCGGTTCCGAGCGCCCGGGGCGAGCGGCGTTACCGGCGTGTGCGCCATGCGTAGGCCCTCCTTTCAACCCATCGTGCCATGTTATCGGTATCTGTCAACTAATTCCGTAGAGTCTTGGTCGATCTGTAACTGATTCGCTTGTGGAATGCATGTTTCTCTGTCAGGGTCGTACCCGACTTAGGATCGGTTCACCGGGAGGATCGTGTGAAAGCAGCCGAGATGCAAGCAGCACGGCCGGGGCCCCAGGAGGTGCTCGCCAACTTTGTCGGTGGCGAGTACCGGACGTCACAGGATGGCAGGACCAGCGCTGTCATCGACCCGAGCACCGGCGAAACCTATCTGCAGGCGCCGGTGTCTGGCCCGGCAGACGTCGATGCGGCGCTGCGCACGGCAGCCGAAGCGTTCGAGACCTGGCGCGACACGGCGCCGTCCGAGCGCAGCCTCGCGCTGCTGCGGTTCGCGAACGCGATCGAGGCCAGGGCCGAGGACCTGGTCGAGGCCGAGTCGCGCAACACGGGTAAGCCCGTGGCGCTGACGCGGGCCGACGAGGTGCCGCCGCTAGCCGACGAGCTACGGTTCTTTGCCGGCGCTGCCCGGCTCGGAGAGGGCAAGTCCGCCGGAGAGTACCTGCGCGACCACACCTCGATGATCCGGCGCGAGCCAGTAGGAGTATGCGCGCAGGTCACGCCGTGGAACTACCCGATGATGATGGCGGTCTGGAAGTTCGCGCCTGCGCTTGCGGCCGGGAACACCGTGGTGCTCAAGCCATCGGACACCACTCCGGTCTCGACCCTGCTGCTGGCTGAGATTGCCGCCGAGTTCTTCCCGCCGGGCGTATTCAATGTGATCTGCGGTGACCGCGACACCGGCCGGGCGCTGGTATCGCACGAGATCCCGCAGATGGTGTCGATCACCGGCTCGGTCAGGGCAGGCATCGAGGTCGCGCAGGCTGCTGCGGCAGGCCTGAAGCGCGTACACCTGGAGCTTGGCGGCAAGGCGCCGGTCATCGTGTTCGATGACGCCGACGTGGAACAGGCCGTCCAGGGCATCACCGACGCCGGGTACTACAACGCGGGCCAGGATTGCACCGCCGCGACCAGGGTGCTGGCGGGCCCTGGCATCAGCGCAGAGCTGACTGATGCCCTGATCGCAAGGGCTGCGACGGTAAGGACAGCCGGGCGCGAGGTTACCGATGCTTACTACGGGCCGCTGAACAACCCGGCGCAGCTGGCCAGGGTCGAGGGCTTCCTGGAGCGGGCTCCTGCGCATGCCACCATTGCCGCCGGCGGGCACCGGATCGGCGGGCGCGGCTTCTGCTTCGCGCCGACCGTCGTCACCGGCCTGCGCCAGGACGACGAGATGATCCAGGACGAGGTATTCGGGCCGGTTATCACCGTGCAGCGGTTCGGCGATGAGCAAGAAGCGCTGCGCTGGGCCAACGGAGTCAAGTACGGCCTGGCGGCCAGCGTCTGGACGCGCGACCACGGCCGGGCGATGCGCGCCGCCAGGCAGCTCGACTTCGGGGCCGTCTGGATCAACACCCATATTCCGTTCGTCTCGGAGATGCCGCACGGTGGCTTCAAGCACTCCGGGTACGGCAAGGACCTGTCCGGCTACGGTTTCGACGACTACACCCGGATCAAGCACGTCATGAGCAACATCGAGGCCTGAGCGCCTGCCGGGGGCGGCTTGCCGCCGCGCCGCGACCGGGCCGCAGGAGTCGATGAAGCCTTCTGTGCCGTCATCGACCGGATTTCGCTGCAAAGTCCGCACCGGTCAGAGCCTTGCTCTGCAACGATCGGGTGATTCGCTACGGGCAGCGAGGTTTGTCGCGCGAGGAGGTACGCCATGGCACAGCGGGAGCCCGAGCCCGGCACGGGCGCGTTTGCAGATCTTGCTGCCTGGCGGGGCCTTCAGGCACCGCGGATCTCGCGCCGGGGGTTGCTGCAGGCGGGTGCCCTGGCTGGGGGAGCGAGGGCGGTTTCCGGCGTGCTCGGCGCCGCCGGGGTGTCCAGCCTGCTGGCGGCCTGTGGCGGCGGGGCGCCGGCCGCATCGGCTGCTCCGGACGCTCTGGGGAGCCCAGCCTGGTGGAGCAGGCAGCAGCTGCACCACACGGTTAACTTCGCTAACTGGCCTGACTACATCGACGTGCTGAACCATAGCCACCCGACGCTGGAGCACTTCACCGACCTGACTCGCATCCGGGTGAACTACACCGAGCCAGTCAGCGAGAACCTCCCGTTCTACAACACCATCCGCCCGTTGCTGGAGCGCAAGCAGTACACCGGCTACGACATCATCGTGACCACAAACAACAGCCCTGCCCTCGGCGAACTGATCAGCAACAGCTGGCTGATCCCCCTGGATCAGTCCATGATGGACAACTTCAGGGCCTACGCAGGGTCGCTGGTGCGGAACCCGCCGTGGGACCCCGGCAACACCTACACCATGGCCTGGCAGTCCGGCTGGACGGCGATCGGTTATAACTCCGCGAAGATCACCGATCCAGGCGACAGCGTGGGGATTCTGTTCGACAAGCGGTACGCCGGCAAGGTCGGCATGATGAGCGACCCATACGAGCTGGGCAGTGTCGGCTTGCTGGCTGTCGGCGTGGACCCAGCGACATCGACTGAAGCGGACTGGCACAAGGCTGCTTCACTCCTGCAGAAGCAGAAGAGCGAGGGAATCGTCCGCGGGTACTACAACCAGAACTACATTGACAACCTGAAGAGCGGCGAGCTCATCGTCTCGCAAGCGTTCTCGGGCGACATCTTCCAGGCCAACCTGCAGCAGCGGTACCAGGACTTGCGGCTGCTCATGCCCGCTGAGGGCGGGATGTTCTGGACGGACAACATGTGCATCCCCATGTACGCAGAGAATCCCAAGGACGCGATGGCGCTGATGGACTACTTCTATCAGCCGCAGGTCGAGGCGGTCGTTGAGTATTACAACGACTATGTGTGCCCGGTGCCCGATGCGAAGCTGGTGCTACTCAACCCGGCCGGCTGGGCAGCTCAGGAGCTCGCCGCGATGCGGCGCTATATCGGCGAGCCGCCGTCCCATAGCGCCGACTCGCTACTGGTGTTTCCGACCCCGGAGTACCGGGCCCTGTCGAAGAACTACTACCAGTTCCAGAACGCCGAGGAACTGGTGCTCTGGGACAAGCTGTTCGGGACGATCGCGACCAGCAGCTAACCTGCGGACGGCGCTACGCATGCAGGCGCCACGCGAGAGGCACAGCGCAGCGATGATGGGGAACGGATGACTGACGCTCGGGTTGCCCGGCGGATGGATGCTGCTCGAGCACTGGCTGGCGCCCGT
>DATMMA010000106.1:0-7049 GCA_035570295.1 Streptosporangiaceae bacterium
GTTGATGACGAGCTTGTAGCGCCAGCCGCGCTCGCGTCTCCGGTGGTGGTATTTGGCCATGCCGAAGCCGGCCATCGTGAACGCGGTGAACACGCCCAGCGCATAGAACGGCACGAGCGAGTTGACATTCGAGCCGACCACCGCGAGCAGCGTGATGGATACGATGGCCAGGACGATGATGCCGTTGGAGAACACCAGCCGGTGGCCGCGCTTGGTCAGCCACCTCGGCAGGAATGCGTCTTCTGCGACAAAGTTCGCCAGGAACGGGAAGCCGTTGAAGCTGGTATTGCCGCCGGTGTAGAGGATCAGCGCGGTGGCTGCTTGCACTAGCACCCACATGGCCGTTCCCGCCCAGGACGGCCCGAACACCACCTTGGCTTCCTGGGACAGCACGGTCGGCACGCCCAGCTTGTAGGGCGTCGCGTGGGTGACGTGGGCTAGCCAGGAGATGCCGGCCACCAGCGTGCCGAGGATCGCGCCTTCGATAACCAGCACTTTGCGGGCGTTCCTGCCCTCCGGCGGCTTGAACGCGCTGACCGCGTTCGAGACCGCCTCGATGCCGGTGAGCGATGAACCGCCGTTGGCGAATGCCCTGGCCAGCACGAAGACCATCGCGAACGTGATCAGGCTGCTGTGGCTCTCAGAGACGCCCGCCCCCCAGACGGCCGCGTGCGGCGGGATGTACGCGTGCGGCAGCGAGCCGAAGACCTCCCGGACGAGGCCGACGATGATCATGACGATGATGACGCTGGTGAACAGGTACGTCGGCACCGCGAACGCCTTGCCCGCCTCACGGATGCCGCGCATGTTGAGATACAGCATCAGCAGGACCACGAGGATGGAGATCAGCGTAATGATCGTGGCGTCGTGCATCGGGCTGCTCGGGGGGAAGGCCGAGGCGACTGCCGCGGTGCCGGCCGCGACCTGCACCGCGACCGTCACCACGTAGTCGACCAGCAGCGCGACGGCCGCGATCTGAGCTACTCGCGGCCCGAAATTGTCCCGCGCGACGACATACGAGCCACCCGCCCTGGTGTAGATCGTGACGACCTCGCGGTAGGACAGCACCACCAGGACCATCACGAACAGCACGACGCCCGTCAGCGGCAGGATCAGTGTGAACGCTGCGGCCGCCAGGCCGCCCCTGAGCAGCTCGATCAGGATTTCCTCGGTGCCGTAAGCCGAGGAGGAGATGCCATCCGGCGAGAGCACTCCGAGCGCCAGCCGCTTGGACAGCCGCTGCTCGCCAAGCTGCTCATTGATCAGCGGCTTGCCGAGGAGGCGGCGCTTGAGGGTGTAGCCAAGCCCCTCAGCCAGATCGCCCCGCTGCCTCAGCGAGCCGACCGCTCGTCGCATGGCCACGCTGCAGCGTCCTCCCCTTCCGATAGCACCTGACGTGGCCTTCATACCATTGCGGCGGCCCCAGAGGGAGACCGGGCGTGTCCCGGCCTCTGGCCTCAGGCCGCTCGCCGGGCGTAGGACCGGCAACCGTTCGCCGGCCCGCGCTGGCCTGCGGTGCAGCAACCAAGAGTACTGGTTGTCCGTATGCTTGACATATGCGTCTTCCGGCAGGCATCCTCAAGACGCTGTGTAATACGGACACCTTGTTCGGTGAGGCGTCTTCACGGACATAGGCCACTGATCCCACCCGTCGAGAGACGCTCCGGATCAGGACACCTCTCCCCGGAGTAAGGGGTGAGGCCAGGTGGCTGCGCGGGCTTTTTGGCGCGCTACGCCGTGAAGTGCCAAAGCTCTAACGAGGGGGTGCCTGGCCGGTCCCGCCCGGCGGTCGCAGTCCTCGTAAGGTGCCCGATTCGGGCATGCCCGCCACCACCGGCGGGTAACTGAGCATGGCGCGGTTGCAGCCGCGGCGGGAAGGAGGCGAGCAATGGACTCCGATAGTCCGGGCCGAAAATGGCCCCTCGCTGCCAACCCTGCCTGCCCTCGGCACGCGCGCGTAATCCCGGTCTTCAGCCGCAGCCGGCCAGCCTAAGGCTGCCGCACCGGGCTGTGCGTGCCCCCGAACCCGCCATAGCGACGGCGGTGAGAGGGGTGCTCCACCGTGACCTCAGCAGCCTCCGACCTGCCCCGTGCTGTAGCCGACCGTGCTGTACTCGATAGCGCCCACGTAGGCGACATTCGTGGCGCGCTGGGCACGATCTCCGTCGACGACCTAGCGGCACGGAGTTCAGCGACTGCCAAGCTCAAGACGCTGCTGGCGATCGTGGGGCCTGGCCTGATCGTGATGGTCGGCGACAACGACGCGGGCGCGTTCTCCGTGTACGGCCAGGCTGGCCAGAACTATGGCACGCACCTGCTCTGGACGTTCGTGCTGTTGATCCCGGTCCTGTACGTGAACCAGGAGATGGTGCTGCGGCTTGGCGCGGTGTCCGGCGTCGGGCACGCCAGGCTGATCCTGGAGCGGTTCGGCAGGTTCTGGGGCGCGTTCAGCGTCATCGACTTGTTCCTGCTTAACGCCCTGACCATCATCACTGAGTTCATCGGGATCACCCTGGCGGCTGGCTATCTCGGCGTACCCAAGATCGTCGCCGTGCTGCTGGCCGCTCTGGTCATCGTGGCCTCCGCGATGACTGGCAGCTTCCGCAGATTCGAGCGGATCGCGATCGCCTTCTGCGCAGGGTCACTGCTGCTGGTCCCGCTCTACGTGCTGTCGCATCCGCCCGTCGGCCAGGTCGCCAGCGGATTCGTGCTGCCGAGCATGCCGGGCAGCGGCGGGCAGCTAGGCACGGTCATGCTGCTGATCATCGGGATTGTCGGCACGACCGTCGCGCCGTGGCAGCTGTTTTTCCAGCAGTCGTACGTCATCGACAAGCGCATCACCCCGCGGTTCATCCCCTACGAGAAAGCTGACCTGGTCATCGGCATCGCCATCGTCATCGTGGGTGGCGCCGCGCTGATGGGCGCGGCGGCAGCGGCCTTCGCCGGCACGCCAGCAGCTGGCCACTACACCGACGCCGCTGGACTGGCCGCCGGGATCGCCGCCTCTGCGGGGAAGGCCGCTGGCGCGCTGTTCGCCGTGGCCTTGCTCGACGCGGCGATGATCGGCGCGTTCGCGGTCTCGCTGTCCACTGCCTACGCGCTCGGCGACGTACTCGGCCTTAAGCACTCGCTGCACCGCGGCATCCGGCAGGCTAAGGGCTTCTACGTCTTGTACGCGGCGCTGATCGCCGGTGCCGCTACGATCGTGCTGATTCCTGGCTCTCCGCTCGGCTTGTTCACTGAGGGAGTGCAGGTGCTGGCAGGCGTGCTGCTGCCAAGCGCCACCGTCTTCCTGCTGCTGTTGTGCAACGACAAGGCGGTGCTCGGGCCGTGGGTGAACGGGCGGTTCACCAATGCCTTCACCGGAGCAGTGATTGCGCTGCTCGTCATGCTGTCGCTCATCCTGGTGGCGTCGGTGACCTTCCCGCACATCAGCTCACGGCAGATCCTGATGATCATGATCGGGTTCGCCGGCCTCGCGCTGATTGCCGTCTCCGTCATCCTGGCCCGCGGCCGGAGGCCGGAAGCGGCCGCCCGCACCATCCCAGCTGATGGTGCCGGACCTGATCGGCTCACCCGTCCCGACAGCGTGAGCAAGGAAAACTGGCGGATGCCGGCCCTGACCATGCTCGCCCCGGTACAGATGTCCGTTGCCCGGCGGCTAGGCCTGGCCGGCATGTGGATCTACCTGGCTATCGCGATGGGCGCAGTGGTGTTCCGCATCGCCGAGGTCGCGATGGGTCACTGAGACCCGCTGCCTGCTGTCGCCGCCGGCCGGGTAGACCTAGCGCACCGCGCCCGTCACCAGCCAGCGTGACGTTCGGCTGCGCAGCGTCAGGGTGGCGAACCTGGCCAGCATCCAGGCGGCGTACGCCAGCCACAGCGCGACAAGTCCCGCGCCTGCCTCGGCTACGGCGGCAGCCGCGGCGCCGAACACGGCGAGTGTCACTAGACCGGCCAGCGCCAGGTAGTCCTGGTCGCCGGCCCCTATCAGCACCCCGTCCAGGACAAACACCACGCCGGCGGCCGGCTGCTGCACGATGATCACGAGCAGCACGGCCAGCAGCAGGCCGCGCACCGGGGTCGTGACGCCGAACAGGCCGGGTATGGCCGGCCGGAGCGCGAGCAGGAGCAGCGAGAAGATCACGCCGTAGACAGCGCCCCAGCCGATCATCCGCCGCGTGGCAGCCCTGGCACCCGTCACGTCGCCGGCCCCGAGGTACCGGCCGGTGATCGCCTGGGCGGCGATCGCTATCGCGTCGAGCGCATAGACGAAGAGGTTCCAGACCCGCATGGCGACCTGGCTCGCGGCGATCGCGGCATCCGACTGCCGGGCGGCGATGGCGGTCATCAGGACGAGGACCGCTTGCAGCGCGAGCGTGCGGAGGACCAGCGCGGCCCCGGCAACGGCGGCGGTCGTGACGCCGCGGCGGTCCGGCCGCAGGCTTATGCCCGCCCGCCGCGCACCGCGGCCGACGACGTAGAGGTAGGCGGCTCCTGCCCCGGTCTGCGCGACGAACGTGCCCCAGGCCGAGCCGGCGATCCCCCAGTGCAGGCCGAGTACGAACGTCGCGTTGAGCGCGATGTTGACGGCATTCGCGACGACGGCGACGAGTAGCGGTGTCCTGGTGTCCTGCAGCCCGCGCAGGACGCCGGTGCCGGCCAGCACGGCCAGCATCGCGGGCGCCCCGAGCAGGCTAATCCGCAGGTAGCTGACCGCCTGGTGGCTTACCGCCGGGGTACCACCGAACGCGGCGACAATCCGCGGGGCAAGCGGCCAGCCCGCCGCGAAGACGACGACGCCGATGGCTGCCGCGAGCCACAGGCCATCGATACCGTGCCGGATCGCGGCGTCCCGGCGGCCCGCCCCGAGCTGGCGCGAGACCGCGGCCGTAGTGCCGTAGGCGAGGAAGATCGATACTCCGACGAGCGTCGCCAGCACCTGGCTGGCAACGCCGAGACCGCCAAGCGGGACCGTGCCAAGCCGGCCGACGATCGCCGAGTCAGCCAGCAGGAACAGCGGCTCAGCAACCAGCGCGCCGAAGGCGGGAATGGCGAGCCGTACGATCTCGGCGTCCTGCGGGCTGTGCAGCCGTGCGAGCAGCCCGGCTCGCCTGCCCTGCCCGCGACGCCGTTCGTCGTCAGCCAACCACGCCCCTGGCGCGCAAGTCTGCGACCTCGGCTGCAGTCAGACCGAGCCCCGTCAGTACGGCGTCGGTATCCTCGCCAGGCCGTGGCGGTGGTGCGGGCTCAGCCGCTGCTGTCCGCCCGAATCTCGGTGCGGGTGCCGGCTGAGTGACACCGCCGGTCTCGACAAACGCGCCCCTGGCTGCTGCGTGCGGGTGCGCGGGGGCCTCGGCCAGGTTCAAGACTGGCGCGACACAGGCGTCGGTGCCGGCGAACACCTGCTCCCACTCCGCCCGGCTGCGGGACGCGAAGGCGGCGGCGAACCGCTCTCGCAGGACCGGCCAGGCAGCCCGGTCCTGCTGCTCTGGCAATCCCGCTCCGCTAAGCCCGAGCCCGTCCAGCAACGCGGCGTAGAACTGCGGCTCGAGCGCGCCAACGGCAACGTACTGCCCGTCGGCGGTTGCGTAGGTGTCATAGAACGGTGCTCCGCCGTCCAGCAGGTTGCTGCCGCGCTTGTCCTGCCAGGTACCTGAGGCACGCATCCCGTATACGAACGATGTGAGCAGCGCTGAACCATCTACCATCGCGGCGTCGACGACCTGGCCAAGGCCGCTATGCGCCCGCTCGACCAGGGCGGCGAGAATGCCGAGCGCCAGCAGCATGCCGCCACCGCCGAAGTCGCCGATCAGATTCACCGGCGGCACCGGGGACTCCCCGGCCCGGCCGACCATGCTGAGCGCGCCGGAGATGGCGATGTAGTCAATGTCATGTCCGGCTGTCGGCGCCAGCGGGCCGTCCTGACCCCACCCTGTCATCCGGGCGAAAACAAGGCGCGGGTTGCGCTCCGCGCACACTTGCGGGCCGAAGCCGAGCCGCTCAGCCACGCCCGGCCTGAAACCTTCGACTAGCACGTCGGCATTGCCGGCAAGCCGGAGCAGCAAGTCGATAGCAGCAGGGTCCTTGAGGTTCAGCCCGATCGAGCGACGGCCCCGAATCAGCGGATCGTTCGGCCTTGGTGCCTGCGGACCGCACCGCTCGGCCCGGTCGACGCGGAGCACGTCGGCGCCGAGGTCAGCAAGGATCATGCAGCCGAAGGGCGCAGGAGCCAGGCTGGCAATCTCGATAACCCGCACGCCGCTGAGTGGACCCATCGCACGCCCTCCGATGTCGCGGCCCTGACCGCGGACGGTCTGTCCGCGTCGCCGGTCTAGCGATAGTAGCCATCGCCCGCTGGTGCCCCCCGGACGGGCAGTTCACCTTTATGCCACAAAGGATTGTTTTAACCGACAAGCAGATGTGTTAAGCAAGGACGCAGCGACATTTTCACGCCGATTACGAAGGAGTGATGTCCATGCCGAGGTACCGTCCGGTGGCGCTGGCTGCTGCCTGCGCGCTTGCGCTCGCGGCACCAGCCAGCGCAGCCTACGCCTCGACTGCCCAGCATGCCGCGGCTAAGCCGGTGCTGACCATTGGGAAGAAAGGCGGGCCCGCGGTCAAGAAGCGGGCGGTGCTGAAAGCTGGCTTGGCAAAAGGCAAGAGCGCCGTGTTCGAGCTCACGACTTCCGTCGGCTCGATCAAAGCGACCTGCTCGTCTTCGGCACTGCAGGCGAAGGTCACGGCCAACCCGGCCAGCAGGGGGAAAGCTACGCTCTCGCTCACCGGGGCGACGTTCAGGCACTGCAAGCTTTCGGGCCTGCCATCGGGTATCAATATCAGCCTGACCAGCGTGAAGGCCCTGAACTTGCCCTACGGCGTGACGGTCCGCTCGGCTAAGGGATTCCCGGTGACGATCGCCGGGAGGTCGTCGACTAAGCCAATCGGCTTCCAGGCGAACATCAACGCAAGCTCGGTTGGGCTTGGAAACCTGTCGTGTGTGGTTACGGCACCGACTGTGAAAGCGCACGCGTCAAATGCGGGCAACA
>DATMMA010000107.1:0-11312 GCA_035570295.1 Streptosporangiaceae bacterium
TCGCTCGCGTGGGCCCGAGTCCGGTCAGGCCAAACTGGCCGGTTCGTGCCGCTCGGCAACAGCCAGGTCACCTCGGAGGGCCTCAACGTTCCGTTCGACTCGCCGAAGGTCACGAACGGCCCGAATATCGAAGCGGGCCAGCACATGTCCGCGGCGCAGGCCGAAGAGCTAAGCCGGTACTACGGGCTCATCATCCCCGCGCAGCAGGCTCCGCGCGAACAGGCTCCGCGCGACCAGGCTCCCGGCGAGCAAGCCCCCTCCCAGCAGGTACCCGCTCAGCCGGGCGCTCCTTCCCGGCCGGGCGACTCGGGGGGAGATGTCACCATGAGGACGCCGGCCGAACAACTCCTCGGCGCGCGAGTAACGGCTTCGGACGGCAAGGTGATGGGCACCGTCGAGCAGGTTTTCAGGGACGACGTGGACGGAACGCCGGCGTGGGCCCGAGTCCGGTCTGGCAAGACTGGCCGGTTCGTGCCGCTCGGCAACAGCCAGGTGACAGGGGAGGGCCTCAACGTTCCGTTCGACTCGCCGAAGGTCATGAGCAGCCCGGATATGGACGCGGGCCAGCACATGTCCGCGGCGCAGTGCGAAGAGCTGAGCCGGTACTACGGGCTGATCATCCCTGCGCAGCAGGCTCCGCGCGAACAGGCTCCGCGCGACCAGGCTCCAGGCGAACAGGCTCCCGGCCAGCAAGCCCCCTCCCAGCAGGTACCGACCCAGGAGGTTCCCCCTCAGCAGGGCGCAAACATGCCCACCGACCGGGACTGACTCGTCCGCCAGGAGGAGCGCGGAGCGCTATGGTGTCGCGCTGTCTTGGTAATCGAGGAGTGGTCAGGGCTAGCAAAAACAGGACGTTGAGACCGTCCGTACTGGGTAAGTCACCGTTAGTAGCCGAGCACGGTAAGCGCGCCAGCTTAGCGGGCTGCGGCGTTTCGCCTGAATGGGTAATAGTGATTCGGGGGAGATGTCACCATGACAACGCAGGCTGAGCAACTCCTCGGTGCGCGAGTAACCGGCTCCGATGGCAAAGTGATAGGCACCGTCGAGCAGGTTTTCAGAGACGACGCAGACGGGACACCCGCGTGGGCCCGGATCCGGTCCGGCAAGGCCGGCCGGTTTGTGCCGGTTAGCGCCGGTGAGCTCACCGCGGAAGGCCTCCGCGTTCCGTTCGACTCGCGGAAGGTCATGGCTGGCCCGAACATTGACGCAGGCCAGCACATGTCCGCGACACAGGCCGAAGAGATCAGGAAGTACTACGGACTGGCAGTTCCCGCGCAGGAAGCTCCGTCCCGGGAGGCTCCGTCCAGGGAGGCTCCCTCCCGGCAGGCTCCCTCCCGGCAGGCTCCCTCCTACCAGGTTCCGTCCCGGCAGGCTCCCTCCTACCCGGCTCCGTCCCGGCCATCTCCCTACGGGCCGCGCGGCAGGCCGACCGAACAGGACTGGCTCGTCCGCCAGGAGGAGCGCCTGCATGTCGACAAGGAGACGGTCGAGACCGCCCGGATCCGGCTGCACAAGTACGTCGACGTCGAGCCTGTCCAGGAGACGATCCGCACTTTTCATGATGAGTACGACATAGAGCGGACTACGGTCACTGCCCAGGACCGGAACAGCGGCGACATTGGCGAGGACGAGCAGGAGATCATCCTGTACGAGGAGCGGCCTGTAGCGCGCAAGGAGATCGTGCCGGTCGAGCGCATCCGGCTGCGCACGAAGCGCATAGAGGAAGACAGCATCGTCAGGGACGAACTTCGCCGGGAACGCATCGAGGTCGAGCCAGAGCCGGACGTTTCTCACGGTCAGCGCTGGCGGTAACCACGCGTCTGACAGGGTTCGCGGCGGACAGCGCTGAGAACCCTGGTCAGTCGTGCTTGCGGGCCAGGGTCAGGCCATCGCCGATCGGCAGCAGCACCAGCGTCACCCGCTTGTCAGCGGCAGCGTGGTCGTTGAAGTCGCGAATGCCCTGAACGTTCGGATCGTCGGCGGCGGGGTCGATCACCCGGCCGTGCGACAGCGTGTTGTCGACCAGGATCGCGCCGCCTGGCCTGATCCGGGGAACGACCTCGTCCCAGTAGCTGATGTAGCCGGTCTTGTCGGCGTCGATGAAGGCGAGGTCGAACGTCGGCGCGGCCGGCATGGCCCGGAGGGTTTCCAGGGCCGGCCGAAGCTGGAGGTCAATCCGGTCAGCGACGCCGGCCAGCTCCCAGTACTTGCGTGCCAGCGAGGTCCACTCCTCGCTTACGTCGCAGCAGGTGAGCCTGCCCGAAGCAGGGAGCCCGCGGGCGATGCAAATGGCGGAATAACCAGTAAAGGTGCCGATTTCCAGCGCCCGGCTGGCGCCGGTGAGCTGGGTCAGCAGCGTCATGAACGTTCCCTGCTCCGGCCCGATCTGCATGCCTGCCGCGTCCGGGAAACGGCTCGCGGTTTCCGTTGCCAGCTGGGCGAGTATGGCGTCGCGCTCGGCGCTGTGCGCGACCAGGTAGTCGTAAAGCTCAGGGGTCAGCGGCATGCTGCGATTTGTCATAACCGGATGCTAGCCCGGCCGCAGGTAAGCTGCACGGCGCGGCCCAGCGCCCTCCTGCCGGGCAGTACGCTCAACACATGCTTCCGTCCGCCCGGGGCCACCTGGTGGCCTTCATACCCAGCCCATCGGTTAACGGGTTTCACCTCGGGGCGCTCTTCATTCATTACTACGGCCTCATGTACGTGGTCGGCATCACACTGGCCATCATCATTACCCGGCGCCGGTGGCAGGCTATGGGCGGCGCTCCTGACCTGGTCGGTGACGTGGCGCTCTGGGCGGTGCCGGCCGGGATCATCGGCGGCCGGATCTATTTCGACATCACCACGCCGGCCGACATCCCGCATGTGTGGTATGGCTTCCTGGCAGTGTGGTCGGGCGGCCTCGGAATCTGGGGCGGCATCGCCGGCGGTGCCATCGCCGGGATCTGGCGGGTCAGGCGGGCCGGCGCTAGCGCCGGGATGTTCGCCAACGCGATCGCGCCCGCGCTGCTGGTCGCGCAGGCGGTGGGGCGCGTCGGCAACTACTTCAACCAGGAACTGTTCGGTAAGCCCACCTCGCTGCCGTGGGCGCTGGAGATCTCACTATCGCACCGGCCTGCTGGCTACCTTGGCTCCGGCACCTTCCAGCCGTCGTTCCTGTACGAGCTGATCTTCGACCTGGCCTTGGCCGCGGCGCTGGTCTGGCTCGGCCATCACCGCCAGATCCGGCCGTGGGGCCTGTTCGCGCTCTACGTGGCCGGCTACTCCGCATACCGCATTTTCGAGGAGACCATCAGGATCGACTCGTCTGAGCATTTCCTCGGCTTGCGGCTTAACTTCTACGTGGCCACGATCTTGACCCTGGTAGGGATCGGCTGGTTCATCTGGGCGCAGCGGCGATCTGCGCAGGACCAGACCGCCGTGGCAGCTGAAGACGCTGCGCCGGCGGCTGAGGTCACCATTGCCGGGGAGGCTGGTGTCGCGGGGGAGGAGGGCGCTCAGAGCGTCCCGGATCCGGGCAGCGCAGGCACCCAGGCCAGCGCCGCGCGCGATAGCGCGGTGGCACCTGGCAGTACCCCGGAGCGTTAGCTGACAGGGGGACTGCCGACCCCAACCGGGCGTTCCCGGCTATTAAATCGGTACTCGTTAACTACTTTTTCGATCGGATCGCAACTCCCTATTGCGGTTTCGCGCCGAATCAGTTGCGTATGCACGGCGTGAGCAGACACAATGCGATGCCACTTGTCACGTCTGCGCCAACTGGGAGCAGCTATGACCACAAGCACCCAGCCCGCCTCGCCGTCGGCGACGGCTGAGACAGGCCTGCGGGCTAACGTCCTGGGCTTGTTCGACTCGATCGTGATGGCAGTAGCCGGCAGCGCGCCGGCCTACACCATCGCCGGCAGCACGGCGGCATTGCTGGGGGCAGTTGCCTTCGCGGGGCCAGCCGCGCTGCTGTACTGCGGGATTCCCATGCTCGGCATCGCCTGGGCCTTCAGCTACCTCAACCGGATCGAGGCCAACGCGGGGGCCAGCTACGCCTGGGTCGGCCGCGTGCTCCACCCCTCGCTCGGCTTCGCCGCGGGGTGGGCCCTGGTGGTCTCGGCGACGATTTTCATGGTGGCCGGATCGCTGCCTGCCGGGTCGGTAACCATCGGATTGTTCGACCAGGCGCAAGCGAATAACACCGCACTGGTCACCGCGGTCGGCTCGGTCTGGTTCCTGGTTATGGTCGGCCTGGTGATCATGGGCGTGCGGGTGACCGCGCGAGCGCAGTGGATCATGTCCGGCGTCGAGGTGGCCATCCTGGTGTTGTTCGCGATCCTGGCGATCGTGCACTCGGCGTCGCATAGCGTGGTGAGCTTCTCGTGGTCCTGGTTCGGCTTCAGCCACTTCAACGGCCTGGCTGGATTCGCGGCAGGCGGTCTCGTCGCGGCGTTCTACTACTGGGGCTGGGATGTCTCCTCGAACCTCAACGAGGAGATGAAGGACAGCAAGCGCACGGCCGGCCTCGGCGGGATCATCGGCGTCGTGATCGTCTTCGCGCTCTACGAGATCTTCACGATCGCGACGAACCTGGCCATGCCGGCCAAGACCATCCAGGCCAATGCCGGGGACGTGCTCGCCGTTCTCGGTCAGGAAGTCTGGCCCGGAACAGGCGGGAAACTGCTCGTCATCGCCGTCATGTTGTCCACTATCGCTACCCTGGAGACGACACTGATCCAGGTGACCCGGACGCTGTTCGCAATGTCCAGGGAGCGGACGCTGCCGTCGTTCCTCGGCAAGATCCTGCCCGTCCGGCAGACGCCATGGCTGGCCACCATCGCCGTCGCCGTCGTGTCGCTGGGCCTGTTCATCGGCTCGAACTACATCGGCTCGCTGAGCACGATCCTGACCGACGCGATCTCTGCTATCGGGATCCAGATCGCGGTCTACTACGGGCTCGCCGGACTCACGGTCGTTGTCGCCTTCCGGAAGGTGCTGTTCGCCTCGGTCAAGAACTTCGTGCTGATCGGCCTGTGGCCGTTCGTTGGCGCTGTCTTCATGTTCTGGGTCCTGGGCGAGTTCGTCGCGACGAACACCAGCGACGCGGTGGTCATCTGGGTCGGCCTCGGCGGCCTGGCGATCGGCCTCATCCCGCTGGTGATCTACTGGATGCTCGGCAGCCCGTACTTCAAGCAGCGCCCGACGCTCGGGAGCACGCTGCCTGACGACGCCATCTAGCGGCACCAGGCCGGGAACGAGCTGTCCGGCGTAATGGCCGGCCGGCCATAAATGGCTTGCCGGCGGCTCGTCGCGGTTTGCTAGCCTGATCGCCATGAAGCGCGCTGGACTGACGACGACGCCGGAGTACGTCCCGGCGCGCTGACACCTGTTCTCAGCCGAAGCCCCGGGGCGAGTGCCCCGGGGCTTCGGCATTCCCGCGGTCACTTCGCCCCGCCATCGCAGCCCGCGAGGAGGCCGCCGTGCCCGCCCATTCCGTGCCCGCCCATTCCGTGCCCGCCGAGCCCGTGCCCGCTCAGCCACTGGATGATCCGCTAGCGCGTGATCAGAAACTGCACGACCACCGCAAGCTCGGTCGCGAGCTTGAGCTATTCGATTCCGACCCGCTGATCGGCGCAGGCCTTCCGTACCTGCGGCCGGCCGGCGCGACTGTCCGGCACGCGCTGGAAGAGTACGTGTACGACCTGGAACGCAAGGCCGGTTATCAGCACGTTTACTCGCCGGTGCTCGCCAAGCGGGAGCTCTACGAGATCTCCGGCCACTGGGCTCACTACCGGGACGGCATGTATCCGCCCATGGACATTGGCGGCGAGCAGGTCCTGTTGCGGCCGAGTTTGTGCCCGCACCATGCGGTCATCTACCGGTCGAGAGCGCACAGCTACCGGGAACTGCCGTTGCGCCTCGCCGAGCTTGGCGGGATGTACCGGTCCGAGCTGTCCGGCGTGCTGGGTGGCCTGACCAGGGTGCGGGCGATCCAGCTGAACGACGCGCACATCTTCTGCACTCCCGATCAGGTCGCGGCCGAAGCCGCGGCGGCGCTGGCGATGATCCGGCAGGCTTACCGGGCGCTCGGCATCGAGCCTGCCCGGTACCGGCTATCCCTGGCCGGCGCCTCCGACAAGTACGTCGGGAGGCGCGAGATGTGGGACCGGGCTGCGGCCGTTCTGCGGGACGTGCTCGAGGCGGCGGCGGTGCCGTATGAGGCTGAGGAAGGTGAGGCCGCGTTCTACGGGCCCAAGATTGACGTTCAGGTGGCTGACAGCTCTGAACGGGAAGCGAGCCTTTCTACTGTTCAGGTGGACTTCTACCAGCCTGACCGCTTCGGCCTGGAGTACATCGGCGCAGACGGGGCAAGTCACCGGCCGGTCATGGTGCACCGCAGCGTCATCGGCGGCCTGGAGCGGCTGCTCGCCCACCTGATCGATGTCCACGCCGGCGCGTTCCCGCCCTGGCTGGCTCCCGTCCAGCTGGTCGTGCTGCCCATCAGCGAAGACCAGCTCGCCGCGGCGCGCGCTGTGCTCGCTGCCGCGATCGATCAGGGCCTGCGCGCTGAGCTGGCCAGCGACGGCAGCCTTGGTGCTCGCATCCGCGCGCACCGCCTCGTGCCGTATCAGGCAGTGATCGGCGAAGCTGAAGCAAGCGCGGGTGACGTCTCGCTGCGCTTGCGCGACGGTCAGAAACTGCCGCCGGCGCCCGCGGCGAAGGCGCTCACCCGCATTGCACACCAGGTCTCAGGAAGGACCCCGCAGTTGTGGCCGCGGGAACAGGATGCGGCCAGGCCGGCTGCAGTCTTGGCGGACTAGGCGGAGTCTGCCTCGTCCTGAAGCGCCTAGAGTGACGCGGTGAGCTTCACCGAACCAGACCAGGTGCTGGTGACCGATGGCGGCCTGGCGACCGAACTTGAGGCACGTGGTCACGATTTGTCGGATTCACTGTGGTCGGCGCGGCTGCTGATGGACGCACCGGAGGAGATCAAGGCCGCGCATCTCGCCTTCTTCCGGGCAGGCGCAGTGATCGCGACGACTGCGAGCTATCAGGCGTCGTTCGACGGGTTCGCGGCATGCGGCCTGTCCCGCAGCGACGCCGCGAGGCTGATGCGACGCAGCGTCGAGCTGGCGAGCGCTGCGCGGGCCGAGATGCCTGACGACAACGTCAAGCGGTGGGTAGCAGCGTCGGTCGGCCCCTACGGCGCCGCTCTAGCCGATGGGTCGGAGTACCGGGGCCGCTACGGGCTGCGCATCGCTGAGTTGCTTGCCTGGCACCGGCCGAGGCTAGATGTGCTGGCCGAGGCGAGCCCGGACGTGCTCGCGCTGGAGACCGTGCCGGACGTGGACGAGGCCGAGGCACTGGTGACCGCGATCGCCGGCGTGGGGATTCCGGCTTGGCTCAGCTACAGCATCGACGGCGATCGTACTCGCGCCGGACAGCCGCTTGCCGATGCCTTCGCGGTGGCCAGGGACGTGCCGGAAGTCGTGGCCGTGGGCGTGAACTGCTGCAAGCCGTCAGACGTGCCGCTGGCCGTCGACATTGCCAGCCAGGTCACTGGCAAGCCGGTGATCGTCTACCCCAACAGCGGTGAGGACTGGGATGCGCGCCGACGGGCCTGGGCGGGCAGGTCGCAGGACCTGGCCTGGCAGCCACAGCGGTGGGTGGCGCGAGGGGCGAGGATCGTGGGTGGATGCTGCCGCGTCCGCCCTGCTGACATCGCTCAGATCAGCACTGCTCTCGCCGCTCACTCACCTGATTGAATCGGCCCGGCGGCCAGGAGCTTCCACTGTCCCGGCAGCCTGCGGGCACACTGGGCTGGTGCGAGTCGCCATCTGGGTCCGGCCCGGGTCTGCCCGCCCCGGCGTGGGCGGGGAACATGACGGCGCGCTCGTGGTCCGGGTCAGCGCCCGCGCAGTCGACGGCAAGGCCACGGCGGCCGCATTGGCGGCAGTGGCCGCGGCGTTCGGCGTCCGGCCGCACGAGGTTACGCTCGTGTCAGGCGCGGCCAGCCGGATGAAGATCGTCGACGTGGCCGGAGCGAATCAGGCTACGGTCGATCGGCTGCTGGCCCTGTGACATGCGGCAACGCAAGCCTCAAGGCAAGTAGGAATCCGGGTGATCGGCCAGGAAACGCTCGGCAGCCTCATCATCGATCAGCTCGTTATCGGCGAGCCACTCGACGGCACGGCGCGTAGCGCGGGAGTCGCGGAAGGCATACCACGCTGACAACAGCTCGGGATATTCCTCTTGGAGCTCAGCCCTGAAACGGCGAAAGGCGCCCTTGCCCTGAATGGCTCGCAGCAGCCTCCGTCCAGCGCGTTCGTCGGTGATGCCTTCGGCGAAGTCCGCCATGTCCTGGTACCAGACCCAGGACGGCAGTGGATGGATGCAGACAAGGTCCAGTTCGTCGAGGTCGACTGGTGTCTGCCCGTCGACACCGGTGTCGGACGTCCAGGTCACGATCTTTCCGGTCTCCGGATCGATCAGCCACCAGTGTTCGTAGTCGGTCTTGTCCGCAAGCGCTGCGGCGATCCCGTCTAGATCGACATTGCTCAGGTCAAGCACCAGGCCAGACTAGATCCCGCCGCCGTCCGCGACCTGCCAGATGGAGCGAGCGTCTGCTGGCAGTGAGCCCGGTCATAGTGGTGATGTCTATCTCGGTCTGCTGAACGCAGCGGGGCCCTGCCGCGTAAGAGATGGCATGGCCGCTTCGGGCTGTGAGGACAACGCCGGCGCCTGGCTGACCGATTACCAGGCGCCGCTGGTCGGCTTCGTGTTGCCGATCGTCAACGGCGATCGGCAGGCAGCCGAGGACGTGGTCCAGGAAACGATGCTGCGGGGCTGGCAGCATGCCGGAGAACTGTCTCGTGAGCACGCGGGATCGTGGCTGCATAAAGTCGCCCGCAATATCGCCATCTCGACCTATCACCGTCGGCGCCGCGCGAGGCCGCGCGAGATCCCGCTTGATGAGAGCACGGCGCCTGCAGCCGGCGACGGAGTCGACGGCATGGCCGACGTCCTGCTCATTGCCTCGGCCCTGAACTCGCTGAGCGCCGAGCACCGGCGAGTCATCGTCGAGCTGTTCTACAACCAGCGCCAGGTCACAGAGATTGCCGCGATGCTGGCCATCCCGGAGGGGACTGTTAGGTCCCGGTGCTTCTACGGCTTGCGCGCCATGCGCAGGTTGCTTGAGGAACAGGGGGTTACGGGGCCATGACCTGCCCGGTTACCGTGCGCCTCGGCGTGTACGCGCTCGGCGCGGCCGACGCAGCGGAGCGCATTCTCGTTGAGACTCACCTCCTCACATGCCGGGCGTGCCAGGCCGAGCTGGCGCACCTGCAGCCGTTGCCTGTGCTGCTCGCCCGCGTCCCGGCGGACCTTCTGCGAGCCGATCCGGCGCCCGCCAAGTCGCGCGGAGGCGCGCCGATCACCCGAACCGGAAACACACGAGCCGGGAAGGCACGATCATCGGCCGGGCGGTGGCGAAGCGTTGCGGGAGTGGTAGCGGCTGCGGCGGTAGGCGTCGCCGGGGGATTGTGGCTCGCCCCGCAGGGAGCGAGCCAGCCGGGCGCGAACTCGCCGCCTGCGGGCGTCACGCTGTCGGGCGCGAACCCTGCCACGCACGTACGCGTAACCGTCACGCTGACCGGAACATCATGGGGCACGAGCATCCGGCTACTAGCCCAGGGCCTGCCGCTCAACCAGCCGTGCCGGCTGATCGTCCGCTCTCGTACCGGCGGAACCGAAGTTGCCGGCGTCTGGGATGCCTGGCGCGCCGGCCCCATCAGCGTTCCCGCCAGCGTCGGGTGGCGGCTCGCGGACATAGCCAGCCTGCAGGTGGCAACCACGAGCAGAAGCCTGGTGACGGTCACTCCCGCCCAGCCGACCGCATCGGTCCCGCCATCCTCGCGCCCGAACAGAGCACGACCATGACGCAACGCGATGGCCGGCCAGCCGCGGCCAGCACAATGTCCCGCAACGCCGTCGCACTGGCTGGCAGCGTTCCCTAGGACGGTGACAGCGACGAAGGCCTCCGCGCGCCACGTCAGCAGGTTTGGGGCCCCTCGGATGAACGCGGACGAGACTCCGGGCGTATCAACCACCAGCCAGCAACACCCACGACCAAGGAGGACCATCGTGATGGCTCCCATCTACCGTCAGGCGCAGCCGGGTGTCAGCCCATTGGGCGCAGGCACGGCGCGCCAGCGTGTGGTCAGGCGCGGTGCTGCTCTGTCCGGCATTGCCAGCGCGGCCTTGGTGGTGGCCGCCTGCGGTTCGGCGGGCGGGAACACCGCAAGTTCGGGAGCCGCCGCAAACAGCCGCGGCAACGGGAACGCGGCGGCTGCGAACGCCGCCGTCTCGGCCCGCCAGATCAGCGGCATCGGCAGTGCCCTGGTGAACAGTTCAGGGATGACGATCTACACGCCGAAAGTGCCGACGGAGGTGAACGGAAACATCAAATGCACAGGCTCGTGCCTGAGCTTCTGGTTCCCTGTCACCGGCAGCTCGGCCAACCTGGGTTCCGGCCGTCTGCCTGGCAAGCTCGGCACGATACACATCTTGGGGGGCAAGACCCAGCTGACCTACGACGGCAAGCCGCTGTACACATTCCGGCTGGACACCGCCGCCGGCCAGGCCCACGGCAACAACTTCACCGACAGTTTCAACGGCACCACGTTCACTTGGCAGGTCGTCACCGCCAGCGGCAAGGCGGGCAGCACAGGCTCCCCGGCGCCCGCGCCCAGCTACACCTACCAGTCTGGCTACTGAGCGCGTCCGCTAGGTGCGCAGGCGCCTGGCCGAGGAAGGAGAGGAGACAGATGAGCAGTTCATGCGCGCAGTGGCGCGGCGAGATCGGCGCCTACGTCGTCGGCGCCCTCAACGGCAACGCGCGCGACCGGGTTACCCGCCATCTGGCAGGCTGCGCCGGCTGCCGAGCTGACTACGACGAAATCGTCCCGGTCCGGGACTGGCTTGGCGTGGCGGCCCTTTCGGCAGGCTGGCCCGAACCAAGCCCTGCCGAGCAGCCAGGGCGTCCGTTGCATCCACCACTTCCGGAAACTCATCTCTCCAGTGCCGACGACTCCCTCGTGCCCCCCTCATACCAGGGATCAAGCACCCAGTTCGCGGCGCAACCGGCGGAGACGATGCGAGCCAGCCGCAGGCGAACACGGCGATGGCTGCCGGCGACGGGCGCCGCGCTGGCCGCCGCAGCCGCCGCGGTCGCAGTAATGGTGAGCTCCGGCCCGTCGGCTCGCACATTCCGCGCTGCTGACAGCGCGACAGGTGTCAGCGGACATGCGCAGCTGCGCGACACCCCG
>DATMMA010000108.1:0-20774 GCA_035570295.1 Streptosporangiaceae bacterium
GGACGTGGCCCAGACCATGGGCGTCACGCTAGGTGCCGGGACGCTGTACGCGGTCATCTCCCGGCTCGAGGCGCAGGGTCTGATTGAGCCTCTGGACGCGGTCGACCGGCGGCGGCCGTACCGGATCACCGCAGCCGGCGCCGCGGCGCTGGCACAGCAGGCCAGCCGGATGAGCAAGGTTGCCTCGCTGGCTCAGGCCCGGCTTCGCGGCCGGCTCGGGATGGCGGGAGCGTGACCGGGATGAGCACACCACCCGTCCCGCGGCCAGGTAAATCCAGGCTCGCGCGTGCCGCGCTGCGGCTGTACCCGCCTGCCTGGCGCGCCCGGTACGGAGCTGAAGTCCTGGCCCTGCTCGATGACACCGGTGGCGGCATGGCGGCCGCCCTGGGTCTGGCCTGGCGAGCGCTTCCTGCCTGGATCTGGCCGCCCCGGCAGTTGCACGACCGGGACGCGCGGATGCGCGCCTCGCTTGGCACCGTCCTGGTCGCTGGTGCCATGCTGGCCGGGGTGTGCCTGGTGTTCGCCCAGCTCACCCAGTTCCAGGGATTCATGGCGCACGGCAGTGCGGTCGTCGTCGGTTCTTACGCGATCTTCGATGCGGCGATGGCCGTCTGTGCACTCGCGGCAGCCGTAGGCGGCCTGCCGTTGTGGCTGGTGATGCTGCGCCGTGCCCGTCGCGAGCACCGCGCGCGCGAGACTGCTTACCTGATGCTTCCCGTCGTCGCGCCCGCTGCGTACCTGGCGACACTCGCCACGGTAGCCCGGTTGCTGGGCGGGCCCGATGGCGTCAGCCCCGGGGTCTTCCTTGCGGTGACGCTGCTGGGCTTTGGTGCAGCCGCGGCGGCGTGCGCCGGGCCCGTCCTGACGATGCAGCGCCTGCGCCCGCGAGGCCCGGCTGTGCAGCTGGCCGTCCGGGCTGCCGCCGTGGCGACAGCGGCCATCGTGGTGGCCGCCGGGGCCAGCGCGACCGCGCTCACCGGACTGTCCCTGTGGGCGCACGGCTTCGCCGGCTATCACAGCGGAGCGGTGCTGGGCGGCTATCTGGCGGTGGTTGCCGCGCTTGCGATGACCGCCGCTGTCAGCGCGCGGCGCGGTGCCCGCGCCGCTCGTTCGCGTTAGCCCTGGCCTGCCGCGGGCTGCGCGAGGCCGGCCATCCGAGGACCGGATGAACATCCAGTGAAGTTGCCAGGTGAGGTGTTGAACTAAGCTCCGCTGACCTTCTTGAATAGAAGTCGCGGCCATGGTGCCCATGTCGTCCGTGCCAACACAGTCCCTTGCCGTACGCGTAAGCCTGGGAGGCGCGAGAAGTGGGCACCATTGCGCTGGTGAACTCGACAGTCAAGCTGTCGTTCGCCTGGAACGCGTTTTACTTCTGGGGAGTCTGGGCCGTCTGCATCATCGGCCTTGGCGTCGTGCTCTGGGTGGCAGTCAAGTCGCCGCACTGGGCGCGGTGGACTACCCAGGACATTCTGATCGTGGCAGCGCTCGGCGTGCTGCTCGAGGTCTACGACAACATCATCGGAGATCAGTTCATCGGGCCGCTGATCAATCCGATACCCGGCGCAGACTTGCTGCAGGCGCAGGACATCGTCTACATGTTCCTGCTCATGGTCGGCGTCGCGCTGGTGAGAAAACCCGGCTGTGTCACGGCCATGGTCTTCATCAACTACCTGCTGATGCAGCTGCTGTTCGGCAGCGGCCATGGCGCGCTTGACTGGACTGACGGCCTCACCCAGGGCGTCTTCTGCGACCTGTACATCGTCGCCAGGCGGGGGAAGGTCTACGCGCCGGGTTCGAGGGTGTGGGTGATGTTCATCGACGGGCTCATGATCGGCAGCCTGCGCGCCGCCCCGAACGCCTTCCTCACCGACTGGACGTTCGACCCTTACCTGAACTCGATCTACTACACCTGGTATCAGATGTGGACCGACACCTGGTCGAACACGGTCGGCAACGCGGTCGAGGCGGCGATCACCTCGTCACTGGCGCTCCGGGTGGCCCGGTCGGTCGTGCCGTCCATCGGCGGCCGCCGGGCGGCTGAGGCGCGCGACATCGACCCGTTCGCCGATGAAGCCGACGGCGAAGCCACGCCCGCGGCCACGCCAGCCACTCGTACCGAGGCCCTGCCAGCGGAAGGAGAGCCGGCATGAAGCGCGGCGCACTCGTGTTCGCGGTCGTGGCCTTGCTCCTGCTGGCCGACGGCAGCTACCTGCTGGTGAGCAATAACCAGGTCGGCGGCGACACCGGCGTGTTGTTCGGCAATCCGAATATGTCCCTGTCCGCCGGGACGGTCGTGCTGATCAGCGGCGGGCTCCTGCTCCTAGGCGCAGTCATCATGTGGGTCGCGGCGATCCGGCGCGAGGGCCGGGTCTCGGGCGGACGTGGCCAGGTCAGCCGGCCGCTGGCAGGCGAGGCCCCGACCCGGGCCGACGCAGGGCATGACCAGATGCGGAAGGGGCAGGGTCATCAGCGGCAATCCTGAGCTCGTCGCCGAGGATGTCTCATTCGCTTACCTGGGAGCTACCACAGCGGCGCTGCGGCACATCGAACTACCGGTGAGCGCTGGCGAGGTGCTCCTGATCACCGGGGTGTCCGGGTGCGGCAAGTCCACGCTGGCGCTTGTGCTGTCCGGCCTGATCCCGTCCCGCGTGCAAGGCGAATTGCGCGGGCGCGTGATGTTCGACGGCAAGCCGCTGTCCGGGCTGAAGCCGCACGAGGCATCGCAGCTGGTCGGCATGGTGTTCCAGAACCCGAACTTGCAGCTGATCAATCAGACGGTCCAGTCGGAGGTAGCGTTCGGCCCGGAGAACCTGGCGTTGCCACACGCGGAAATCGTCAGCAGGGTGAACTGGTGCCTTGACGTCACTGGGATGGCGGGAATGCGCAAGTCCGCCACAGTGACCCTGTCCGGCGGGCAGAAGCAGCGCACCGCGATCGCGGCCACGCTGGCTATGCGCCCGCGCATCCTGGTGCTGGACGAGCCGCTCTCCGACCTGGATCCGGTCGGCGCCCAGGAGGTGCTCGCGACCCTGCAGCGGCTGGCCAGGCACGAGGGGACCGCCGTCGTGATCATCGAGCACCGGGTGGACGAGGTGGCGCCCTGGGCTGACCGCGTCGTGCTGATGGACGGCGGCCGGGTGCTACTTGACCAGCCGCCGAAGGTGGCCTGGGCCGACTCAGCGGTGTGGGCCAGGACCGGAGTCGGCGTGCCGGATGTGGTGCAGCTCGCTCAGGCGCTCCCTGATGCGTTCGGCGGCGCCATCCCGCTCTCCGTCGAGGAGGCGGCCGGCCAGCTCGCGGACAGCTGGCTGGTGCCTGCGCTGGCGCAGGCCGCGACGGCGCGCGCAGGCGCCGCTGCGCTTGAGGGTGGTAACGGGGTAATCAACGGCCAGCCTGGCTCGGCCACGCCAGTGCTGTCGTGGGAAGCCATCAGCGTCGACTTCGGTACCGTGCGCGCGGTGAACGACGTCACGCTGGCCATCGGCGAGGGCGAATCGGTCGCCATGATCGGTGCCAACGGGTCGGGCAAGAGCACGCTGACCGGGCTCGCGGTGGGCATGGGCACGCCCAGCGCCGGCCAGGTCTTCTTCCGCGGCCATCCGGTCCAGCCGGGCAAGGTGTTCGAGCACGCGGCCCAGGTGGCGCTGCTGCTGCAAGCGGCGGACGAGATGCTGTTCGAGGAAACGGTGATCGCGGAACTGAGGTTCGGTACTAAATTCCGCGCCCTGCCACCCGACCCGGTACTCGACGTCCAGGGCGCTATCGACTTCTTCGGCTTCACCGGCCTCGAGCAGGTAAGTCCGTGGGAGCTGAGCCAGGGCGGCAGGCAGCGGCTGGCGCTTGGCGCCCTGCTGGTCGGCGCGCCTGGCGTGCTGGTGCTCGACGAGCCGACCACCGGCCAGGATGCGGAGCACATGCGCTCGTTCCTGCGGTTGCTCGCGGCAGTCAGGAATCGGACCGGACTCACGGTGCTCGCCGTCACCCATGACATCAGGGGCCTGGCCAGCCGCGCGGAGCGGATCGTCCTCCTCGGCGACGGCCAGGTGCGGATGGACGGGCCTACCTCCCGTGTGCTGGCCCGCACCGATGAGCTCAAGCGCTGGGGCGTGCTGTCGCCGCCGCTGGCCAGGCTCCAGGTGCAGCTGCTCGGTCACTGCGACGACGTGCTGCTGACGGTCGGCGAGATGACTGCGGCAGCCGGGGCCTACCGGGACGCGCATGCTCCGGCGGCGGGCAGGCCGTGATGTCAAACATTCTCGTCCGCACGATCCTGGCCTACCTGCTCATCTTCGGCACGCCGATGATCCTGCCGGTCATGTTCATCAAGCTCGTCGGCCTCGGCGGGCTGCGCGACCTGGTCACCTACGAGGCCAGGGACACCCCGCTGCACAAGCTCGACCCACGGCTGAAGGTGCTGTACCCGATCGCCATGGGCGTACTGTCCATAGTCCTGAACTGGGACTTCATGCTGATCGTGTTCGGCTTGACGGTGCTGCCGTGGTTCTGGCTACGGCCGTCCCGGTCCAAGGTCAGGGTGCTGATGGTAATGGTCATCGGCCCGGCGCTGGCCGGCTTCTGGTCGCAGGGCCTGTATTACCTGCCGCCGCCGCCGATTCACTACATCTACCAATTCCCGTGGACGATCAGCTGGATGGGCTCGCCCGGCATCACCGGCTACGGCATGGTGTTCGGCCTCCAGCAGTCCGCCCGCGTGCTCGTCACTGTGTCTACCTCCATGCTGATCCTGATCAGCACCGACGTCGGCGACTTCACCTGGGCGTTCGAGCGGTTCCGGATGCCGCCGCAGGTGGGGTTCGCGCTGACCGCCGCGCTGCGGTTCCTGCCCGACATGATCTCCAGGACCACCCTGGTGCTGCGGGCCGTCGAGCTACGAGGCTATGACATGTCCAGGCCGCGGTGGTTCCAGGTCCGGCTGTGGCCCGATTACGTCAAGCGCCTGAGCCGGTGCATTGTCATTATCACGGTGCCGCTGCTGGTCGGCAGCCTGCGCGGCACCGCAACGATGGCCATGGTCGCTGACGCGCGCGGCTTTGGCGTCAACCGAAGACGGGGCTCGCTCCAGGAGCACCCGACGACGAAATACGACATCGGCGGCTACGTAATCCTCGTCCTGCTAGTCGGCGGGGCGATCGTACTCAACCACTTCCGTATCGGTGCCCGCCCGTACTAGCAGGCGGCCCGCGAATGTCCCCGCGGTCGACCGGGATGGCCGAAAGCCAACCGGCCCGCATCGTCCGGCTCCCACCGCACGAGGAGACCCGATGCGCTACGACGCAGTCCTGTTCGACAACGGAGGAACGCTCACGCACCGCACATCGCCGGTGGCGGCGGTGTGCAGTCTCGCCACGCGCCTCGGCGTGGAAATATCCGAGGAGGATGCCTCCCGCTACTGGCGGCGGTCCAAGGAACACAGCCGCACGCTGATGGCAGAGAAGCGGCAGCGCCGAAACCTGTCCAGGGCGGATCACCGGGCCGCTTACGTGACCGGCTACTCGGCATTCAACGACATCGCACCCGGCTTGGCCGACCTGATGTACGACGAGTGGAAGACCAATCCGCAGACGATGGTGCCCTACCCGGACGCGCCTGCCGTGCTCAAGTCGTTTGCCGGCGCGGGCATCCCGATCGCCATCGTCAGCAATACCGGCTGGTCGATCAACGAGGGCTATGTGGCCACCGGCCTGGATGCTTTCATCCAGACCTTCGTGCTGTCCTGTGACCTGGGCATCGCTAAGCCTGACCCGGAGCCGTTCCTGACCGCATGCGAGCGACTGGGCGTCGCGCCGGAGCGGACGCTCATGGTCGGCAACAACCGGCTGGCTGACTCCGGCTCGATCTGCGTGGGCTGCTACTGCCTGATCCTGCCGCCTGTGCCGCCGGGCGCAACTCGCGGGCTGCGTGCGGCCGCGGACATGGCCGGCATCGCCTGGGCTGAGTAGTCCCGCACACGCTAACCCCGCATCACCCGTTCCCCGCTCACCTACTGCTCCGGCGCTGGTCCGTCGCTTGCGCCGGGGACCGCTGCCCCGTTCGCCGCCCCTGCAGCGCGGGATACCGCGGATTGAATCATGCCGAAATTTGCCCGGAAAGGACGCTCGATGCGAACCGTACTCATGACTCGTGCTCGCGGGACCCGTTCCCGCGGGAGAAGTATCCGCTGGACCCGTGCCCGCTCGGCGGTGACGGCCGCCGTGCTGGCCGCCGGGCTCGCTACGCCGGCGGCCGCGGTCGCGGCCACCGCGCATCCGGCAGCGACTGCTCATGCCGCGACGGTCGATGCTGCGATTGCCAATACCGTGAGTGCCGGTACCGCAGACCGGGTGCCGCGATACAACCACGTCACGGTGATCATGTTCGCCGATCATGGCTTCGCCAACGTCAACGGCAATAGGTACGCACCGACCTTCAACCGGCTGGCCGGCGAATACGGCCTCGCCACGCGTTACGACACAACGTCCGACCCGGACACCGCAAACATCATGGCGTTCCTGGCCGGCAACTCGTTCGGCGTCAACGACGGCTCGCCGTACTGGGACCAGCGACTGGCCAAGCCCAGCCTGCTCAGCCAGCTGGCGGCAGCGCACAAGTCCTGGAAGGAGTACGTCCAGAACATTCCCTACGCCGGGTACCTGGGCGACTGCTACCCGACCCAGTGCCAGGAGTTCGACACGCTCTACAACCAGCCGAAGTTCAATCCGGTGCCAGACCTCGCGAGCGTGGCGGACAACCCGGCGCAGGCACGCAACATAGTGCCCGCTGCCGACCTGGCTACCGACGCCCGGCACGGGCGCTTGCCGGACTTCAGCTTCGTCGACGCGAGCGAGTGCGCAAACATGCACGGCGGCCCGCCCTGGTGCGAGGACAGCCCGAACAACCTCGGTGAGCCTAACGACAACAAACTCGTCGCCGGCGGCGACAGCTACCTGCGTCGGGTCACCGGCGAGATAATGTCAGGTCCTCAATGGCGGCGCGGCAACAACGCGATCGTGGTCACCTGGACCGAGGGCGTCACCACTGCCGGATGCTGTGACGCAAGACCGGGTACCGGCCGCGTCTTCACGATCGTGGTCACCAGTCACGGGCCCCGCCATCTCGCCGACGGCACGAGGTTCAACCACTACTCGCTGCTGGCCACCATCCAGCACGCGTTCGGACTCGGGTGCTTGCAGCACACCTGTGACACCAAGCACGTCATCCCGATGGCGAAGCTCTTCGGCGCCAGGTCAGACGGGCCCGAGAGCTTCCCCACTGCGACTGTGTCAGCCGCGACTGGGCCGGCCGTGGCCGGGCGGGCCGCGACCGGGCCGGCGGCGACTGTGTCCGGGGCCGTCGGGCCAGTCCATGCAGCGGTCCCGGCTGGCTCAGCAGCGTCCGGCTGGACAGTCGTGCGAAGCCCTAACCGGAGCACCAACGACAACGACTTGTGGTCTATCTCCGGCAGTTCGCCGTCAGACATCTGGGCGGTCGGCTCGCTGCTGCCGATCCCGTCAGCAACGATCCTGCATAACCTGGCGCTGCACTACAACGGGACGAGCTGGACGCGTGTCAAGACTCCGGATGCCGGGCCGGAAGGCAACCAGCTCTACGGCGTGGCGGCGCTGCCCGACGGGACTGCGTGGGCGACCGGCATTTATGTCCAGGCCTCCGGCCACACCGGTCGCGCGCTCACCATGCACTGGAGCCGCGGCAAGTGGACGATCGTGGCGGCCGCCAACCCTGGCTCGGCCGACGACATGCTGTTCAGCGTGGCGGCGGTGAGCGACTCCGATGCCTGGGCGGTCGGCGCCTATGACGGCTCGGACGGGTACTTCCACCCGCTGATCGAGCACTGGAACGGGCAGCACTGGACGGCCGCGCGCATCCGCGGCATCGGGTCAGCCGCCGACGGCAGCTTGTCGTCGGTAACCGTGTCGGGCCGTGCGGTTTGGGCAACCGGCCAGCTCTCCGGTCACGGGTCCGACCGCCAGGTGGTCCTGCACGTGGTAGGCAGTCACTGGGCGGTCGTGCCTGAGCACGTGGTCCGGACGCCCGCCGGCGCTGTCGCCGACGCGTATCCGAACTCGATCGCCGACTCGCCCGCTGGGCTCTGGATCGCCGGCAACGACCGGGCCGGGCACTCTGGCTTCAGCACGCTTGTCGAGGGCCCGGTCGGCCACCGTCCCGCCGAAGTCAGCACACCCGATCCGACGCCGCAAGACAACTACCTGCAGGCGATCGCCCCGGTGAACGGGGGCAAGGAGGCCTGGGCAGTTGGCCATGACGTGCCGGTGTCCACCGGGAACGCCGCGTCGCTGATCGAGTACGGATCGGCGACCGGGGGCTGGACAGTTGTCGCGAGTCCCGACCCGTCAGCTAACGGGAACAACATCCTGGACGGCATCTTCGCCCTCAGCAGCACCAATGTCTGGGCCGTCGGCGAGTACGACGGTCAGGGTGGCATGCGGACACTGATCATGCACTACGCGGGCGGCAGTGTGTAGCGCATGTTCCCGAACCGCTGACCCGGGCTGGCTGCACAGGCCGATGCGCCTGTGCCAGCCAGTCCGGCTTTTCGGTTACCCGGCGTCTCAAGCTAGTCGCAGCTGCGTCTCACCAGGGTGACATGCGGCGATCTGCGCTGATAGAACACTGATTTGTACCGTTGGCCGGCGCTCCGGACTTGTCCGCGCCGGCTCTTCGGACGTCAGGGCGAGCTCGTCAGCAAGGAGATCCTGTTCTCCGGCCAGTGCTCAGCCGATAGCGGCCGGCGGAGCGGAGGGGGCTCCGCCGACCGCTATCGGTGACTGTCATCCCGGCCCGTTCCCCGATCCGTGCTTGGTCACCCCAGCTTGGCGAGCTTCAGCCTGCTGCCCGGCCGCCACTGTGTCTCCGGCGCCCAAATCAGGCGTTCAACGGACATGGTGACTTGCCTAATCTCGTTGAGTAGCATTAAGTTACTCGCCAGTATTACCGGCGGGTAGCACCGGCGGGTAGCACCGGCGGCGGATGTGGCAGGGAGCATGCATGGGGCACTTCAAGAGCAATCTCAGGGACATCGAGTTCAATCTGTTCGAGGTGCTCAAGCGGCAGGACCTGCTAGGCGCAGCGCCGTTCGGCGAGGTGGACGAGGAGACCGCGCGCGGCATCCTGGACGAAGTGAACCGGCTGGCTGAGGGCCCGATCGCCGAGTCGTTCGCCGATGCTGACCGGAACCCGCCGGTGTTCGACCCGGCCACCCACACGGTAACGATTCCCGAGTCGTTCAAGAAGTCCTATCGGGCCTTCCTCGACGCCGAGTGGTTCCGGCTCGAACTGCCGCCCGAGCTCGGCGGCACGACCGTTCCTCGCTCGCTGATCTGGTCCGTCGCCGAACTGATACTCGGAGCGAACCCGGCTGTCTGGATGTACTCGAGCCTCGGAGCGTTCTCGCGTGCGCTCTGGGAGCTGGGCACGCCTGCTCAGAAGAAGATCGCGGAGCATTCGATCGCGGGCCGCTGGGGGTACACCATGGTGCTGACCGAGCCGGACGCGGGCTCGGACGTCGGCTCCGGCCGGACGAAGGCCGCTGCGCAACCCGACGGAACCTGGCACATCGAGGGCGTCAAGCGGTTTATTACTAGCGCCGAGCACGACCTGGCCGACAACATCCTGCACGTCGTGCTAGCCAGGCCGGAGGGCGCAGGCCCCGGCACCAAGGGCCTGTCGATGTTCCTGGTTCCGAAGTTCCTGGTCAACCCGGACGGGTCGCTCGGCGACCGCAACGGCGTATACGTGACCAACGTCGAGCACAAGATGGGCCTCAAGGCGTCCACGACCTGTGAGCTCACCTTCGGCGCGGAGCACCCGGCTGTCGGCACCCTGATCGGCGACGTGCACGACGGCATCCGGCAGATGTTCATGATCATTGAGTTCGCCCGGATGATGGTCGGCACGAAGGCGATCGCGGCGCTGTCGACCGGCTACCTCAACGCGCTCGACTACGCCAAGACCCGGGTCCAGGGCGCCGACCTGAGCCAGCAGACAGACAAGGCGGCTCCGCGCGTCACGATCATGAAGCACCCGGACGTCAGGCGCAGCCTGCTGCTGCAGAAGTCCTACGCCGAAGGCATGCGAGCGCTCGTGCTGTACACCGCTAGCCAGCAGGACGCCGTGCAGCTTGCCGCCGCCAGAGGCGAGCGGGATGAGGTGGCCGCCGCGCTCAACGACCTGCTACTGCCCGTTGTCAAGGGGGTCGGCTCGGAGCGCGGCTACGAACAGCTAGCCCAGTCGCTCCAGACCCTGGGTGGCTCAGGCTACCTCCAGGAGTACCCGATCGAGCAGTACATCAGGGACTCCAAGATCGACAGCCTGTA
The DNA here is from genome assembly GCA_035570295.1 of Streptosporangiaceae bacterium. Taxonomy (GTDB): domain Bacteria; phylum Actinomycetota; class Actinomycetes; order Streptosporangiales; family Streptosporangiaceae; genus JAJYUU01. The sequence goes on from DATMMA010000108.1 coordinate 10,353, forward strand.
CGAGGGCACCACCGCGATCCAGGGCATGGACCTGTACTTCCGCAAGATCGTGCGTAATCAGGGCGCTGCACTGAGCGAGCTGCTCGGCCAGATCCGCGACTTCACTGCCGCCGATAACGGCAATGGCCGGCTGAAGAAGGAGCGGGCAGCCGTGGCGCGTGCAGCTGACGACGTCGAGGCGATCGTCTCGGCCATGAATGGCTATCTTGGCAGCAGCCTGGAGCAGGCGCCGGAGATCTACCGTGTCGGCCTCAACACCACCCGGCTGCTGCTTGCGCTCGGCGATCTGGTGATCGGCTGGCTGCTCGGCCGCCAGGCGGAGGTCGCGCTAGCCAAGCTCGATGAGGGTGGCCTCGCCACCAGCGAGCAGGCCTTCTATCAGGGCAAGGTGGCAGCTGCGGCGTTCTTCGCCGCGACCGTGCTGCCGCGGCTCGCGGCGGAGCGGGAGATCGCCGAGGCCACTTCTCTCGACCCGATGGAACTGTCCGAAGACGCGTTCTGAGGAGACCCCCATCACTAACGAAGAGACCATCACCGTTACCGCGCACGTCAAGCTGTGACCGAGGCGCCATCGGCGCTGTAACAGAACCGCAGCTGGGCGGGCAGGCGCCAGAGCCGGCCCGCCCAGGCGCGGACTCAGATCTCGTACTGGACCGATGCCCGGTTCTTGCTATGCGGTGCGCTCAACCGCTTGATGATGTCCTGGTGCTCGGCGTTGCTGCGGTAGGCGAGATAGGACTCGGCGTCGTCGAAGTCGGCGACCACGGCGAAATCGAAATTGCCCTCGATGACTCCCGCATCCGGGCCAGCGTGATAGGAGCGCAGCCCGGCAAGTCTGGGCGCCAGCGCGGTCAGCTCCGCCGCGAACTGCCGCTCCATCTCGTCGGTCATCTCCTCGTCCCAGGTGAACAGCACGACGTGCCTGATCATCAGGCTCCTCTCTCGGTACAGCTCACGACCAGGCCAGCATGCGCAGCGGGTCAGTCAGCATCGCGCCGACGTCGCGCAGCACCGCAGAGCCCAGGTCGCCGTCGACCAGACGGTGATCGAAAGACAGCGCGAGCGTGCATACCTTGCGCACGGCCAGCTGCCCGTCAACCACCCACGGCGCGTCTTTTACCTGGCCGAACGCCAGTATCGCCGCCTCGCCCGCGGGCAGGATCGGGGTCCCGGTGTCGACGCCGAAAACACCCACGTTGGTGATGCTGATGGTGCCGCCGGACAGGTCGGCCGGCGTGGCCTTGCCCGCCCGAGCCGTCTCTGCCAGCTGTGCCAGCGCCCTAGCCAGTTCCGGCAGCGTGAGGGCGTGCGCGTCCTTGACGTTGGGCACGATCAGCCCGCGGTCGGTTGCCGCCGCGATGCCCAGGTTCACGTAGTGCTTGACCACGATCTCCTGCGCAGCCTCGTCCCAGCTTGAGTTGATCATCGGGTGCCGGCCGGCCGCCACGATGAGCGCGCGCGCGACCAGCAACAGCGGCGACACCCTGAGATCAGCGAACTCCGGCAGTGTCCGCAACCGCGCGGTCGCTGCCATCGTCTCGCTGATGTCGATCTGCAGGAACTCCGTGACGTGTGGCGCCGTGAATGCACTCGAGGCCACCGCGGCAGCGGTGTGCTTGCGCACGCCCCTGATGGCTATTCGCTCCTCGCGCGCTGCTGCCGTTCCGGCCGGCGCTTGACGGCCAGCACCAAGAGCAAGACCTTGACCGGGAACGGGCCCGGCCTGGGTCAATGCTGCCGCTTGCTGGACGTCGTCCCTGGTGATAGAGCCGCCCGGCCCGCTGCCGATCAGGCCGGCGAGGTCGATGCCGAGATCTCGCGCCATCTTGCGTACGGGCGGTTTGGCCAGTGCGGCCCCGGCACGCGAGTTGCTGACGGTACCTGCTGTCGTGGGCGGAGCTGGCACTGGCGCCTGCACTGCCGCGGCCGGAAGGGCGGCTGCGGCACCGGTTGCACTGCCGTTCCCGGTTTGACTGGCGTTCCCGCTTTGATTGGCGTTCCCGCCCTGATCGGGAGTTGTCTTCCTGGCCCGGCGGGTAGTGCTGCCGAGCTTGACGCCGTAGCCAACCAGCACCGCCTGGCGTTCCGCCTTCGGCGCCGGGCTGCCGATCATCCCTGGCTCAGATGCCCCTTCGACCGGCGGCGCAGGAACCATATCCTCCATCTGGCTGATTGCGCGCTGCGCTTGCACCTCGGGCGGAACAGTACCTGCCTGGCCGCTGCCGTCAGGGCTGGTGTCCACCGCGATGATGGGCGTGCCGACATCGGCGGTCTGGCCCTCGGGCACCAGCAGGCTGGCGACAGTACCCGCGTACGGGCTCGGCAGTTCGACGACGGCCTTGGCCGTCTCGATCTCCACGATGATCTGATTGACGGTGACAGTGTCACCGGGCTTGACGTGCCACCTGACGATGTCGGCCTCAGTCAGGCCCTCACCGACGTCAGGGAGCTTGAACTCCTTGAGATCAGACATCCCGGGCCCTTCAGTAGCCGAAGCTGCGGTCGACGGCGTCCAGGATCCGGTCCAGGTCCGGCAGGTAATGCTCTTCAAGCCTGGACGGCGGATAGGGGGTGCTGTACGCGCCGACGCGCAGTACCGGCGCCTCGAGGCTGTAGAAGCACTCCTGGGTGACCTGCGCCGCGATCTCGGCACCGAGGCCGCCAGTCACTACTGCTTCGTGCACGACGACGCACCTGCCGGTCTTGCGCACCGAGGCGAAGATCGTCTCAATGTCCAGCGGTGCGAGCGAGCGCAGGTCGATCACTTCCAGTGACCTGCCATCACCAGCCGAGGCCACCGCGGCCTCGACGCAGGTTCGCACCATCGGCCCGTAGCACAGCAGCGTCAGGTCGGTGCCGTCGGCGAGGACCCGGGCTTTATCCATCGGCAGCGCGGCAGCCAGGCCGCCTTCGGTGTCGACTTCGGCCTTGTCCCAGTAGCGTCGCTTCGGCTCGAAGAACAGCACCGGATCGTCGCTGCTGGCGGCCTGCTGGATCATCGTGTAGGCGTCGGCCGGGTCGCCGCAGGAGACCACCCGGAGGCCCGGCGTGTGCGCGAACAGCGCTTCGGGCGACTCACTATGGTGCTCGACAGCGCCGATGCCGCCGCCGAACGGCACTCTGATCACGATCGGCAGCTTGACGGTGCCGCGCGAGCGGTACCGCATCTTGGCTAGCTGACTAACGATCTGGTCGAAGGCCGGGAAGATGAAGCCGTCGAACTGTATCTCGCAGATCGGCCGGTAGCCGCGCAAAGCGAGGCCGATCGCCGTGCCGATGATGCCGGACTCGGCCAGTGGCGTGTCGATCACGCGGGCCTCGCCGAAGTCTTTCTGCAGCCCGTCGGTCACGCGGAACACGCCGCCGAGCTTGCCGACGTCCTCGCCCATGATGAGAGCCTTGGCGTTGGCCTCCAGCGCCTTGCGCAACCCTTCGTTGAGCGCCCTGGACAGGGTGAGCGTGGTCATCGCCCGTCACCTGCCGCTACTGCCTCAGCGACGAAGGAGTCAAGGTAGGCGGCGAAGCCGTCGCGCTCGGCCGCGAGCTGAGCTGTGTCGGCGGTCAGCACGTTGTCGAACATCGAGACTGGCTCCGGGTCGGGCATTTGCTGGCAAGCGGTGCGCACCCGGCTGCCGACTGCGGCGGCCTCTGCCTCGACCTCGTCGAAGAAGCTCATCTCGGCCTGCTCGGTCCGGATGAGGTACTGCTTCACCCGCTCGATCGGGTCCTTGAGTTTCCACGCCTCCAGCTCAGCCGACAGCCGGTACCGGGTGGGGTCGTCCGTTGTCGTGTGCGCGCCCATCCGGTAGGTGAATGCCTCGATGAGGGTCGGTCCCTGGCCTTCCCTGGCGGCTTGCATCGCCTTGCGGGTCACCGCGAGGCAGGCCAGCACGTCGTTGCCGTCCACCCGCACACCCGGGAAGCCGAAGCCCTTAGCGCGCATGTACAGCGGGGTCCGGGTCTGGCGCTCTAGCGGCTCGGAGATGGCCCACTGGTTGTTCTGGCAGAAGAACACGATCGGCGCGTTGTTCACCGACGCCCAGATGAAGGCCTCGTTCACGTCACCCTGGCTGGTCGCCCCGTCACCGAAATAGGCGATGACTGCCTCGCCGCCATCGCCGACCGCGCCGTCCCGCTGGATGCCCATCGCGTACCCGGTAGCGTGCAGCGTCTGGCTGCCGATGACGATCGTGTAAAGGTGGAAGTTGTGGGCGGTCGGATCCCAGCCGCCATGGCTTACGCCGCGGAACAGTTCGAGCAGCTTCAGCGGGTCCAGGCCGCGGCACCAGGCCACGCCGTGCTCCCGGTAGGTCGGGAACGCCATGTCGCGGGGGTTAAGCGCCCGGCCTGAGCCGATCTGGGCGGCCTCCTGACCGAGCAGGGAAGCCCAGATCCCGAGCTCGCCCTGGCGCTGAAGCGCGATCGCCTCGAAGTCGATCCTGCGGACGATGACCAGGTCACGGTAGAGGGCCTTAACCTCCGCAGCGGAGATCTCCAGCGGGTAGTCGGGGTGCTCGACTCGCTCCCCTTCCGGCGTGAGGAGCTGAATCAGCTCAGCGTGGTCCGCCTGTTGTTCTGGCTCGCGGGCTGGAGCCCGGTTGTCTGTTGCCCGCTTACCTGGGCGGGCGGCGCGTCCGGCATCTTTGACGGTCACGTGCCACTCCTTGCATGCTCACGTCCAGCCCGGGGCGTACCCCGGCCGGCTGTCGTCAGTCCATGGCTTTGTCAGTCCATAGCTGAGCGAACAGTACTATTGCGGCGCCCGGCATGGTGAAGCGCTGCGGGCCTGCGGCAACGATGGTGACGGATGTCACGAAATCGGGGCACGCCAGCCTGCTTCAAGGCTACTGCCCAAGGGCCTGGATCCGTATTCGCCGACGGCGAACCCCGCCCGGAACTCGGCTCTAGCCCTGTCCCAGCACGTCGCTCGCGTACTGTTCTGAAGGTGCCCAGATTCGTTGTCGACGTAATGCTCAAACCCGAGATCCACGACCCGCAAGGCGAGGCCATCGCCAGTGCCTGCCGTCGGCTAGGTTTCGGCCAGGTCGCCGGCGTGCGCCAGGGCAAACGCTTCGAGATCGAGCTGAGTGAGCCGGCCAGCCCGGAGCGGATCGGCGAGCTCGCCGCCGAGCTGCTCGCAAATCCGGTTATCGAGGAATTCTCGGTTCGGCCCGTCTGAGCACGGCGCGACGTCAGCCAGTAGCGCACTGTTCGTCCAGAGATCGCCTGAGTTCATGATTACCGCTGCTCAGGCGGGGGAAGCTCCACAATGTGAAGTGATGAGTTGCCGCGACGGGGCTGAGGAGCGGATGCGATCTCGGGTGTTCCAGACTGGTGAGCCAGCCGCAGACGTCGAGTTCTGCCTGGTGTTCCCCAGGGAATCGCTCAGCGTCCCGGTGATGCGCCGGGTGCTCGGGGACACGCTCAGCCGGCTCGGCATCGACGAGACTTGTGTCAACGACTTGCTGCTGGCGGTGACTGAGGCGTGCACGAACGTGTTGCGGCACGCGGGGCCGGGCCGCCGCTACGAGCTTGTCGCGCACGTCGGCACTAAGCGGTGCGTGCTGGAGGTTCTCGACAGCGGCCGCGGCTTCGACCCCGCCAAGGCGAATCGCGGGCGGCGCCGCCGCGCCGGCTTCAGGCGGTCGGTCCGTCCGATGGGCATGCTGCGGCGGAATAGGACCGCGCCTGCCCACGCCGCGCCGAGTTCGCCTGCCACGCTGCGCAACCGGATCACCAGGTCGCGGCAGCTGGCCAGGGAGCGTGCCATAGCTGACCTGCCCGAGTCCGGCCGGGGGCTGGCGATCATGCGGGCCTGTGTCGATGACGTCACGATGCACAGCAGGCCCGGCCAGGGCACCGTTGTCTCGTTGCACAAGCGAATCGAGTGGCGCACCGACGCGCCGCTGGCTGCCCGCCCTGCGTCTCAGCTCAAGGACGTCGGCTGAGCGGGTAGCCTGCGAGTATGCGCCGCCCGACAGGACGCCCATGACGGCCCGCATCGGAGTCGTCACCTTCCCCGGTTCACTCGACGATCGTGACGCGTGCCGCGCCGTGCAGCGAGCAGGCGCGGAGCCGGTCGAACTGTGGCACGACCAGGCCAGCCTCCGCGGGGTCGACGCTGTGATTCTGCCCGGCGGCTTCTCCTATGGCGATTACTTGCGCTGCGGTGCCATTGCCAGGTTCGCCCCGGTAATGGGCCAGATCGTCGAGGCTGCGGCGGCAGGGCTACCTGTGCTTGGCATCTGCAATGGCTTCCAGATCCTGTGCGAGGCGCATTTGCTGCCGGGGGCGCTGGCCCGTAACGCCGGCCTGCACTTCGTCAACAGGGACATCACGATCAGGATCGAGAACGACACTTCGGCCTGGACCCGGCAGTACCGGACAGGTCAGGACATCCGCGTCGTACTCAAGAGCGGCGAGGGTGCCTACATGGCCGATCCGCAGACACTGGCCAGCATCGAGGCAAACGGCCAGGTGCTAGCCCGCTACGCCAGTGGCAACCCGAACGGCTCACAGCGGGACATCGCTGGCGTCGTCAGCGAGGCCGGAAACGTGGTCGGGCTGATGCCGCATCCCGAGCACGCTATCGACGAGTTGACCGGGCCGTCTGCAGACGGTCTTGGCTTCTTCGCGTCCGTGCTGCAGGCGGTCGCAATCCCATGAGCCAGGATGTTTTTGCTGCCGCGCTGCCGGTGTCCGCGGCTCAGGACACTGTGTCCGATGCCGTTGCCACGCCCGGCCGGGAGCAGCCGTTTGCCGCTCTCGGGCTGACGGCCGAGGAGTATGCGCGGATCGCGGGAATCCTGGGCCGCCGGCCAACCGACGCCGAGCTTGCCATCTACTCGGTGATGTGGAGCGAGCACTGCTCCTACAAGTCCTCGCGCAAGCACCTTCGGCAGTTCGCGGAGAAGGCGCCAGCGACCAACGTGCTGCTCGCCGGGATCGGCCAGAACGCAGGCGTTGTCGACGTCGGCCAGGGCTACGCGGTCACATTCAAGATCGAGTCGCACAATCACCCCTCCTACGTCGAGCCGCTTCAGGGTGCGGCCACCGGCGTCGGCGGCATCGTGCGGGACATCCTCGCGATGGGAGCGCGGCCGGTGGCGGTGATGGATGCGCTGCGCTTCGGCCCGGCTGATGCGCCCGACACCCGCCGGGTGCTGCCGGGCGTAGTAGGCGGCATTTCGTTCTACGGCAACTGCCTCGGACTGCCGAACATCGGGGGGGAACTCGCTTTCGACCCGTGCTATGCGGGCAACCCGCTGGTCAACGCGCTCTGCGTGGGCGTGCTGCGGCACTCCGACCTCAAGCTGGCCGCCGCAACCGGGCCTGGCAACCAGGTGATCTTGTTCGGCTCCCGAACCGGGCCGGACGGCATTGGCGGTGCATCGGTGCTGGCCAGCGCGTCATTCGGCGGCGCGGGCGAGGGCGCGAAGCGGCCCAGCGTGCAAGTCGGCGACCCGTTCATGGAGAAGCTGCTGATCGAGTGCTGCCTGGAGCTGTATCAGGCCGGGCTGGTCGTCGGCATCCAGGACCTCGGCGCGGCCGGCGTCGCCTGTGCGACAACCGAACTGGCAGCAGGCGGCGGTACCGGGATGCGAGTCAGGCTCGACTCGGTGCCGCTGCGCGACGCCTCACTCGGCCCGGCCGAGATTCTGATGAGCGAGTCGCAAGAGCGGATGATGGCGATCGTCGAGCCTGATCGCGTCCCCGCGTTCCTGGACATCTGCGCCAAATGGGATGTGCAGGCTACCGTCATCGGCGAGGTCACTGACTCCGGCAGGCTGGAGATGACCTGGCACGGGGAGCAGGTAGTCGACATCCCGCCAGGAAGCGCCGCCGATGCCGGGCCTGTCTACGACCGGCCCGCCGTCCGTCCGGCCAGTCAGGACGGGTTGGTGGCCGCCAGCCCGGCGCTGCTGCCGCTGCCACGTAGTGGCCCTGACCTGCGCGCTGACCTGTTGCTGTTGCTCGGGTCGCCGGACGGGGGCGACAAGACCCTGGTGACCGAGCAGTACGACCAGTACGTTCGCGGCGACACTGTGCTCGCGATGCCGCACGATGCCGGCCTCGTGCGGATCGATGCGGAGACCGGGCTCGGCGTCGCGCTGGCCACCGACGGCAACGGACGGTACTGCCAGCTCGATCCGTACGCTGGCACGCAGCTGGCCCTGGCCGAGGCGTACCGGAACGTTGCCGTCACTGGGGCACGGCCGCTTGCGGTCACCAATTGCCTCAATTTCGGCTCGCCTGAAGACCCGGCCGTGATGTGGCAGTTCACCGAGGCAGTGCGGGGCCTGGCGGACGGCTGCCGGCAGCTAGGGACACCGGTGACCGGCGGCAACGTTAGCTTCTACAACCAGACAGGCGGAACGCCGATCCAGCCGACACCCGTCGTGGGCGTTCTCGGCGTGCACGACGATGTACGGCGGCGGGTGGGATCCGGCTTCGCCGCGGAGGGCGCCAGCATCGTGCTGCTGGGCGAGACCAGGCCCGAGTTCGGCGGTTCCCTGTGGGCCTGGCTGCGGCACGGGCACCTCGGCGGCCGGCCGCCGGCCGTCGACCTGGCGGCCGAGCGGGCGCTGGCCAGTCTGCTGGCCACGGCGGCGGCGCGCGGCCTGATCGTGGCTGCGCACGACCTGTCCGACGGCGGCCTGGCGCTTGCGCTGGCCGAATCGTGCCTGTCCGGTGGCACCGGGTGCGTCGTACGCCCGCCAGCCGACGCGGCCACGTTCCTGTTCAGTGAATCTGCCGCTCGCGCGGTGGTCGCGGTCCGGCCGGGCGCGGCGGAGGACTTTGCCTTGGCCTGCGAGCAGGAAGGTGTCCCTGCGGCGGTCATCGGCACGACAGGCGGCTCGGAGCTGGAACTCGCCGGCCTCTTCTCCGTGCCGCTTGACGAGCTCTCCGAGGCGCATCGGGCCGCGCTGCGGACCGTGTTCGCTTGACAGAGCCTGCGACGACGGCGGCGGCCGCTGGATCCGTGTCTGGCTGACCGGACTCGGGTGGGGCCGGTCCTAGAGCGACGCCCACCAGAATCCGATGAGCTGATCGGGCGCCGGTACTGCCGCGCAGCTCTGCAGCGCGGCTCCGTGGGCCGGGCCGGTGAGCTCAGCCGCCTCGGTCAGGCACGAGCCATCGGCAAGATTCGCGTACTGGTAGAAATCATGTCCCTGGATCTTGACCGCCGCCCTGGTCCGCCGCCAGCGCTGCTGCGCCGCGAGGTCGCAGTGTTCCAGCGTCAGCTTCGGCCGGCCGGCCGGGCCGGCCACGGCAAGGCAGTGCCCGGTCGGCAGGTAGATGAAGATGTAGCTGTTGCCGGCCATCAGGTCCGCAGTCCACTGCGGCGAGCCGGATTGCTCCTCCGCCTGTCCGAGAGGGCTGAACTGCGGGGTACCCCGCGGACCCAGCAACTGCAGCAGCTGGCCGGGCGACGAACCTGGCTGTGCGACCTGCGCGATCAGGCCAACCGTCTGAGAGCTGAGCACCCTCGTCGGCAGTGGCGGCGCTGGGTGCCGAGCCGGGTGCAGTGCCACCAGGTAGGCTGCCACGGCGCCGGCAGCGATCAGCATTGCGACACCGATCCCGGCCAGCCTCGCCAGCCTGGAGCCCGAGGCTCGTTGCCCCGTGGCACGGCGCTGACCAGGCATACCGAACGAATACCGTTATTGGGCCGCTGACGGGGCCAGATAGTAAAACTTTCGCGGAAATGCTGCCGAGGTGTTAGTCCGCGGGGACATCTCATAGATCTCTGTCACCTTTTCAGACGATTAATGCCCGCTCTGCTCAGCCGCGATCAACGTGCCAGACCTCACGCAGGCGCGGCTGCTGGCGGCGTGCTGCTGGCCATCGGAAAGCGCGGCCAGTCTTCTCTCGGCTAGCCTGTTTAGCCGTGCCAGCGCGCGGTCCAGACCTTGCTCGCCTGCTTGCCGCAGTCAATGACCAGCGGGATGCTCTCGGCGAGCCGCCCTGGCACGGTCCGCTTAACGAGCGGATGCTCGGGGCCGCGAGCCTTGCGGCGGTGCAGGCGGCGAGGGCCAGGGGCGCTGAACCGCAGCGTGCCGCCCTGCGCGCTGCGGTTCGCTACAGCCTGGGCCAGTTGGAGGAGAAGGTGCCGGGCCGCACCGTGGAGGTGCGTGTCCCACCATTCGCCGCCGTCCAGTGCGTGCCGGGCCCTAGGCACACCCGCGGCACGCCCCCGAACGTCGTCGAGACCGACCCGCTGACCTGGCTGGATCTGGCGACGGGGCGGCTGCAGTGGGAGGCTGCGATCGCGACCGGCCGGCTGCGGGCCAGCGGTCAGCGGGCGGATGTGTCCAGCTACTTGCCCGTTTTCCCGGCGGCTGGCTGACTGTAGCCGGTACGTGCCGGCGCCGTCACGGCGCCGGCAGGCCCGGAAGTCAATAGAATTTGGTGGTGATT
>DATMMA010000109.1:0-58933 GCA_035570295.1 Streptosporangiaceae bacterium
ATCACAGTCCGGGAACGTGATGCGGGACTCGGCGGGCTCTCACTGACCGAAATGCCCTATCCGCACGCCGCCGAGAACGACGTCATCGTGCAGGTGCATGCCGCGGGATTCACCCCGGGAGAACTGGACTGGCCGGGAACCTGGACTGACCGCGCAGGCCGTGACCGGACGCCGAGCGTGCCCGGACACGAGCTGTCGGGTGTCGTCGTCCAGCTCGGGTACGGAACGACCGGCCTCACCGTCGGCCAGCGGGTGTTCGGGCTCAGCGACTGGACCCGCAACGGCTCTCTGGCCGAGTACACCGCGGTCGAGGCCCGCAACCTCGCCCCGCTTGCGGCCGACATCGAGCACACGGTGGCCGCCGCGCTGCCCATCTCCGGGCTGACCGCGTGGCAGGGCCTGTTCGACCACGCCCGCCTCACGACCGGCCAGACCATCCTGATCCACGGCGCCGCCGGCGGTGTCGGGTCCCTCGCCGTGCAGCTCGCCCGCCAGGCGGGAGCCCGGGTCATCGGCACCGGCCGGGCCGCCGACCGGCACACCGTACTTGGTCTCGGCGCGGACGAGTTCCTGGACCTGCAGGCCGACAGGCTGCACGACGCGGGCGAGGTCGACGTGCTGTTCGACGTCATCGGCGGTGACATCCTGGACCGCTCCGCCGCGCTGGTCCGCGCCGGCGGCACGCTCGTCACTATTCCCGCACCGCCGCAAGTCCGGCCCAACGACGGCCGGGCCATCTTCTTCGTCGTCGAACCCGACCGTGCCCAGCTGGCGGGCCTCGCCCAGCGAGTCCGCGACGGACAGCTAAAACCAATCGTCGGGGCCGTCCGGCCGCTCACCGAAGCGCCGGCAGCGTTCGCCCCCGGCCAGCGCACCCGCGGCAAAACGATCATCCAGGTCGCTGACAGCTCCGCCGCGTCGTAACTGGCCGCAGAAGACTGCCCGCGCCGCGCGACGCTGGCTCTGTCCGCCCCGCGGACAGAGTTACGCGGTGCCGGAGCGGGCTGACCGGCGTAGTCGCGGCAGCCGCCGGAGCCGCGACCAAGCGCGCGGCCGGGGCGCGCCAGGTAGCTCGGCGAACATCCGCCCGTCTCGGCTGCGCACCGGGTATTTGCGCAGCTGGTAGCCCACGGGCGAACGGCAGTCCCCGGTCCGCAGGTCGAAGCAGTACCAATGCCAAGGGCAGGTAACGGCGCCGTCGCGAACCACGCCGTCGGCCAGCGGCCCGCCGTTGTGCGGGCAACCGGCATCAGTCACCTGGAACTCGCCGTCCACATCGAAGACGGCGTACCGGCGGCCATTATGTTTAATGGTCCATGCCAGGCGACGTTTAACGCCCGGCGCCCGGCGGGCGCGGCTGCGACGCAGCGGAACAAGCGTCACGCCGGGCTCGCCAGCTAGCTCCGCGTCTGCCGGCTTGCCGGCCGGGCGGCGTCCGCTGCCGGGCGCGGGTCCGGCCCCGCAGTCGGAGCCGCCCCGGTCGCCTTCGCCCCCCTTGGCCGGCTTAGCGGCAGGCGATCTCGACACTGCCGAGCCGGTCGACGGCAACGGTAACCACATCGCCTGCATGCATCGAGACTGCGGCCGTCAGGCCGCCGGACAGCACCAGGTCGCCCGGGCGCAATCCATCGTTCTCGGTGGCTAGCGACCGCACCAGCCACGCGACGGCCGAAGCCGGATGGCCGAGCGCGGCGGCTCCGGCCGCGGTCGCGATCACTTCACCGTTGTGCTCGAGTAGCACGCCGAGCAACCGCAGGTCAAAGCCAGCTGCCGGGACCGCCGGACCGATGACGTACCGCGCGGCCGAGGTGTTGTCGGCTACTACATCTGCCGCAGTGAACGTGTAGTCCCGGTAACGCGAGTCGAGGATCTCGACGCCTACCGCCACAGCCGCCGTCGCGGCCATCACGTCGGCCGAGCTCACCGTCGGCCCGGCCAGACTCGCGCCCATAATGAAGGCAATCTCCGGCTCGGCCCGCGGCTGGATGTACTCGCCGGCCAGCACCGGCTCGCCCAGGTCGAGGGCGTTCGCGGCGGCCAGGAAGCCGCGCACCGGCTCATGAACGCCGACCTGCGCCTGCTTAGCGCGCGAGGTCAGCCCGAGCTTCCAGCCGGCCAGCGGCCCGGCTCCGGCGCGCAGGTGACGTTGTACGGCGTACCCGGCAGCAAGGTCGAAGCCGGGAAACTCGGCCGAGACCGGGGCGATCGCGATCCGGTCGGCCCTGGCCTTCGTCAGCCTGGCCGCGACCTCGGCGGCGTCGGCCGGCCAGCTGACCCCGGGCGTCGTCATGGGCAGCACCTCAATCCACTACGCGGACAGTTACCGGCCCGAGCCGGTCGAACTCCGCGCGGAACACGTCGCCGGCTCGCATCGGCACGGCCGCGTGCAACGCACCGGTCATCACCAGCTGACCAGCCTCCAGCCCACCGCCCATCTCGCCCAGGGTGTTGGCGAGCCAGGCGACGACCGCGACCGGGTCGCCAAGCGCAGCCGCGCCGGCTCCGGTGTCGACAAGCTCCCCGGATCTGGTCAAGACCATGCCGATGAGCCGGGGGTCGAGGTCACCTAGCGGCACAACCCGGCTCGACACCGCGACTGCGCCGTTGGACGCCAGATCGGCAACCGTGTCCGCCAGCCGGATCCGCCAGTCCGCGAACCGCGAGTCGACAATCTCGACCGCGGCGACCATTCCCGCGATCGCCTGCCGTGCTTGCAACACGGTGACGCCAGGCCCGCGAAGATCGGCGCTGAGCACGAAAGCAATCTCGGCCTCGATTCTCGGCTGGATGAACCGACTGAGCGAAACCGCGTCTCCGCCGGCGTACACGGTAGACCCGAGTACCGGGCCGTGATCCGGTGAGCTGACCCCGATCATCTGTTGCATGGGCTTAGAGGTCAGCCCGACCTTGTACCCGATGACCTCATCGCCGTCGGTGAGCAGCAATCTGGTCAGCTGCTGCGCGATCGCGTACCCGTCGGCCATGCCGAGGTCGGGATCGGCGTCGGTAAACGGCTCGATGGCCTGCCTGGTGCGCCTTGCCTCATACAGCGCCCTGGCCTTGCCAGACGCATCAGTTAGCGGCAATCTACTCAGCCTCCGTCAGCAGCGGGCCACTCAACCGGCCACCCGAGGTAGCCCAGCGAACGAAGACCCAGCGGCTCGACGATAACTGGCGGCGAGCGAGTTTCGCACGCGAGGCCGCCCGACCGTAGTGGGCTACGTTCGCCGCGACCTCGCGGTGCGGCTACTGCGCGGGCGCGCTCGTGCTCGGCGACGCTCAGGAGCGGGTGCAGGCGAGCTCGTCACCGCTCACGGCGCGCAGACCGCACTACCGTGCCTAAGTCACCTCGGGGCGGCCTGACCGGGCGGCGAGCTTGCGTCGCCGCGGCGCGCTTACTCGGCCGCGACGCAGACGGCAGGTCCTTCGGGGCGGATAGTGCCTTGCTGCGATCGCCAGTGGCCCGAGCCGGCTCGAGCGGACGGAGCTCGGGCGGTGCGGGCACGCGCTTGACTCGCGTCAGGATCGGCCGCTTGGCGGGCGTGCGGGCGCGGGCGAGGCGGCTGCTGATGCGGTGGGAGTCGTCGTCAGAGGTCAGGCACCGGCCGGTCGACAGGTCGAACTGCCAGCCGTGCATCGCGCAGGTCAGGATCGAGCCGGTCATCTGGCCGAAGCGGCTCAGGTCGCCGCACATGTGCGGGCAGCGGCGCTGGATGATCCAGTCACCCAGCTGAATCTCCTCCTCGTCGTGGCTCCTGCGGGCGTACCAGCCTTCGGCGTACATCACCCGCTCTGGTGACAGGCACTTAAAGAACGTGTACACGTACTCGTTATAGGGGCCGATCCGGCGGGCCCGGAACCGCATGCTCAGGAAGAGGCTGTTGACCCAGTCGGTCTGGTGGTCGGCGATCAGCCGCTCGACCAGTGGCCGGCCGATGCTGAACTGATAGCGGCAGGTCTCACCGGCGAAGGCGCGGACCTGGCCGGCCGGGAAGTCGATCACAATCGGCTGCTCGTCGCCCGTGTCGAGCAGCACCGGGCCGCCTACTCCGGTCCGGATGTGATCGGCCAGCTCGAGCAGGGGCTCGAACCACGCCTTCAGCTCAGCCAGCACGTCGATCCCGGCGACTGGCCAGCGTCGCTTGCCCGCCGCGATCTTGTCCTGCATCCTGGCGGCGTAGTCGCGCAGGTACCGCGCCTTGTCGGTGAACGGCTCGAGGGCCTGCTCGGCGCCAGCTGGCCAGCGGACCTCGCAGTGGCCGGGGCCGACGTCGAGCACCGCGCCCGGCGTCATCAGGTGGCCGCCCTCGATGCCCCGGTCGCGCAGGTAATCCAGGAACACCGTCTGATCGGGGAAGGTGTTAGCCGGATCCCCGGTCAGGTCGTTCAGATCGAACAGTTCCTCATCGAGGAAACAAGGCGGGCCGGCGAAGGGCACCACGTTCCGGGCCCCGATCTCGGTCACGTATCGGGCCGCGCGGTCCATGCCGTTGGCCCGCTTCACCGCGCCGAACGACCGCTTGGCGGCCTCGGGCAGCTCATAAGCCCACGGCCACCAGATGGCCCCCGAGAACTGCAGCAGGTGGACGTCGTAAGGGCCGAACGACCGCAGCGCGTCCAGCTCGGTCGGCCGGGCGTCATTCTGGTTCAGCATCCGGGCGGTCCCGTCATCGACGGCCAGCACCGAATCCCCGAGCGGGCCGTCCGCCGGGGCCTGTAGCGCCTGCCCCATCAGCCGTAGCCCGCCCAGCTCGGCCACCTCGCCGCTGCGCAGCACGACGAACTCGGCGAACCCCAGCCGCTCCAGCGCCTCCCGCAGATCCGGCACCGGGAAGTCCGGCAGCAGCACTGTGGCCGACCGCGACACGTGCCGCCTCAGCAGCTCGGCATCAAAATGATCCTTGTGCAGGTGCGACACGTACAAGTAGTCCACCTTGCCGAAACGGTCCCAGTCCAGGCCGCTGTTATCAGGGAACACGAACCACGACTCGAAATACGCCGGGTTCACCCACGGGTCACACAAGATCGTCCCGTAGCTGGTCTCGACATGCAGCCCGGCATGACCCAGGCAAGTGATCCGCAATTCCCCCGCCCCCATCAACACGGCCCACTGCGTCCCCGCCCGCCGGCAGCTCACGATCGCCCCGCTACGACCGCTGCCCCGGGCTCGGCAGTGCTTCCCTACCCCCTAGCCGCGCAGTTCTAGAAGCGATGCACATCTCCGATCGAAAATTTGCCAATGCTAGACGGCGCAAACTCTCCAGAAAGGGCCTATGGCCATGCCGAGCAAGGCTGAGGAGGAAGAGCAACGGCAGGCCAGCACGGCCCCCTACCGGTCTAAGCGAAGACAGACCGGTGCCGGTGAACGGCCTGCAGCGCGCCGATGGCGATCATGTCGGCGAAAATGGCGGAGCCACCGTAGGAGACGAACGGCAGCGGCACTCCCGTCACTGGCATGATGCCGATCGTCATGCCGATGTTGATAAATGCCTGGACCGCGAACCAAGCCACGATGCCGCCAGCGACCAGCGTGCCGAACTGGTCGTCTGCGCGCGCCGCGATCCTGATCGCGCACAGCAGCACAATGGCGAGCAACGCGATGATCACCAGGCAGCCGATGAAGCCGATCTCCTCGCCGGCCACCGCGAAGATGAAGTCGGTGTGCTGCTCTGGCACGAACCCGCCGGCCACCAGCTGGCCGTGGAACAAGCCCTCGCCGGTCAGCCCTCCGGAGCCGATCGCGATCTCGGACTGATGAGCGCTGTAGCCGGTCCCGCTCGGATCGGCCGACGGGTGCAGGAACGAGGTAAGCCGGCCCAGCTGGTAGGCCTTGAGCAGGTGCAGTTGGAGAGCTCCGGTGGCGCCAGCCGCACCGCCCGCGAGCAGGGCGATCAGCCACCTCAGCCGGATGCCCGACAGCGCGATCATTCCGATCATCAGCGCGAGCATCACTATCACGACGCCGAGGTCAGGCTCGGCGAGTACGAGCAAGAGCGGCACCACGCAAATGGCTAGCATGATCGCCAGCGCGCGCACCTTCGGCCGTCTCTCACGCCGCGGAAGGTCTCCGAGGATCATGGCGCCGACGAGAATGATGGAGAGCTTGGCGTACTCCGACGGCTCGATCTGGAACCCGGCGCCCAGCGAGATCCAGGACTTTGAACCGTTCACCGGTGCGGTCAGGCTGCCCAGCGGCAACAATACGACAATCAGGCCAAGGCACGACGCGGCCAGCACGATCGGCGCGTACTGCCGCAGTTGCCGGTAGTCGAGCATGCTGACGCCCACCATCAGCACGAGCCCGATGGCGATGTTCAGAATGCTCTTGGTCAGGTACGGGTCTGACGTGTTCAACCCGTTGGTCGCGGTGGCTGACCAGACAAGCAGCGTGCCAAGCGTGCACAGCGCCAGCACCGCGGCGAGCAGGACCCAGTTCAGGTGCCGCAACGGCGAACCGGGCCCGAAGATCTGGCCAAGCAGCTGGCGCACCCGGCCCCGACGGCCGCGGCGAAATTCCGGCCCGGACCCGAACCCGCCTCGCCGGGCGGTGCTGCCACCAAGCCGCACTGGCGGCAAGCCCCGGTATGAAGCCGAACCGGGTACCGGCGGGGCCGGTCGCTGGCTGGCCAGGCCCTGAGAGCTGCGCCAGGAACTCAACCGGCCCTCCCCCATGGCTTGCCGCTGTCTGACTTGCCGCCGGCAGCCGTGTCCGCTGGCAGCTGCACGAAAGGCAGCGCACCCGCCGTCGGGGTGCTGCTCGGCGACGCGCTCACCGTCGGCGTCGTCTGCACGACCGTGCCCGCGCCGGTGATGTGCGGCGTAGCCGGCAGCTTGCCCCCTGGCAGTGCAGCCTTCTTGCCCTGCAGGCCGTAGATCGCATCCCAGATCTGCCGGACACCGGGGCCGGACACGTCGGCGCCAAACCCCGAGTCGGGGATCATCATGACGACCACGTACTTAGGGTTGTTGCACGGAGCGAACGACGCGAACACGGACGTCGAGTTCTTGCCGAACACCTGGGCAGTTCCGGTCTTGCCTGCCACGCACACCTGGTGCAGTGGGAAGCCCCGGAAGGTTCCGGCCGCGGTGCCCGAGGTGATCACTCCTTGCAGCGCGCTGCGGATATAGGCAAGCGTGCCCTTGCTGGCCGGCAAGTGCCCCATGACCGGCGGGGTGATCTTCTGGACGACCTTGCCGCTCGGGCTGACCAGTTCCTGGCCGATCCGCGGGCTGTACAGAGTGCCGCCGTTGGCGAGTGCCGCGTACGCATCCGCCAGCTGCAGCGGCGTGACCGCGACGTAGCCCTGCCCGATTGAGGCGATGATCGCCTGGCCCGGCAGCCAGATGTTGCCGTACCGGCAGTCGTCCCACTCAATCTGCTGGATGTAGCTGCCGTTCTGGCGGCCGTACTTGCACCAGTTCTGGCCGGTGTGCGCATTGTCCTTCCAGTAGTAGTACAGCCACTCCCTGGTCGGGATTGTTCCGCCGCTCTCCTGCGGCAGGTCGACTCCGGTGCCCTTGCCGAATCCCCACTGCAGCTCGACCTTCTGCTCGAACTGCACTGGCGCCTTCGGGCTGGTCACTGTGTTGGCCTTGGGGTTGTCGTGCTGCCAGATCCGGTAACCCATGTTGTAGAACACGGTGTCGCAGGAGACCACGAGTGCCTGGTGCAGCGACATCTGGCCCTGGTTGCCCGAGTCATTCATAAACGTGTGCCCGCCAACCCTGGTCGACGCCGGGCAGTCGTAGCTGCCGTTCAGCGAGTCACCGGACTTGACGCCCGCTGTCAGCGTCGTGACCTTGAATGTCGATCCCGGCGGGTACTCGCCTTGTGTGCCCCGCTCCAGGATCGGCTCGCCGTCGCGAGTGCCGAACAGCCGCTTGAACTCCGTCTCCGAAAGCCCGTTGGTCCACACGCTCGGGTTGTAGGTCGGATAGCTCGCCATCGCCACGATCCGGCCGGTGGTGGTCATCACGACGGCCGCGCCAGAGGTGGCACCCGGATTCGCCGCGTGCGCCGCCTGAACGGAGTTGGCCAGGATGTTCTCGGTTGCGATCTGCAGCGGGCCGTTGATGCTGGTCACCAGATTGTCACCAGCTACCGGCTTGACGTCCTTGATGGTGGACGTCACCTGTCCGGCAGCGTTGGTCGCCACTTCGTTAATGCCGGTCGTCCCGCGCAGCGCGCTGTCGTACTGTCCTTCAAGCCCGGCCTGGCCGACCAGGTCCTCCCCGGTGAACCCGGTGACCGGCTGATGCAGCGCCGCTAGCTCCTGCGGGGTGATCGGCTGCAGGTAGCCGACCAGCCCGGCGGCGGCCGTCGCGAGCGGCTGGTTGTATTCGGTGACCGGCTGGATGTCGGCTGACACGCCTGGAAACGCGCTCTTGTCCTCCATCAGTTGCAAGGCCACCTGCTGGGACACGTTCTGCGCTACCGGGATCGGCTGATAGGGCGAGCCCTGCCAGCACGGCTGCTGCACCCCGGCCGTGCAGATGCGCACGCTTTCGGTGAGGGTTTTGTCACTAATGTTCAGCAACCGGGCGAGCCGGGCAAGCTCGGCTTTGCCCCCGTCGGCTTGCTGCCCGAGAGTGGCCATGTTCACTGCCACGACGAGGGATGACTGATGGCCGACCATAACCTGGCCGGTGTCATCGAGGATCTGACCGCGGACGGACGGCGTGACGATGTCCCGCACCTGGTCCTGGCTGGCAAGCGTCAGGTATTTCGCGTGACTGCCGATCTGCAGGTCATATAGCCGCACGCCGAGCACGGCCAGTAGTCCCACTACGATCAGCGCAATGCTCACCAGCCGGCGCTTCGATGCCGGAATCACCCTGCTCCTCCCGTCCATTTACCGATGAGCGAGCCGCCCGACCGGCTTCCTGCGCGCTTGCGTGCCAGCCAGCTGCCACCAACGCGCCGGCCGGTCAGGAACGACAGCGGTGACCGCCTGCCGTAGCCGAAGCGCGGCTGTTTGCCGATCCGGGGCCTCGGTCCGCGCAGCGGGCTGCGGCCCGAGCCGCCGAGCATGCCCCCGCCGGGCGGGCCAGAAGCGCGCCGGCCGCTCGCTAGCCGCAGGCGGGGCGCGCCTGCGCGCCGTCGTGCCGTGCGGAACGTGCTGTGTTCCAGTACCCCGCCGGACACCAGCCCGTACGCACTCCCCAGTGAGCGGAGGCTGGAGCTACGGCGGAACCGCGGCGCCGCCGCGGACCGCCGGGCCGGGGCGGGAGCCGCGGTCTTGAACTTCACCTTCGGCACGACGCGGGGCACGCTGCGTGTCGTCAGAGCGGAGCGGCTGGTGCCCGTTCGCAGCCGGGGAGTCGCCGGGGCCGGCCGACTCGGCCGGGTGAGCGAAGCCGAGCCGAACGCCCGGCCCAGCGCACCATCGCCGCGGCGCCCGCCGAACCTGATCGGCGTACGGCCGCGTCCAGGTCCAGTGCTGGCCAAAGCTGTGGATCCGCTGTGCTGCCGGGTGGCTGAGCCGCCAGGCCGACCGCCCCGCGGCCGGAACTGCCGGCTCGCTCCCGCGAGCATGCCAGGATGCCGGCCCGGGCCGAAGCGCGGGCCTCCTCCCCTGCCGATAGCGCCGCTGCCGACGGAGTTGCCGATCGCGCCGTCGCCACGTCGGCCGCCGGCCAGCCGCAGGCTCGGCGGCGTACGTGACACGCGGCCGGCACTGCCCGGATGCCGCAGGCCTGACGCCGAGCCGGCGACACCGCTTGCCGGGCGCAGGCGCGCGCGCGTCCGGCCGGACGGCTGCCGACCGTGATAGCGATCGTGGCCGCTGGTCAGCCAGCCATCACCGGTCCTCGCAGCCGCGTGCACGAGCCGGGGGTGATGCCGGACTTGCTGGCGTTGCCGGCGCCTCTGGGCACGCTCCGAGCGCGTTGGCACGCCGGGCACGCCGCCCGCTGCCGCACCGGCGGCGAGTCCCTCCGCGAGCAGTGAGCCGACGACGACGACCAGGTACAGCACGAACGGGCAGAGAACGAGGTCGTAGCCGATCGTGGCAGGGAGTACGTCGCGGATCTCGGCAGTGGTGACTTGAGCAGGTTCGAGTACGAGTCCGAGCGCGGTGGACAGCGCCTCGGCCACGGCCACCACGATCGCCATGAACACCGCCGACCACAGCGGCGACCTGCCCGCGATGCGGCCGAGCCGTCCGGCCGCCCAGCCCGCGAGGCAGAACACCAGCGCGTACTGACCGACCAGCAGGCTGCCGGGCGGCGCCAGGTCCAGGCACAGGCCAGCCGCGAAACCGACGATGACGCCTGCCAGCGGGCCATCCGCCACAGCAAGCGCCGCGACCACGACGAGAACAACGTCGGGAACGCCGCCGCCTGGCAGCCGCAGCCCGTTCAGCACGGTGAGCTGCAGGACGATCGAGACGACAATGAGTACCGGGGCGAGCCAGGCCTTGCGCACGTCAGCCGCCCGGCCTCGTCGAAGGCGACGATCGGTTTCCGGCAGTACCCGGCCGGGCCGTCACCGTCACGGTGACGGTCGGGCCCGGATGTGGCAGCGGGGGCAGCGCGGAGAAGCGGGGGTCGTGCTTGGGCGGCACGATGACGACGCCGACGATCCCGAGCGCGGTGTAATCCACGAACGGGCGGACATCTGCTGCCTCAGTCAGCGCTCCGTTGACGTTGATCAGCTTGGTGATGACGCCGATCGGCACGCCCGGAACGAACGGCCGGTCGTGCTCAGATGCCGAGGTGACAAGCTCGTCGCCAGGTTTGAGCACTGCCGACGAGCTCAGCATCTGCAATCGCATGAGTCCGCTTCCGCTCGTGGTCACGCCAGGGCCGGTCACCGAGCCGAGCTGGCCGCTGGGCGCGACCGCGGCGCCGACGACCTGAGCCGGCGAGTCCGCCAGCCGGACCGTCGCGGTATTCGGGGTGACTGAAGTGACCTGACCGACCAGTCCGTCGCCGTTCAGCACCGTCTCGTCAGCCGTGACGCCGTTGCTGCTGCCCACGTCGATCGTGACAGTCTGCTGGTAGCCGGTGCCGACCGCGATGACGCTAGCTGCCAGCACCCGGTACTGCGCGGCACCTGCCAGCAACAGCAGCTTGCGCAACTGCTGCAAATCCGATTTGCTCAGCTGCTCGCCGCTCAGCTCCGCGCGCAGCTTGACCACCTGCTCCTGCAGGCTCTTCACCTGGCTCGCGGACGAGCTTCCGGCAGAGAAGAAGCGCGCCACCGCGCCGGTGCCATGCTCGGTTCCGCCAAATACATCGCCGGCGACGTTGCGGACGGCTCGCAGCACGGAGTTCGAGCCGTCAGAGTAGTCCAGCCCGATTAGCGCCAGCGCAACCACCAGCAACACGACGAGGACCACGCGGGTCCGTCGTGTGTCCCGCACTCCGAATCACCTCGCCTGCGCCCGTCGCCTTCCTCCGCTGCCAGGTGGGGGCTGCGCCCCCAGACCCGGCTAGCGCCTGGATTCGGGCACCAGCACCTGCTGCAATGTGTCGAAGTCCTCCACGCACTTGCCGGTGCCAAGCGCAACCGAGTCAAGCGGATTGTCGGTGAGGTGGATCGGCATTCCGGTCTCTTCGCGCAGCCGCTCGTCCAGGCCCCGCAGCAGCGCGCCACCTCCGGTGAGCGCGATGCCCCGGTCCATGACGTCGCCGGCCAGCTCAGGCGGGCACTTGTCGAGGGTGGTCTTCACCGCGTCGACGATCACGGACAGCGGCTCCTCGATTGCCCGCCGGATCTCCTCGGCGGAGATCACGATGGTCTTCGGCAAGCCGCTGACCAGGTCCCGGCCGCGGATCTCGGCGTTCGGCTCGTCATTCGACGGGTACGCCGAGCCAAGCGAGATCTTGATCTCCTCGGCGGTGCGCTCGCCGAGCATCAGCGAGTACTCCTTCTTGCCGAAGTTGATGATCGCCTGATCGAGTTCATCGCCGCCGACCCGGATCGATTGTGACGTTACGATCCCGCCGAGCGAGATGACCGCCACCTCGGTAGTGCCGCCGCCGATGTCGACGACCATGTTGCCAGTAGGCTCGTTGACCGGCAGGCCCGCTCCGATAGCCGCCGCCATCGGTTCCTCGATGATGTAGACGCGGCGCGCGCCCGCCTGGTGACCGGCTTCCTTTACCGCACTCTGCTCGACTCCGGTGATGCCGCTCGGCACCGCGATCACGATGCGCGGCTTGGCCAGGTGGCTGCGCCGATGCACTTTCTGGATGAAGTACCGCAGCATCCGCTCGGTAACGTCGAAGTCGGCGATAACGCCGTCCTTGAGCGGCCGGACCGCGACGATGTTACCTGGCGTGCGGCCGATCATCCGTTTAGCTTCGACGCCGACCGCTACGATCTGGCCTGTATTGGTATTCAGCGCGACGACAGACGGCTCGTTCAGGACGATCCCGCGGCCGCGAACATACACCAGTGTGTTCGCCGTACCGAGGTCGACAGCCATGTCGCGGCCCAGAAACGCCATCGCGTTGCTCATGGAGAACAAGCACCTTCCAGCCAGATCGCCAAGCTATTACTACATTGTCCCGTACTGCCGCGGCTGAGACACGCGTTCGCGCCAGCCGGGCGGTCCCGCCGCACGCCTGTCAGGGCCAGCAGCAGAACGACAGGTACCCGGTTGCCCGTCACGCAATCGGACCTGCACCGTTCTGCGAGGGACGATTCGCTCGATCCAACGCGCTGGTGCGGCCGATAGTGCCAGCGACAGGTAACAGGTTGGGTACGACCTGCGGTTACTGCTCTCAGTGACAGAAAACTAACGCTCAGCTATGTCAGCGGCGCGCGACTTAGCCACCAGTTCGACACCCTACAGAGCGGTGCTCGTCGCCCTTGCGGCCGGGCAGCGCGGTTGGTCCGCGCTTTGGCTGTCAGTGACCTGTGGCGTGCTCTACGCGATATCCGAGCCAGATACCGATGGCCCACAACACCGCGAAAATGCCGCCGAGAAAATACATAACAGGCACGATCGAGCCGGACGCTACAGCGAACACTTGCAGCATGCTTCCGCCCACCAGGGTGACGGGCAGCGCGCGACGCGCGAGCGCCGCGAAAATAACGGCCGCGACCGCGGCGATGCCGCCAGTCAGGGCCGCGGCGTGCGGCGCCAGGTGGTCAATCTGCACCGCGACCGGAATTGCGAGGCCGATGACGATGGCCTCCATGATCAGCACGGTCGCGCAGAGCCGCTTCAATCGAATTCACCCGTTCGACCGGGTCGCGTCGGGCGTGATTCAGCCGACCCGTGCACGTTCCCGGCCCGGTCAGAAAGCAGGACGCGGGCATCGCCGGCGGTAATCACCGAACCGGTAATCAGCACACCCGCTTTTCCTGGCCCGCCCTCTGCCGCGGCGTCCGCCTCGTCGGCGAGGGAGACCCCCAGCTCGATCGCATCGTCCAGCCGCTCAGCAAGCGTGACCCGGTCTGGTCCGAACACCGTGACAGCCACATCGGCGAGCGCAGCCGGGGCCATGGAACGAGGCGAGGAGTTGGCAGTCACCACCAGATGCGCGACTACTGGCTCGAGTTCGTCCAGGATGCCGGCTACATCCTTGTCCTCGGCTACCGCGATGATCGCGATGAGATCGGTGAAGCTGAAAGCCTCCGTCAGCGCGGTGACAGAGGCGGCCATGCCGCCAGGATTATGCGCGGCGTCGAGAATCACGACCGGGCTGCGCCGGACGACCTCGAGCCGGCCGGGAGAACTGATCGTGGCCACGGCCCGCCGCACGATATCTGGGTCGAGAGCCGACGGCTCGCCGTCGCCAAGTTCGGCCTCCGCCGGCGTGCGTGCGAATGCTTCCACGGCGGCGATCGCGCACGCCAGGTTGCCAGCCTGGTGCGCGCCGAATAGCGGCAGGAACAGGTCCGGGTAATCGCCTAGCAGGCCGCGGATCTCCACCTGCTGGCCGCCAACGGCCAGTTCCCGGCCGATGACGCCGAACTCCAGCCCTTCCCTGGCCACTGTCGCGCCTACATCGGCGGCCCGGCGCAGCAGGACCTCGGCCGCGGGGGGCGGCTGCTGTGCGAGAACCGCGATGGCGCCCGGCTTGATGATGCCGGACTTGTCCGCAGCGATCTCAGCCACTGTGGCGCCCAGGTACCGGACGTGATCCAGGGAGATCGGCGTCACCACCGCCACGACGCCGTCGGCGACGTTGGTGTTGTCCCAGGTGCCGCCCATGCCTACTTCCAGGACGCAGACGTCAACCGGCGCGTCGGCGAACACTGAGAACGCCATGCCGACCAGCACCTCGAAGAACGACAGCGGCACGTCGTGCGTGGCATCGACAAGATCGAGGTAGGGCTTGAGCTCGTCGTACGCCTCGACGAACCGCTCGGCGTCCAGCGGCTGCCCGTCAACGCAGATCCGCTCGCCGACGTACGACAGGTGCGGGCTGGTGAACAGGCCGGTCCGCAGGCCACGGGCCCGAAGCAGCGACTCGATCATGCGAGCCGTGGAGGTCTTGCCGTTGGTACCGGTGACGTGGATCACCGGGTAGGCGCGCTGCGGGTCGCCCAGCAGAGTCACCAGCGCGGTGATCCGCTCGAGCGAGGGATCGACGGAGTGCTCGGGCCTCCGGGCGAAGATCTGCTTCTCGATCTCGCGCAGCCGGTCGGCGTAGTTACCTGTCATGCCGCGATCAGGCCGGCCTCTCGCCGGAATCGTTCGGGGCATCAGCGGCGGCACCCGGCAGGGCGGCGATGCGCTCGGTAAGCCTTGCCACCTCCTGCTGCGCAGCCGCGAGCCTGGCGCGGTTCTTCGCGACCACCTCGGCCGGGGCGCGCTCGACGAAGGACGCGTTCGCCAGCTTCCGCTCCACGCCCTGGATCTCCGCCTCGGCCGCCGCCAGGTCCTTGGCCAGCCGCTTGCGCTCCGCCTCGACGTCGATGCGCGCCGCAGTATCAAGCTCGATCGTCACGTCCTCAGCGTGCAGCGTCGCCGTCGGCGAGAAGTCCGCGCCTGGCTCGGATAGCCGCAGCAGCGCCCGGATCCTGCTCTCATGATCTGCCAGCGAGGTAGTGGCGATACCGGTCAGCCGCGCCGGCACCTGCTGTCCGGGTCGCAAACCCTGGTCTGAACGGAACCTGCGGACCTCGGTCACCAGCCGCATCAGCGCGGAGATCTCCGTCTCGGCCGCCGGGTCGGTCGGGAGCACCGGGAGCGATTCCGCCGCGCCGTCGGCCACCTGGCCCGGCCAGCGGGCGATGACCACGGACTCGCGGCCGGTCAGCGCAGTCCACAGTTCCTCGGTGACGAACGGCAGCAGCGGGTGGATCAGGCGCAGCAGCCGGTCCAGCACTTCGCCGAGCACCCGGCGAGTGGCGTCGGCCGCGGTATCGCCCGGCCCGTTACCAGCCAGGCCGTTACCCGCCTGCACAGGGCCTGCCAGCCCTGCTGCGCCAGCAAGTGCTGGCTTGGCCAGCTCGAGATACCAGTCGCAGACCTCGTCCCAGGCGAAGTGGTACAGCGCATCGCATGCCTTGGCGAACTCGAACTGGTCGAATAGCGCGTCAACCTCGGCGGTCACCGCGGCCAGCCGGGACAGGATCCAGCGGTCCACCGCGGTCAGGCTGCTTGCTGGGGGCAGGCCCGCGCTGTCCGCCGCGGAATCTGCCCCGACGCCATTGAGCTGCGCGAACCGGACGGCATTCCACAGCTTGTTGCAAAAGTTGCGCGCGCCCGCGACCCATTCCTCGCTGACCGCGACGTCGCCGCCGGGCGTCGCGCCGCGGGCCAGCGTGAAGCGCGTGGCATCCGCGCCGAACCGGTCGATCCAGTCCAGCGGGTCAACCGTGTTGCCTCGGGTCTTGGACATCTTCTTGCCGAACTGGTCCCGGACCAGGCCGTGCAGCGCTACCTGCCGGAACGGCACTGCGTCTTCCGGCTGTCTGTCGGACATCGCATACAAGCCGAAAAGCATCATCCTGGCAACCCAGAAAAACAGGATGTCGTAGCCAGTGACCAGCACGCTGGTGGGGTAGAAGGCGCGCAAGTCCGGAGTATCGTCCGGCCAGCCGAGTGTGGAGAACGGCCAGAGCCCTGAGGAGAACCAGGTGTCCAGCACGTCCGGGTCCTGCCGCCAGCCCTCGCCGGCCGGCGCGGCGTCGTCCGGCCCGACGCAAACCACCTCGCCGTTCGGGCCGTACCAGATCGGGATGCGGTGACCCCACCACAGCTGCCGGCTGATGCACCAGTCGTGCATGTCGTCGACCCAGTCGAAGTACCGCGCGGCCATCTCCTGCGGGTAGATCCTGACCCGGCCGTCCCGCACCGCATCACCGGCCGCCTTGGCCAGCGGCTCGACCTTCACGAACCACTGCAATGAGAGCCTGGGCTCGACAGTGGTGCCACAGCGCGAGCAGTGTCCGACAGCGTGCAGGTACGGGCGGCGCTCGGCGACGACGCGGCCCTCAGCCCGCAACGCCGCGAGCACGGCGGGGCGCGCCTCGAACCGGTCAAGGCCCTGGAACGGGCCGCCGGCCGTAATCACGCCGCGCTCGTCCATGATGACTAGGCTCGGCAGGTCGTGCCGGCGGCCGATCTCGAAGTCGTCCGGGTCATGGGCCGGGGTCACCTTTACCGCGCCAGTGCCGAACTCCGGATCCACGTGCGGGTCGGCCACAACCGGGATTCGCCGGCCGGTCAACGGCAGCTCGATCTGCTTGCCGACCAGGTGCGCGTACCGCGGATCATCCGGGTGCACCGCTACTGCAGTGTCGCCCAGCATCGTCTCGACCCGTGTAGTCGCGACCACTATCTCGCCGTCGCCGTCGCCATACCGGATCGAGACCAGTTCGCCATCGTCGTCGGAGTGCTCGACCTCGATGTCGGACAACGCGGTCAGGCACCGCGGGCACCAGTTGATGATGCGCTCCGCCTGGTAGATCAGCCCGTCCGTATACAGCCGCTTGAACATCGTCTGCACCGCACGGGACAGCCCGGCGTCCATGGTGAACCGCTCGCGGCTCCAGTCCACGCTGTCACCGAGCCGTCGCATCTGGCCGAGGATGCGACCGCCTGACTCTGCCTTCCATTGCCACACCCGGTCGACGAACGCCTCGCGGCCGAGATCATGCCGGGATAGCCCGTCTTTGGCGAGTTCGCGCTCCACTACGTTCTGAGTCGCGATGCCAGCATGATCCATACCCGGCAGCCAGAGCGTGTTATAGCCCTGCATCCGGCGCCGGCGCACCAGCGCATCGATCAGGGTGTGGTCCAGCGCATGTCCGATGTGCAGCGAACCGGTGACATTCGGCGGCGGGATGACGATCGTGAACGACGGCGCCGCCGCCTCAGCATCTGCCCGGAAGTACCCCGCTGCTACCCACGCCTCGTACCGGCGGGCCTCGACCTCGCCAGGGTTGTACTGCGCAGGTAGCTTCGTCGCTTCCGTTCCGGTGGTCACGTCAGCAGAGTCTAGTGCGAAGGGCGCGGTGGCCTCGGCCGGCGCTAGGCGGGCTGGCTCAGGTCGGCGCATCCCCTCTAATCCGGCCCGAGGCAGCGAGGCGACGCTAACCGTGGGCCACGTTTACGCCCGCTGCCGCGCCGGGCCGAGGCCACCGCTAGGTGAGAGCGTTATGGGCCACTGTTTTACGCATATTGCTCAATTCCCGCCCGTTGCGGGGAGGCGTCGCGACCCGTCGCCCGCGTGTACGCCCGCTTCTTGACCCCGCTCGCCAGCACTCCGCGAACCGGGACGACTGAGATAGCACAAATTTGTGTTATCTCAGTTCTGTCTGTAATCTCTTACGCATGCCGACTGATGCTGAGATCACGTTCGCGGACCACGCCGGCCGTCTCTATGCCCGCCGCTACGGCATGGCGCCAATGGTGGGCCGGCTGCTGGGCTACCTGGCCATCTGCGACCCGCGCGAGCAGAGCATCGCGGAGCTGGCCGAGGCGTTGCTGGCCAGCCGCAGCGCGATTGCCGGTGCGGTCAAGACCCTGGATCAGCTCGGCCTGATCCGGCGGTCACGGGCTGCGGGCGAGCGGATGGACCGCATCTGGATCGACATGAGCAGTCCCCGGTCGACGGGCTTCGACGTGACCGAATACCAGGAGCAGGGCGATCTGGCCCGCGAAGGCCTGGCGCTGCTGGCCGGTGAGCCGCCCGAACGGCGGGCGGTGCTGCTGGAGTGGGCGGCGTTCGCCGACTTCCTGGTGGCGCGGCTGCCAGAGCTAGAGAAGGACTGGAAAGACCACCGCGAGTCGCTGCGCGCCGCCGGCGAACTCCCGGACGCCCCACCGCATCACTGAAAGCGAGGAAACCCGTGACGATCAGCCTGACCGCGCCGGCGATCAGCGCCCGCGCAGTGCGCAAATCCTACGGCGAGCACATAGTGCTCGACGGAGTCGACCTCACCGTCGCCAAAGGCACCATCTTCTCCCTGCTCGGGCCCAACGGTGCCGGGAAGACGACGATGGTGCGCATCCTCTCGACCCTGATCCCGGCCGACAGCGGCGACATCCGGGTCGGCGGGCACGACGTGGTCACCGATCCGGACGCGGTGCGTGCCCTGATCGGCGTCACCGGCCAGTTCTCAGCGGTAGACAACTATCTCACCGGCGAGGAGAACCTGCGCCTGATGGCCGACCTTCGCCACCTCGGCCGCCAGGCCGGACGGCGCCGGATCGCCGAGCTGCTCGAACGGTTCGACCTGACCGGCGCCGCGCGCAAGCCGCTATCGACCTACTCCGGCGGGATGCGGCGCAGGCTGGACCTGGCGATGACGCTGGTCGGCCACCCGTCAGTGATCTTTCTCGACGAGCCCACCACCGGGCTCGACCCGCGCAGCCGCCGCACCATGTGGCAGATCATCCGGGAGCTGGTCACCGACGGCGTGACGATCTTCCTCACCACCCAGTACCTCGACGAGGCCGACCATCTGGCGGACTACGTCGCGGTGCTGGATCACGGGCGGATCGTCGCCGAAGGCACCCCCGCCGAACTGAAGCGCCGCATCCCCGGCGGGCACATCCAGCTCCAGTTCGCCGAACTAGACGCCCTGCGCGCCGCGGTCAGCATGATCCCGAACGCCACCCCGGACGACGATCAGCTGGTTATGCAGGTCCCCGGCGACGGCAGCATCGCCTCGCTGCGCCGTGTGCTCGACGAGCTGGACGACGCCCGCATCACCGTCGAGCACCTGTCGATCCACACGCCTGATCTCGACGACGTGTTCTTCGCCGTCACCGGCCACTCCGCCATCGAACCCGCCACCCGCCAAGAAGAGGAAGCCCTCCAGCCATGACATCCCTCGCCTGCACCTTCGCCGATTCGGCGACGATGCTGCGCCGCAACCTCAAACACCAGCTCCGTTACCCGTCACTGACGGTCATGCTCGCAGCTTTCCCGATCGTGTTCCTGTTGCTGTTCGTCTACGTCTTCGGCGGCCAGCTCGGCGCCGGCCTCGCCGGGCACGGCGCCGGCGGCCGCGGTGCCTACCTCACTTACGTCGTCCCCGGCATCCTGATCATCACCGTGGCATCCGGCGCCCTCGGCACCGCGATCTCCGTCGCCACCGACATGACCGGAGGCATCATCGACAGATTCCGCACCATGGCCATCTCCCGAGCCGCCGTGCTCACCGGCCACGTGATCGGCAGCCTGTTGCAAACCCTCGCGGTCCTCGTGCTCGTGGCCGGCGTTTCCCTGGCCATCGGCTTCCGATCCCACGCTAGCGCCCTTGAGTGGCTCGCCGCCGCCGGCGTACTCGCGCTGTTCGCGTTCGCACTCATCTGGCTGTCCGCAGCGCTGGGCCTAGCCGCCAAGAGCGTCGAAACCGCCAGTAACACGCCCATGTTCCTCACCCTGCTGCCGTTCCTGTCCAGCGGGTTCGTCCCCACCGCCAGCATGCCCGCCGGGCTGCGCCAATTCTCCGAATACGAGCCCTTCACCCCGGTCACCCAGACCGTCCGCGGCTTTCTTACCGGCGGGCCTGTCGGCATGCACGCGATCGCCGCCATCGCCTGGAGTGCCGGCATCGCCCTGGCCAGCTACCTCTGGGCGGTTCGTCTCTATAACCGCCGCCGGGCAGCCGAGCCGAACTGACGGCGTGATCCGCCAGGCATCCGACTGCCGCGCGCGGGCTCAGGCGCGGTGGCGCGGGCGGGCTGCGGAAGCGGGCGTAAACGTGGCCAGCCTGAGGGAGCACTAAACGCGTCTCGGGCCGACCAGGCGTCAGGTGGAGCGAACGTGTGCCAGCCCGCGGAGCAGTCCGCCCGCGCCAGTGCGAGCGGGGACAGAGAGCTAGGCGGACTTCTCGCGCGGTGTGCGGCGGGCGACGTCCCGCGGCACCAGGGTCGGGTTCACGTTCTCCAGGACGACTTCGGCACTGATGACGACCTTCTCGACGTCCTTACGGCTCGGCACCTCGTACATGACCGACAGCAGGACCTCTTCCAGGATCGCCCGCAGCCCGCGCGCGCCTGTCCCGCGCAGGATGGCCTGGTCTGCGACAGCTTCCAGGGCATCGTCGGTGAACTCCAGGTCAACCCCGTCGAGCTCGAACAGCCGCCGGTATTGCCGGACCAGGGCGTTCCGCGGCTCGGTCAGGATCCTGATGAGCGCTTCGCGGTCCAGGTTGTGCACGCTGGTGATGACCGGCAGCCGGCCGACGAACTCGGGGATCATGCCGAACTTGAGCAGGTCTTCGGGCATTACGTCGGCGAACCGGTCGGATTCGGTCTTGTCCGTCTTGACCCGCAGCACGGCGCCGAAGCCCATGCCGCTCTTACCCACCCGCGACTCGATGATCTTCTCGAGTCCGGCAAACGCCCCACCGCAGATGAACAACACGTTGGTGGTGTCGATCTGGATGAACTCCTGGTGCGGATGTTTGCGGCCGCCCTGCGGTGGCACCGACGCCGTCGTGCCTTCCAGGATCTTCAGCAGCGCCTGCTGCACGCCCTCGCCGGACACATCACGCGTGATCGACGGGTTCTCGCTCTTCCGGGCAATCTTATCGATCTCGTCGATGTAGATGATCCCGGTCTCGGCCTTCTTGACGTCATAGTCGGCGGCCTGGATCAGCTTGAGCAGGATGTTCTCGACGTCTTCACCGACATAGCCAGCCTCGGTGAGCGCGGTGGCGTCCGCGATGGCAAACGGAACGTTGAGCAGGCGGGCCAGAGTCTGCGCAAGGAGGGTCTTGCCGGATCCGGTCGGGCCGAGCAGCAAGATGTTGGACTTGGCCAGCTCTACGCCGTCCTCGCCGGACCCGGACCGCTCTCCGCCGGACTGAATCCGCTTGTAGTGGTTGTAGACGGCGACTGAGAGGCCCTTCTTAGCCTTCTCCTGCCCGATCACGTAAGAGTCGAGGAACTCGTAGATCTCTCGCGGCTTGGGCAGGCTGTCCCACTTGAGCTCAGTCGGCTCTGCTAGCTCTTCTTCGATGATCTCGTTGCAGAGGTCGATGCACTCATCACAAATGTAGACGCCGGGCCCGGCAATGAGCTTTTTAACCTGCTTCTGGCTTTTTCCGCAGAACGAGCACTTCAGCAGATCACCGCCATCACCGATGCGTGCCACCTAGTTACTCCCTCTGCCCTGCTGGTCAGCCAGCCCTGCTGGCTGGCCAGTCAATCGTGCCATCAGACGCGACGAACCTTGTGCTACTAACTGTGTCCTGAGCAAACTCTGTGCTAACCCACTGCCTACTACTGGTCCGTGTGCTTAAAGTCAACGCCGGCGTAGCCAGCGTCCGCAGAACCTAGACGGTACCGCGTCGGCGACCCTTGGTGTGGCCTAAGGGATACCGCGTCGGCGCTCCTGGTCCTGACGGCCGCCTGCCCGACGACTGTCCTGTCCAGAGGACTTAGGACGACACTACCTCGCTCTTGCGCTTTAGCATCGTCAGAACTTCATCCACCATGCCGTACTCCTTGGCCTCCGCGGCGGTGAAGAACTTGTCCCGCTCGATGTCCCGGCGGACCCGGTCTTCATCCTGACCGGTGTGCCGAGCCAGGATGTTCTCCATCGAAGCCCGCATCCGCAGGATCTCCCTGGCCTGGATCTCCAGGTCGCTGGACTGGCCGTAGCCGCTTTCGACAGCCGGCTGGTGGATCAGGATCCGTGAATTCGGCAGCGCGAACCGCTTGCCCTTGCTCCCGGCCGCCAACAGCACCGCCGCAGCAGACGCCGCCTGGCCGAGACAATAGGTGTGGATCTCGGGCTGGATGTACTGCATGGTGTCGTAGATCGCCATCATCGACGTCATCGACCCGCCCGGCGAGTTGATGTAGATGAGAATATCCCGGTTAGGGTCGATCGACTCGAGGGTGATCAGCTGCGCCATCACGTCGTTGGCGGATGCGTCGTCAATCTGTACTCCGAGGAAGATGATCCGCTCCTCGAAGAGCTTGTTGTACGGGTTCATCTCCTTGACGCCGTAGGACGTCCGCTCCACGAACGACGGCAGCACGTACCGAGACTCGGCCTGCTGCGGCCTGGCATATCCCGGTCCTGGATACCTGACGGCGCCGTAACCGGCGATTCCGTGTCGAGCGCTCACTTCTGGTCCTCCCTGGCCAATGCCGCCGACGATCCCGGAGCTGTGCATCACCTCGGGCTTGCTCATGACACCGGGCCTATCGACGGCACCTCGCTCGCGTTTCTGACCACGTGGTCGACGATCCCGTAGTCGCGGGCCTCCTCGGCGGTGAACCAGCGGTCCCGGTCCGAGTCTTCCTCGATCTGCTCGACCGTCCGGCCGGTGTGCCCGGCGATGCGCTCGGCGAGCACCCGCTTGAGGAACAGGCTCTGCTCAGCCTGGATTCTGATGTCGGTCGCGGTACCGCCGATGCCGCCATGGGGCTGGTGCATCAGGATGGCGGCGTGCGGCATCGCATAGCGCTTGCCCTGAGCGCCCGCGCACAGCAGGAACTGACCCATCGACGCAGCCATCCCCATCGCATAGGTCGCCACGTCGTTCGGGACGTACTGCATGACGTCATAGATCGCCATTCCGGCATAAACCGATCCGCCGGGCGAATTGATATAGAGGCTGATATCCCGCTTAGCATCCTCGGCCGCAAGCAGGATCAGTTCCGCGCAGATGCGGTTAGCCAGGTCATCATCGACCTGCTGGCCGAGGAAGATGATCCGGTGCCGCAGCAGGCGCTGGAACAGCATCTCGCTCAGCGGCTGAACCGGGGATTCGTTTGCCCTGGCAAGCACCCCGCTGCTGACGGCGATCTGCTGCCGGTCGTCGGGAGGCGTCGTCACGTGTGCTCTCCTGGTGTAGTTGGTCGCGCCTGTCGTTGACTGCGACCATAACCCGGCCGCGAGACGGGCTTCGCCGCCGAGTCCCGGTGTTCGCTTAAGGCGCACGCCACCGGGCCATTTTCCGGCTGTAGCGGCGCCTTCTCAAAGGCTTCCACCGGCAGCTCTATCGCAGACAGTGGCGCTGCGCGGCACGAGCCGCCGGCCGACAGCCGGGGCCTGAGCCGGAGCGGCGCAGCGGTGGCGGCCGGAGCTAGCGGCGAGTAGCGCCCTGCCGCCCTCAGTCCTCTTCGGACTCCTCGACATCGGCTTCGTCGAGATCCGCGTCGCCAGCCTCGGCTTCCTCGCCAGTTTCGGCCTCTGTCTTCACATAGACCGGCCGACCAGCCTCGTCAGTTACCCGGGCGCGCTCGGCGAGTACGGTCAGCGCGTTGCCCCGCAGCACATCAGCGGCCACCGCAGGCAGCTGGCCGTTGTCGCTGAGTTGCTGTGCGAGCCGGTCAGGGGCCACGCCCATCCGGTATGCCTGCTCCGTGACGTAAGCGCTCAGTTGCTCGCCTGTCACGCCCAGCTCCTCCTGGGAGGCGATCTTGTCCAGGATGAAACCGGCCTTCACCGAACGCCGGGCATCTGCCTCGAAATCCTCCTCGAGCTTGGCCTGCGTCGTATCCGCGGACTCCAGGTAGCTCTTCATGCTGATGCCAGCGCGCTCAAGCTGGTCGCGCATGGACTGACGCCGCGCCTCGATCTCGGCGGCGAGCAGCTTTTCCGGCAGCGGGATGTCGACTCGCTCGATCAGCTCATCCAGCAGCCGTTCCCTGGCCTGGCCTGCCTGGCCTTGCTGCCGCATTGCCTCCAGCTGTCGCCTGGTCGATGCGCGCAGCTCGCCAACCGTGTCGAACTCGCTCGCCGACTGGGCGAACTCGTCGTCTAGCTCCGGCAGCTCTTTGACCTTCACCGAGTTGACGGTCACCAGCACGTCAGCCGTCTTGCCCGCCTGCTGGCCGCCTGCCAGTTCGGTCGTGAAGGTAGCGGACTCGCCAGCCGACATCCCCGTCAGCGCCTCATCGAGTCCGTCCAGCATGGACTCGGTGCCCACCTCGTAGGACACGCCGGAGGCCTGAGCATCGTCGACCGCCTTGCCGTCGATCGTGGCAGCCAGGTCGATAGACACGAAATCACCGGTCTGCACCGGCCGGTCTACAGTCTTGAGCGAGGCGAACCGCTCCCGTAGCGCGCGAAGGTACTCCTCCACCTGGTCGGGATCCACTTCGGCGTTATCCACCGTTACCGACAGCTGCTCCAGGTCGGGCAACTCGAAGCTGGGCCGGACGTCGACCTCAGCGGTGAAGGCCAGTTCCTTGCCGTCGTCCAGCCTGGTGACCTCGATTTCGGCCTGCCCGAGGGGCACCACGTCATGCTCGGCGACCGCCTTGTTGTACAGCTCGGGTACTGCCTCGTTGACTGCCTGCTCGAGCACGTGTGTGCGGCCGATGCGCGTGTCAATGACCCGGGGCGGGACCCGACCAGGCCGGAATCCGGGGATCCTGACCTGCTTGGCCACCTCCCGGTAGGCCTTGTCGAGGCTCGGCTTGAGTTCCTCGAACGGGACTTCGATTGTCAGCTTGACCCTGGTCGGGCTTAGCTCTTCGACGTCGGTCTTCACCTGGGGTCGCTTCCTGGAAAGAGATCATTCCGCTGGCTGGCGCTCTCGCGCGGGCCGGACTTGCTGTCACTCACGGCTGTTGGGCGCCAAGTCTAGGCCAGTCCCGCCAGGTTCACCCGGCACGGGTGATGATCACGGGAACTCGGCCGCCGCACGATAGCGAAGTAGGAGTACTCGAGGTGTAGTCGGCGTGCCTCAGAACCGCGCAAGTGCGGTAGCCAGGCGCGAACCGGCCGTCCAATCCTCCAGGAGGCGAGAATGACCGAACCGCGGAGCGGCCCGGCCAACCAGGGGGGTCAGCCAGGCGGGTACGGACCGTCGGGCAGCGGCCCGCCAGCCGATTCGGGCCAGGGCAACATCGGCTCCGGCGACATGGGACGGGCCAGTAGAGGCGCCAGCAGCGTCGGCGGACCCGGCCAGGAAACGGGAGGCTCAGGCCTTCCAGACGAGGGAACGCGTCAGGGTGCTGCCTCGGGCGAGGGCGCTACCCAGGGCGGCGTGAAGACGCGCACCACACCAGCTCAGGCCACAGTTCCGCAGCAGTACGGCCCGCAGGGTGAGCGCGCAATGGAAGGCGAAGCGGCCGGGGCGCCCGGCCTGGGAGCCAGGACCGCAATGATCGCAGGTGCGGCGGGCCGGGCCTGGCCAGGGGTTCTCCTCTGCGGCCTGGGCATGATCGCGCTAGGCATCATGCTGCTGGTCTGGCCGGCTGCGGCGCTGACCCTCGTCGCGGTCCTCATCGGCGCGGCCGTGCTCGTCGCCGGGCTCGTCAAGCTGTTCGAGGCGTTCACTGCGAGCAACCACAGTGGCGGCATGCGCGCGGGTTACATCGCGATCGGGCTGCTCGCCGTGCTTGCGGGGACCTACCTGATGCTGCACCACGCACTCAGCCTGTTCCTGCTCGCCTTCGTGACCGGCGTGTTCTTCATCGCGCACGGAGTCGCCGACATCGGCGCGGCGATCTCTGGCGACGTACCGGGCCGTACCTTGCGCGCTGTGCTCGGCGTGTTCAGCTGCGCAGCCGGGATCATCATGGTGGTGTGGCCCGCAATCAGCCTTGCCCTGCTGGTGACGCTTGTCGCCGCCTGGCTGCTGTTCTATGGCCTGGTGCTTGGCGGCCTCGCTTACAGCCTGCGCAAGGCGTCGAAGGAGGGCACTGGTGGCGCCGCGAAGGGCGCGCCGTCATTCAGGAGGAGAAAACTGGCCGCAAGCACGCGGTTAGCCGGCCGGCCGCCAGGCAGGCCAGTCGTGCACATAGGTCAGCACAGCGGTGACTCCGCCCGGAACTAGTAGTCCGGGCGGAGTCACCGCTTTATCTGTATCGGAAAGATTGCTGCTTGGCGGGAGAGTGCCCCGCTATCCAGGCTTTGTCAGTAGTTCTGCCGCTGCGGGCGGCGTAACAGCGGATCGGGCGGCGTAACAGCAGATCCAGCCGGCGGCCCTGAGCGATGGCCTGCCGCCGGTTCGCGACACCCAGCTTCCGGTAGACCGAGCTGAGGTGCGTCTTGATGGTGTTAATCGACAGGAACAGCGCCTCGGCGATCTCCTGGTTGGTCATGTGCGAGGGGAGGAACCGCAGCACGGCGAGTTCGCTGTCGGTCAGCAGAGCAGCAGGATGGCTCCCTGCCGGTCGCCGCAGCCGCCCGTCGAATCGGTCCAGGATCCGGCTGGCGAAGCCGGCGCTGCGGCTGGACGGCGAAACCAGGACGGTCAGTGCCGACCTGACGGGCGGGCCTGCCGCGACAAACGGACCGCAGGCCTCTTCAGGCTCGGCGAGCGCCAGGGCCAGCGACAGCAACTCGGCGGCTTCACCGGACTGATTGAGCCGCCGGTGGGCGACGACTGCGGTGAGCAACGCCGCGATCCGGTCAGTGACCGCGCACGTCCCGGCAGTGCCCGTGATGAGCGGCGTCACCTGCTCGATCGCACCCTTGTCGTCGCAGTCGGCGATCAGCAGCCTGGCCTCGCAGATGGCAGCCTCTGGCTGAGCCACCGCCTCGGCTGCCGCGGCAGGCGCGCCGGGCTCAGCAGGACTGCCGGGGTTCATCACCAGGTCAGCCAGCGTCACCCTGGCCCGTTCACGTTCGCCGGCGGCGAGGCTGATCTCGGCGTCCAGGACCGCGATGATCGCTGCAGCGCCGTACCCCCGGGCCGAGTGCGCCGGCAATTCCGGCACGCTGGGGCTATATCCGGCCTGCGCCGCGCCCGCGACCGCGTCGGTCAGCCAGCGGACTAGCCCGCGGGCACCGGCCAGGTTGCCCTCGGCCACCGCAAGCCTGGCTCGCAAGAAGCCGCTGAGAACGGCGATCGAGGGCTCGCCAGCCGGCCGCGGGGCCATTGCCGCGAGGTCAGCCTGGTCAAGCAGAGTTCCGGCAGCGTCCGGCTCATCCCTGGCCAGGCTGACCGCCGCCCCGGCGAGTGCCAGCACCGGGCGCAGGGCGTCGTCCGCGCCATGCGGTCCGTCGGAAACGCTGGCGGCTAGCCTGGCCGCAGCAGCCAGGTCGCCGTAGAGCGCGCAGGCGACTGCCTCAAAGGCGCGGCCTCGTTCCCGTAGCGCCAGCAGGGCGCCGGCCGACAGCTGCGAACTTGCATGCAGCAGCGCCACCCGGGCCAGCTGACTGTCGAACTCGCGCAGCGCGGCAAGGCCGAGAGCAAGCCAAAGTACCCCGACCGCGCGGTGCTCCGGCCTGCCGCGCGGGTCTGTGTGCACCTGGCTCGCCAGGGCCCACTCACGATCCAGCCAGCCCGGCGCGGCGGCGCTGACCGTGGCCTTGTGCAGAACCCGAAGTGCCGCGACCCAGATCTCAACCTCGCCCGGCTTCGAGCACGTATCCCCGGGGCCCTCTCCTCGCGCGCCAGGAGCTCCGGTTGTGGCGAGCACGCTCTCCGCTGTCTCCAGGTGCGGCAGCGCGCCGTCGGCGTCGCCCTGCCAGAGGCGCGCGGCGGCGAGCGCGACAGCGAGCATGCCATCGGCGGCTACCTGGCCGGGCGGCACCAAGGCGAGCGCTGCTTCCAGCACCGGCGCGGCTGGTGAGAGCAGGACCGCGGGCCCTGCGTCGCGCAGCAGTTCCACGCCGAACTCCCAGTCGCCGGCGCTGGCTGCTGCCTGCACGGCAGCAAGCACATCGCCCCGGTCTGCGTGCCATCGGGCGACTCGCCCTTGCAGCACCGGGACCTCGTCCGGCAGTTCACGGCACAGATCGGCGAACAGCACCTCGCGGAGCATGGGGTGGTACCGGTATTCGGCAGCGTCTGGCGATACCGGCTGCACCAGGCCGCAATCCCTGCTCAATTGCTCGAGCAGGCGAGCGGCGCCAGCCTCGTCCGTCAGGTCGCGGGCCAGGTCGGCCGGGACGGTCGGGGTCAGGCAGCTGCGCAGCATAAACGTCCTGACCCCGGGCGCAAGCTGGCTGAGCAGTTCGTCTCGCAGGTAGTCGGCGACCGGAGCCACCGGCCCGGTCGCCGTGCTGGCCGGGGGCGCCGGGCTGGCAGAGGACGCCGTGCTAGCCGAGACCGCTGGGCCGACCGGGGCCGCTGGGCCGACCGGAGCTAGGCCCGCCGGAGCTAGGCCCGCCGGAGTTGGGCCAGCCGGAGCTGGGCCGAGCGCGGTTAGCCGCAGGCCAGCCAACCATCCTTCGGTCCGTTTGAAGACCTGATCGCAGTCGGCCGGGTTAAGCGGCGCGCCGAGCATCGCGAAATATGCCGCGGTCTCCTCCGCCGTGCAGGCAAGGTCGGCGGCGCCGATGTCGGCGAGTTCGCCGGCCAGCCGGAGGCGCGCCAGCGCCAGGCCGGGCGCCGACCGCGAGGCCAGCAGCAGCCGCAATCCGGCCGGCTCGTGCCTGATCAGCTCGTCCAGGCCGGCCAGCGCTTCGCTTCCGGCCAGCAGATGCACGTCGTCGAGGACCAGCACCACCGGCTCGGCCGCGCGCCGGACGATCGCGGCCATCCATTGCGGGATCTCGGCGGCAGCGATGCCCGGCGGCGGGCCGGCGACGCCGGCTAGGCCGGGCGGCGCGGCCGATCTGCTGGCCGTCATGGCGCCCGCACTGGACAGCGCAGCGGTCACGTATCGCCAGAACCGGCTCGGCTCGCGATCGGAGGCGTCGAGACTCACCCAGGCAGGCCGGTGGCTGGCTGGCTTCGCCGCTGCCCACTGAGCAGCCGCGACGGTTTTACCAGAACCTGGGGGCCCGGTCATCAGCGTGACGCGACGACTTACGCCAGCCTCGATGAGGTCGCCGACCCGGCGGCGCGGCAGGACCGCAAGCCCTGGCCGCGGCACCCGCAGCTTGTCCTCGAGCAGCTCGGCATCGAGCTGCGTCGCGGACAGCGCAGGACTGCTCACCATGCTCGTCATCGCACCCCCGAGTGACTGACCGCAACGTCAGCCGCAGCGCGCGGGCCGGCGAAAGTGCGGATCCGATCGGTTGGCCGCCCGCGACCGCACTCACCCGTTGCGGTGAAACTGCAGCTCAAAGCCCCGTCTTCGGCATACCCCAGCGGGTGGCGCACCAATCAGAGCGACCCGCTATGTAGTGCTTCGCGAGGCAAGTTCCTCCCGCCGGTGCGCGACCCGGATCACCCGCGAAGTATGTTGCCGGGTCCTCGCGCCATCCGTACCGTCCGCATGACCGCGGCTAGCGCACGACGCCCGTCAGCCCGAGAATGCCATCCAGCGTCAGCAGCACGCCGGCGACGCCGAGCCCCGCGACGGCGAGCACGTGGCCGTGCGTCCGCAGCCATCTGTCGCAGGAGCGCAGCAACCAGGCGGTCCGGTCGGGTGCGAGCAGGTACAGAACGAAGGGCAGCCAGGCGAACATCACTGTGATCGCGATGACCACTGCGATTCCCAGGACGCTGGCGGCAATGCTCGCCTTGGACGTGGCTACCACCTGGACCGCCGCGATAAACGTCAGGGAGGGCGCATACACCAGGAGACCGACGATGAACGCCGCCCACGGGTGCGGCCTGGCCATCAGCCTGGAGATGATTCGCTTGTCCCGCTTCGCCGGGTCGGGCGGCTTAGGCTTCCGCCGGCGCAGGTACGCGGCGGCCACCATCATCGTGGCGCCCAGGCCGAGCCGAAGGCCGTACCTCGGCTGATACTCACGCGATCTTTGCAGGTGCCCGGCTCGTAGCGCGACGAAGACGACGGCCGCGAAGATCACCGTCATCACGACGGCGCCGGCCAGGTAGATCAGCACGGTCCGGTGCGGGCGAGCCGAGCCCAGAAACACTGCGGAGACCAGCACCGCGGTCGGGGACAGGGCGGCCAGCACGGCCAAGCCGGCTGCCTCAGTAAGCATCGCGGCTGCGCGTCACAGACAGCCAAGCCGGCTGAAACCGTCATACAGCTAGCCTTCCCGTCGCAGCGACTGGCGTCTCACCCGCCACGGGTGAACCGGCTTCACGCTGTGGCGCGGTTGCATGAGGCTAGCTGCCGGGTATCACCGGCCAGCAGCCGAAGCTACCCGGCCGACGACTATGGCTGTGCAGACGAGGGGACTGGGCAGGCGATGAGCGGCAGCGAGGCAGCGACCACCGGTGCGCTCCGTCAGGTGCCGACGGCAGGGATGACGTGGATACCGGGCGGCCAGTTCCGGATGGGGTCGGCTGACTTCTATCCGGAAGAGCAACCGGTGCGCACGGTTGCCGTCGACGGGTTCTGGATCGATACCCGGCCGGTCACTGTTGCTGAGTTCCGCCGGTTCGTCAAGCAGACCGGTTACGTGACGCTGGCCGAGCAAACGCCCGATCCTGCCCGCTATCCCGGTGCCGACCCGAATCTGCTGGTCGCCGGCTCGCTGGTCTTCCACAAAACGCCGGGCCCGGTCGACTTGCGGGAGCTTGGCAACTGGTGGGATTACGCGCCTGGTGCGTGCTGGCGTCTCCCGGAGGGGCTGGCCAGCAATGCGAGCAGGCGCGATAAGCACCCAGTGACGCACGTCGCGTACCCGGACGCGCAGGCCTATGCCGGCTGGGCGGGCAAGGAACTGCCGACGGAGGCTGAGTGGGAGTACGCCGCACGCGGGGGCCTCGACGGCGCCGTTTACGTCTGGGGCGATGACTTCACGCCGGGCGGGCAGCTTCTCGCCAACACCTGGCGTGGCGAGTTCCCCTGGCAGAACCTCGCTTTGGACGGGTATGAGGGCACCTCGCCCGTCGCCAGCTTCCCCGCGAATGGCTACGGGCTCTATGACATGACCGGGAACGTCTGGGAATGGACCTCGGATTACTTCCAGCTAGGACACCGGCCTGACGAGGGTCCCGACTGGCCCAGCTGTGTGCCGCACCACCCGCGGCTGACCGCCGGTGATACAGGTGCGTTCCCGCCCGTCGACATCCCCCGCCGGGTTATCAAGGGCGGCTCGTACCTGTGCGCGCCCAGTTACTGCCTGCGGTACCGGCCGGCCGCGCGGCACGGCGAGACGGCCGGCACCTCGACCGGTCACCTCGGGTTCCGGTGCGTGCTGAGACCTACGTTCTAGGCTCCGTCCGAGCCGGCCGGACTACCTGTGCCAGCTTGCTCAGGGCCGGCCTGCCCAGTGCCAGTTTGCCCGGTTCCCTGCGATGGCCCGTGCAGCTGGCCCCGCGCACGGGTCCGGAAGAAACCGGTGATCAGGCTCACGGCCGTGCCGAGGAACACCAGGTTGAACACAATCTGCACGGTCACCGCCGCGCGTGCCAGCTGGCCGACCGGGTGCACGTCGCCGAAGCCCACCGTCGCCAGCGTGCTGACGTTGAAATACAACGAGTCGGTTTTGGTGCGCAGCAGCGTGAATTGACCTGGCAGCCTGGCGAGAGACTCATCAGACCAGGAGAAGAACAGGATGGTCAGCGTCAGCAATAGGATCAGGCCGCGGATCCTGGCGTCCTCACCGGCCCGCAGCAGCCTTAGGACAGCCGCCAGGATGAGCGCGCCAAGCACCGCAGCTCCGAGGAAGAACATCACCGCCCAGGAGGTCTCGCGCATCGCGCCGGGCACCGGGAGCACGTAGTAGACGACGGTCGCGGCGGCTATCAGGGCGACAGTGCCGGCCGCCGACCGCGAGTGTGATTGCGGACCGCTCACTGAACCGGGCACCCCCTGCGCCGCCGCTCCGATGTGCCAGCGTCTGCCGATTCTGGCACGACTGCGCCGTTAGTCAGCTGACAGACCGGAGCCGAGTTTCGTGATGATCTCGGTGACAACCTGGCCTGGCGGCGCGTCACCGGTCGGTATCGAGTACACCCTGGGCTCGTCGGGCTCGGGCGGCTCGAGCGCGGCGAACTGACTGGCCAGCAGCGGTTCGTGAAAGAAGTGGCCTTTCCGGGCGTGCAGCCTGGCTTGATCCTGCGCCTGAGTAATGGCGAGAAACACCATTACCGCTTGCTCGCGGTGGCCGACCAGGTCGTCCCGGTATTTCCGCTTGAGTGCGGAGCAGGCGAGCACGGCCGACTGGCCACTGGCGATGATGTCATCCATCCAGGCGTCGATGGCCGCCAGCCAGGGCTTCCTGTCGTCGTCGGTCAGCGGCATCCCGGCTCTCATCTTCGCTACATTCGCTGCCGGGTGGAACCTATCGGCATCGGCGAATTGCCAGCCCAGCCGTCTGGCCAGCAACTGGCCGACAGTGGTCTTGCCGCTTCCGGCAACGCCGGCCACTACCACGATCATCGGACGCGAGCCTAACGTGCGACCCTTTTCCTTAGACAAGTGACTCGGAAGGAGCAGCATGGTGTCGCCCCGCCAAGTTGATGCCCTGGTTATCTTCGGTGCGACCGGGGACCTGGCCAAGCTGGAAACCTTCCCTGCCCTCGTCGGTCTGGTCGAGCGCGGCGTTCTCAATGTCCCGGTTGTCGGGGTAGCGATGAGCGGCTGGGGGCTGAACCAGTTCCGCGACTATGCGACGGCGTCGCTGAAGCTGAACAATATTGACCCGGCCAGCCCGGCAGCCACCCGGATGCTGAGCCTGCTTCGCTACGTCGACGGGGACCTCGATGATCCGGCCACCTATCAGGCGATGTCAGCTGCGATGGGTGACGGCCAGAACGCGCTCTTTTACCTTGAGGTGCCACCATCGCTGTTCGGCCGGATTGCCGAGGGAATCGCCGCCGCGGGCCGCGCTGGCAATGCGCGGGTCATGGTGGAGAAGCCGTTCGGTACCGACCTTGCTAGCGCGATCGCGCTCAACGCAACGATGCACAAGTACTTCCCGGAGGAGTCCATTTACCGGGTCGACCACTGGCTCGGGCTCGAGCCGGTAGAGAACCTGCTGTTCGTCCGGTTCGCGAATTCGATTGTGGAGCCGCTGCTCAACCGCGCCCACGTGGCCAGCATCCAGATCACCATGGCGGAGGGGTTCGACGTCGCCGCTCGCGGCAGCTTCTATGACAAAACCGGCGCGATCCGGGATGTGCTGCAGAACCACATGCTCCAGGTACTGGCAACCGTGCTAGCGGACCCGCCCGATGGCAACGGCCTGGCTTCCTGGCGCGACGTCAAATCGCAGATCATCGGAGCGCTAGAGCCGCTGAGCCCGCAAATGACCGTCCGCGGCCAGTACGACGGCTACCTCGATGTCAAGGGCGTCGCGCCGGGCAGCACTACCGAGACCTACGCGGCCGTCCGGCTGAGCGCGCAGTCCTGGCACTGGGCCGACGTTCCGATCCTGATCAGGGTCGGCAAGTGCCTGCCGGTGACCGCCACTGAGGTGGTGTTCAGGTTCCGCCGGCCGCCGCACGACGTGTTCAGCATCGGTGCTGCCGGGGGGGCTAACCAGTTGCGGGTGCGCATCTTCCCTGACGACCAGGCCGGCGTCACGTTGATCGGCAAACGGCCTGGTCCCGACCTTGCCCCGCAACTCCGCGAGCTTGCCTACTGCGGTGAAGCCGCAGAGCAGACGATCCGGCCGTATGACCGGTTGATCGGAGCGGCGCTCAGCGGTGAGCGGTACCTGTTCGCCCGGCAGGACACCGTCGAGGCCGCCTGGCGGGTAGTCCAGCCGGTCCTCGGTGACGTGGTGCCCGTGCAGCCCTACGCCCGCGGGAGCTGGGGGCCGGCGCAGGCGGCCGCGCTGGTAACTGATGGCGATACCTGGCACGATCCGGCCGCCTAGACCGCCGTGCCGCAACGGCTGCTAACAGCGCCACGGGCGCGGGGGCTGATGCCATGACGAACGCCGGGCACGAGCCCGAGCCTGCACCTGCCGGACCGCCGGCCGAGACCGAGCCGGATCCGCGCTTCACGCTGGCGAATGAGCGGACCTTCCTGGCCTGGAACCGGACCGCGCTGGCGCTGATCGCCGCTGGCCTCGCCATCGTGCAGCTGCTGCCGCCGTTTCCTGGCGTGCCGTT
The DNA here is from genome assembly GCA_035570295.1 of Streptosporangiaceae bacterium. GTDB lineage: Bacteria > Actinomycetota > Actinomycetes > Streptosporangiales > Streptosporangiaceae > JAJYUU01. The sequence goes on from DATMMA010000109.1 coordinate 34,217, forward strand.
TGGCCGCCACATCGTCGGCATCCCGCTGATCGTGCTCGGAGCCGTGATCGCGGCGGCCGCTTACTGGGAGCTGAAGCGGAACCAGACCGCGATGCGACGTGGTGAGCCGCTGCCGCGGTCCGTCGTGCCGCGCCTGCTGTCAGCCACGATCGTCGGCGTGGCGGCGCTGGCAGCGGTTGTCGTGCTGCTATCGGTGACCCGGTAGACGAGGCCCAGCATGAGTGTCACACAGTGAAACCGGAGCCAGACGACCCGGGCCTCGTCGATCCGGCCGACCGGACCCGGCTTGCCTGGAACCGGACGGCAATCGCGTTCGCGGCAATCGGCGCGGCCATGCTGAAGTCGAGCCCGGTTGCCGGCGTCGTCGTGCTGGTGCTGACCATGCCGATCTGGGCCGCCGCCCGCAGCACAGACGCCATCTCGCCGGCTCGCAGGCTCCGCCTGGTAACAGCCACTGTCCTGCTCGTGGCGACGGCAGCACTGGTCGTCGCATTCCTCGGGCACAGCCCGAGCACGCTCTCCGAGCTGCTGCATGGTCGCTGATCGACCGCGGCTGCCGCCAGGTGGCGCCTCACCGCGGGCCAGGCTGCGCTGGCTGCTGATCGTGTTGGCCGTCATGGTGCTGCTGACCGCGGGCTGGCCGCTGCTCAACGCTGTTGTCCCTGACAACCAGAAGCTCGCGGCGGGCGCCTCGCTCCGGCTCGGGCCGAGCGGGCCGAACTCGGCCAGCGTCAGGATCGGGTCGGGCTGGACCCTCCGGCCAGCAGAGAGCGACCCGCGCCAGGGCTATCTGCTGCGCCGCGGCGCCGTCACCGTCTCGATCGGCTACGTATCACTGGCCGGCGTCGAGCAGGCAGCCGGGATCTGGAGCGGGTTGCGGCAGGTCCTCCGGGTCACCAATCCCGGCCTCCGGCTCGGTAAGCCGTCAGCCGTCACCAACAAGCAAGGCCGGCCGGGCCTGAGTGCTACCGCCACCGGCGCACGCGCCTACGGCCATGTGACCGATATTGCCGGACCGTCCGGCACCTACGCGATTCGGATAGTTGTGCTCGCCCCTCGTCACGCCAGACCGCTGACGGCGGCCACCTCACTCCAGCTCATCCGCTCGCTGCGGTTCCCGGCGGCCTCGCGGTGAGCTTCCGCGGCAGTATCCGGGCGGTACGCATCAGCGCCGCGCTGCTCTGCATCTTCGGTGCCGGAGTGCTGATCTGGGAATTCGTCCGCTTCCTGGTGGTGTTCCCGCACGCCGGTGCGCTGGCCGCGGTGCTAGAGCTGCCGCTGGTCCTGATCGGCTTCGCCCTGCTGCGTCGGCTGCGGCCGACCCGTGCCCCCGCCCTCCTCTGGGCGGCTGCCGCACTGGTGTGGGGCGCTACCGCCGCGGCCGGGTGCGCCCTGCTGGCTAACCAGGGCCTCACCGGTCTGTGGGCCAAGAGCGAGGGGGTCACCTTCGCATCGGACTGGTCGGCCTCGCTGTCAGCGCCGCTGAACGAGGAACTGCTCAAGCTGTGCGGTGTCGTAATGGTCGGGCTTGCCGCGCCGCTAGCGATTAACGGGCCGCTGGACGGATTGGTCTACGGCGCGCTCACCGGGCTCGGCTTCCAGGCGGTAGAAAACGTCACCTACGGACTCAATGCCATTGTCATGTCGGGCGGCACAGACCCGGGCCGCGCTGTGCTGAACTCCGCGCTGCTGCGGGTAGGCACGGCCGGCCTCGGCTCACACTGGACGATGACGGCAGTAGCGGGCGCCGGGGCCGGATACCTGATCCTGCACACCAGACGCAGGCGGCTGATCCGCGACGCCGCCCGCGGCGGTTACCCGGGCCGTCAACCCGCCGACGCTGGTGCGGGCCGACCGGGCCGACCGGGCCGACCAGGCCACGGGCCGCTGCTCGCCGCGGCAGCCTGCCTCGTCGCCGCTGTAGGGATGCACCTGTTGTTCGATGCCCCCGCAGTCGCGATCGAGCTCAAAGTCGCGGTGAACTTCGCCCTGGTCGCCATTCTCTACCTGCTGCTCAGCAGTGCGTTCCTGCACCGCGCCCGCGAGCTGCTGTCCACCGCGGCCGCTGCCGGCCTGCTCAGCACCACGGAGGCTGGGTCTGTCCTGAGCCGTCGCCGCCGGCGGCAGGAGCTGCGCCGGATTGACCCGCCCGCGGAACGTGACAATCTCCGGAAAAGGCAGCAGGACATCCTTACAGAACTCGACGCCGAAGCTGCTTAAAGCCGAACTGAAACTGAGTCGCGGCATAAACTGGCGCCTGACTGGGCATGCTGCGGCCGCTGACTTACCTCCTGCCCGGCCGCGACAGCCGGGACGGCGGCGTCATGAGGTCTTCATGTTCCGTGGGTAGACCTGACGCCGGACACGCCCCGGCGGCATTAGGCGCCCCGGTGGCAAGATGAATCGCGATTGGGGTCGCCGAGTGCCGAGATCGATGACGCCAGGCTGGGATGGCTCGGATGACTGGGACGGCTGGGACAGCACGCCTGCCGGTAGCCCCCCGTCAGGCAGCAGCTATCCGCCGGCCGGGGCGCATCGGGGCCGCGGAGGCGACATGAATCCCGGCAGTGGTCGCCGAGTGCCGAGGTCGATGCCGCCAGGCTCGGACCGCGGGCGTACCGACGGTGGCTACCCGTCCGGCGGGAGCCTGCCGCCGGACGAAAGCTACCTGCCGGACGATAGCTACCGGTCAGGCAGTAGCTATCCGCCGGCCGGGGCGCATCGGGGCCGCGGAGGCGACATGAATCCCGGCAGTGGTCGCGGTGTGTCGAGGTCGATGACGTCAGGCTCGGACCGCGGGCGTACCGATGGTGGCTACCCGTCCGGCGCGAGCCTGCCGCCGGACGAAAGCTACTGGTCGGACGATAGCTCCCGGTCTGGCAGTGGGTCAGGCAGCAGCTATCCGCCGAGCGGGGGGCACCGGCGAAAGCGCCGGCCGGATAGGCCACCGCGCCGCCGGAACTGGGCTCCGCACATGCCGCGTTACCTGTGGTCGCGCGTGCTGACGGCGGCGATCGTCGTCATCCTGATCCCGACCGGCTGGTCCGTGGGGCATGCGCTGACCATGCCAGGCGGCGGAACGTTCTCCGCTCGGATGGCCGAGTGGGCTCGCGACCACTACCTCGGGGCGGTTGTTACGTTCGGTGAATGGATCAGTTACCAGCCACCTAAGGTCGGCGGCAAGCCGTCGTTCGCGCTCACCGGCCCGAGCGTGGCTGCAGCGAAGGCCGCCCGCAAGGACAGTCACGGCAAGCCCGCGGCCGCCGTGGCGACCTGCCCGGCGAATCTGAGGACATTCGCCGGCAAGCCGCTGCCGGGAGAGGGCGTCTGGCGCGTGCTCGGCACCGTGAACGGTGAACCCGCGATCTGCGGCACAGACCTCCGGTTCAGCAACGTCTACACCTCCTACGTGGCCGGCATCGCGTCGATGAACCAGAGCTTGCTGAAGTTCGAGCTGCGGCCCGGAACCCTGGATCCCGGCCCTGGCAACTGGAAGGCGGCGGACTACGTCCCGGCCGGGACCCGCCGCGGGCTGATGGCAACTTTCAACAGCGGCTTCAGGCTCAACGTTTCCGGCGGCGGCTTCTACCTCAACGGGGAGACGGACGGAACGCTGACAAGAGGGGTAGCCAGTGAGGTTTACTACCGCGACGGGCACATCGCGATCGGAGTCTGGGGCCGGACGGTCCACATGACTCCGGACGTCGTCGGCGTCCGGCAGAACTTGCACCTGATCGTCATTAACGGCCAGGTGCCGAACTCGGTCGACAACAACGTCACGACCGCATGGGGTGCCACGCTGGGCGGCGGCTACAACGTCTGGCGGTCCGGCATCGGCATCACTAAGGACGGCCGCGTGATCTGGGTCTACGGTCCCGCGCTCAATGTGCGGCAGCTGGCCTCGCTGCTGCGGCGAGCGGGCGCCATCACTGCCATGCAACTTGACATCAACCCGGCCTGGATGTCGTACGAGTACTACCTGCACAGCCAGCGGGCCAACCCCAAGCCTGTCAACTTGCTGCCCAACCAGCAGGAGCCGGCCGACCGCTATTACTTCCCCAACAGCCGCGACTTCACCGCGGTCTACGCCAGATGACAACCCGCAGCCCGGAGACCGATAGCAGCCAGCAACCGCAAGCCGAGGCCCGCGCGGCGGCCTGGCCCCTGGCACTGGCCGGGCTTATCGTCGCCGCGGTCCAGGCTGCCCGGCCCCGGCAGTGGCCGAAGAACCTGCTGGTGTTCACCGCACCACTAGCCGGCGCCACGCTGGGCCGGGCGGACGGCTTCGGTTACGCCCTGGTAGCGTTCGCGGCCTTCACCGCCGCATCGTCTGCCGTCTATCTGGTCAACGACGTGATGGATGCCCAGCGCGACCGGTTGCATCCGACCAAACGGCTGCGGCCGATCGCATCCGGCCGGCTGCCGCGCCGGGTGGCAATCGGTCTCGCCATCGCCCTGCTAGGTGTCGCCCTGCTGGCGAGCCTCGCGATCGGCGAGCCGCGGCTGGCGGGCGTCATCAGCGCCTACGTCACCATGTCCCTGCTCTACAGCCTCGGCCTGAAGCACGTGCCGGGCGCGGAACTGCTGGTGGTAGCTTTCGGCTTCGTGCTGCGCGCCATCGGCGGGGCCGTCGCCACGCACGTCCCGCCGTCCGCGTGGTTCCTGACCGTGTGCAGTCTCGGTGCGCTGATGGTGGCGATCGGCAAGCGCTACACCGAACTGTCGGTGCTGGGCGACGAGGCAGCTGCGCACCGGCCGGTGATGCGCTGGTACCGGCCATGGATGCTGCGCGCCGGCCAGCGCGGCGCCATGATCGTGATGCTGGTCGCCTACGTACTCTGGGCGCTGGCCGAGCCGGACGCCTGGATGCGCGGCTGGCATCTGGCCAGCGCGGCGCCCCTCGCGGCCGCGCTCTTCCGGTTCGACCGGCTGACCGGCCTTGCTGACGGCCGTCCGGTTGAGGACCTGATCACCAGGGATCCGACGATGATCTGCTGCGAGCTGACGTGGCTGACCACGTTCACGATAGGGCTCTGATGACCGTCGCGACGGACAGGCTGGCGGACCGCTACGCTGCCGTTCGCCAGGTCATGACCGGGTTCGGCCGGATCGGCGGCTCCGCGGCCGCGGTCATCGGCCTGCCCAGCGTCGGCCGGCTACAAGAACTCATTGCCGCCGGGCCGCCGGCCGGCCTGATTGCCCGCGGATCCGGGCTGAGCTATGGCGACGCCGCGCTGAACCGGGACGGCCTGGTCGTGACTCCGGTCAGCACCTCGGCAGTAGATCTCGACACGGACCGCCAAACCGTGACCGCCACCGCGAGCACGACCTTCGCCGAGATCCTCAGCCACATCGTTCCGGCGGGCTTCATCCTTCCGGTACTGCCTGCTACCCGGCACCTGACGGTAGGCGGCGCGATCGCGGCAGACGTGCACGGCAAGAACCACCGTCAGGCTGGCAGCTTGTCGGCCTGGGTCGAGCGGGTCGAGTTGCTTGACGGCACCGGCGAAGTGCGGCAGCTCAGCCTGGTGTCCGATCCGCCCGGCCTGCGGTCGACGGTCGGCGGCATGGGGCTGACAGGCGTGGTGCTCCGCGCGACGATCCGGCTGCGGCGGATCGAGACCAGCATGGTGCACGTCATCTCGCGCCGAGCGGCCGATCTCGACTCGGCGCTGAGCTTGCTCGAGGCGACGACGACGCAGTACTCAGTGGCCTGGATCGACGCGACCGCGTCTGGCAAATCGCTCGGCCGTGGTGTCGTGGAGGAAGCCGATCATGCGATCAGGGCCGACCTGCCCGGCGCGCGGAACGACCTGAGCTACCGCCAGCGGCGCCCGCGCCGGGGTCAGGCCACGCCAGTGGCCCTGGTAACGCCGCTGACCGCGCGGGCGCTGAGCGGCCTGCGGTTCGCCGCGGCCACGAAGGGGCGCTCTGGCCTGGCCGACCTCGCCACGTTCTTTCACCGGCTGGACGCGGTGCAAGGGTGGAATCAGGCCGTGAGCCCGCACGGGCTGGTCCAGTACCAGTTCGTGGTGCCGCTCGGCGCCGAGACCGTGCTCGCTGAGGTGCTGGCGTCGGTGCAGCGCCATCGCTGCGCACCAGTCTTTGGCACGCTGAGGAGATTTGGTATCGGCAGCGGCGGGCCGTTGTCGTTCCCGCTGGCCGGCTGGTGCCTGGCGGTCGACATGCCGGCCGGGCAAGCTCAGCTCGGCCCCCTGCTCACCGGGCTGGACCTGCGAGTAGCTGAGGCGGGCGGCCGGATCGACCTGGCCAAGGACGTCAGGCTCGGCCGGTACGCACTCGAGTCGATGTACCGCAAGCTAACCGACTGGCAGGCTGTCAGGGCCCGGCTAGACCCCCGCGGAGTCTTCCAGTCCGACCTCGGCCGTAGGCTCGGCCTGTGCTGAGTACCGGGTCCAAGGACCGCAGCCGGCCGGCCGCAGCGGGCGAGACCGCCGGGCGGCCGGGTCGCGTGCTGCTGATCGGTGGCACCAGTGAGATCGGGCTGGCAATCCTGGCGGCCCTGCGGCTCAGCCCGGCAGCTGCAGTCCTGCTCGCGGGCCGGGATGCCGAGCGGCTCCAAGCCGCGGCGGCCGCGCTACCCTGCCAGGCGACCGTACTTCGCTATGACGCAACTGAGCCAGGCGCCGGGCCCGCTCTCGCCGCCGCCGCCTTCAGTGACGGCCCTGTCGACCTGGTGATCTCGGCCGCCGGGGTGCTCACGCCCCAGGACCGCATGGACCAGGCTCCCGACGAGGCTGGCGTGCTCATCGAGACGAATTTCACCAGCCACGTGACAGCGCTGCTCGCGCTGACCACGCGGATGCGTGCAGCGGGACGCGGCACGATCGTCATCCTGTCGTCGGTGGCGGCGATCAGGCCGCGTAAGGCGAACTTCGTGTACGGCGCGGCGAAGGCCGGCCTCGACGCTTTTGGCCGCGGCCTGGCGGACTCCCTGCACGGATCAGGCGTGCGCGTGCTGCTGGTCAGGCCGGGCTTCGTCATCGGGCGGATGACTGCGGGCATGGAGCCGGCCCCGCTGGCCACCACCCCCGAGCAGGTCGGCGCTGCCGTGGCGGCCGGACTGGCCGGGCGGGCAAACCTGATCTGGGTGCCGCCTTCGCTCGGCCCGGCAGCTATCCTGATGCGCCTGATGCCGCGGCGCGTCTGGCGCCAGCTACGCAGGTAGCCCAGGGTCAGTACGGCTCGGAGAGATCATGCGGGTGCTGGTCGCGGAGGACGACAGCGGGCTATGTGACGTGCTTGCCCGCGGCTTGCGAGAGCACGACTATGTAGTCGACGCGGTGCGCAACGGCGAGGACGCTGTCAAGTACCTGCGCAGCTACAGCTACGAACTGGTGCTACTCGACTGGCGGATGCCGGGCATGTCCGGCCTGGATGTCGTGCGCTGGATGCGGCGGCACAACCAGCCAGCCCCGGTTTTGATGCTGACAGCCCGCGATGCGCCAGCTGACCGGGTTACCGGGCTCGACGAGGGGGCTGACGACTACCTGGTCAAGCCCTTCGACTTCGATGAACTGCTGGCGCGGATGCGCGCCCTGCTGCGCCGCCCGCCGGCGGTGCAGCAGCCCGAGCTTGCCGTCGGCGACCTGCGCTTCGATCCCGCGACCCGCGAGGTGCGGGTCGGCACCCGCCACCCCGTGCTCACGGCTACCGAGTTCGGCATCCTCGAGCTGCTGGTACGCAAGTCGCCGGCGGTCGTCCCGCGACGGTCGATCGCGGTGAACGTCTGGGACGACGAGTCGGATGCGATGGGATCCAACACGATTGACGTGCACCTGGCCCGGCTGCGGGCAAAGCTGGCTGGCGGCATGGTCAGGATCGAGACCATTCGCGGCGTCGGCTACCGCCTCGTGGAACGGTAGCCGATGCGGCTGCGCGGCGGCGTGCCGCCGAAAGTGGTCCACGCGGCGAAGGTAGCGGCGGCCGCCAGCCTGCTCGTCGGCGTTGTCTACGCGGCCTGCGTGACCGTACTGGACCAGGTGGTAACGGCCAGGATGATCGAGGCGGTCGATGTCCGGCTGGCCGAACGGCTGTCTGACGTGCGCGAGATCGGCCTGCAGGCGCCGGATGAGGACGACATCGATTCAACTCCGGTCTACGTGTGGCAAGTGGGGCGGTCCGCACCGGTCTCGCGGGCCAGCCCCGGCGCGCCGGCGCTGCCGTCCAGCGTCCGCCTCCGACCGGATGGCGAGAAAACCGCCCGGCTGTCCGGAGCGCCGTTCCGGTTCGTCGCAGGCTCTGAAAACGGCGCCGGGCTGATTGCCGGCCAGAGCTTGCAGAGCGTGGATCACCTGACCGCACTGCTGCGGGATGGCGAAGCTCTTGCGGCTCCTGTCCTGCTGCTGTCCGTGTTCGCCGGCGCGCTCACCATCGGGCTGCGTGCACTCTCCCCGGTCGAGCAGTCACGCCGGCGCCAGCTCGAGTTCACCGCGGACGCGTCGCACGAGTTGCGCTCGCCGCTGAGCGTGATCAGCGCGGAGACCAGCATCGCTCTCAGCGCCCCCCGGCAGCCGGCCGAATACCGTGCCGCACTGACCCGGATCGAAGACGAGAGCACCCGGCTGTGCAAGATCGTCGAAGACCTGCTCTGGCTGGCCCGGTTTGACTCGGCGCCGCCGCAGCCTCGTGAGGAGCCGCTGGACCTCGCGACCATCGCCGGCCAGTGCGCTGAGCGGTTCCGTGCGGTCGGCACCACCAGGGAGTTCGATATCGAGGTAGTGACGAGCGGATCCGCGCCAGCCTGGATTAGCGCCCCGCCGGAGTGGATCGACCGGCTGACCGGAGTGCTGGTCGACAACGCCTGCCGGTACGCCGGGGCAGGCGGGACAGTCCGGATCACCGTCGCGCATCGCGGCAGCAGAGTGACGATGACCGTCGAGGACACCGGGCCGGGCATCCCCGCTGAGCTGCGACCCTGGCTATTCGACCGGTTTCGCAGGTCAACCGAGCAGGGCGGCAGTGCGGGCCTTGGCCTCGCGATCGCCGACTCGATCGTCCGCTCGACCGACGGGCAGTGGCGGCTCGGCGATTCTGAGCTGGGCGGAGCGCTGTTCGAGGTGTCCTGGCGCCGCGTCGCCGTCCGGCAGCACGGCACTGTGCCCACGAAGCCAGGGTCGCCAGCCAGGCCGGAAGCGCCAGCCGGGCCGGAAACGCCAGTCAATCCAGATCACGCTGGACGGTCCAGCCAGCCGACGGCGATGTAGGCGGTCACGGCCGCCACGATGATCGGCGGCAGGAGGGCGACACCATTGCCGTACAGCAGCAGGGTCGCCACCAGCACGGCGGTCATCGGCAGCCTGAGCACTGCCGCGATCATCGCTCCGATGCCCATGGCGATTCCGGCTACCGCCGGCATGCCCGGCAGATGAGAGAGCGCGACACCCGCCACCGCGCCGACGAACACGGCGGGAAAGATCGGCCCGCCGCGAAAGCTGCTCAGCGATACGCCGTACGCGACCGCCTTGCAGGCCAGCAACAGCACGAGCACGCCAAGGCCGAAGCTGGCGCGATGGCTGACGAAGGGGCCGAGCTGGCTCTGGCCGGAAAACAGCACGTTAGCTGCTGATTTGCCGGTCAGCTGACTGAACAGTACGGCGAATCCGGCGACCACCAGTCCGGCCACCGGCGTCAGGACGAGCCGGCGCGGCGCCACTGCGTCCCGCAGCAGCAGCGCGAACCTCCGGATTGCCTCCGCCAGGACCGCCGCTGCCAGCCCGACCGGCAGGGCCAGGCCAATCTCGGCCAGGCTGGGCCGGGCGAAGTGCGGCAGGCCGGGGAGAGCGAGTGAGAACGTGCCAAGGCCGCTAAAGCGGCCGAGACCGGTGAACACTAGCGCCCCGATGCCGGACGCCAGCAGGCCGGGAACGAGAACTAGCTCCATCGTCGCGCCGCCGAGCCCGGCCGCTTCCATCAGCAGGAACGCGCCCGCAAGAGGCGACCCGAGTAGCGTGCTGACAGCCGCGAAACTGCCGGCCGCGGCGATGACCACCTTGGCCCGGTCGCTACCGCCTGCCCGCGCCCTGGCCACCGCCCAGGCGGCCACGCCACCACCGAGCGCGAGCAGCGGGGCCTCCGGGCCGAGCACGGCGCCAATGCTCAGCGTGCCCAGCGCCGCCAGGAACACGCCGGGAATGTCTCTGGGTGCCACCACACCGCCGGCCTTGAAGCCCTCGGCCGGCTCATGACCGGCCGTTCCCGGCAAGTACCTGATGACGAGAGCAACGGCAAGGCCCCCGATCAACAACAGCGGGAACGCCCACCAAAGTGGTGGCCGCGCCAGCCCGACGCCGGACGGCAGGCTGGTGAAAAGCAACCCTTGCAGCAGGCTGACCAGCGCCAGGAAGCCCCAGGCGAGCGCAGAGACGGGCACGCCGATGATCGCGGCCAGCAGCAGCAGCCGCAGGTAGGCGGGGCTGCGCATCAGCGCGACAGCATCGGCGGGCGTGCTCAGCTGCGATCTCCCCGGCGGCAGGCGCGATCGGACCGCCGGGATCCGGCGGTTTATCCCGACGTTCAACTGCCCGCCCGGGGGTCAGTTCACTCCCCCGCCGCTCCGGCAGGCCTGTCCCGTCACATCGGTCGCCTGCCGGGTGTCAGTCTGGATGAGACCGGGGGGCGAAGGAAGTGAACAGATGAGCGAGAACGACCTGGGCGGCTTGCTGGCGGGCGACAGCAACGGAGCGCCGGACGGCGGAGAGCGCGACTGGCTTGCGGATCGGTTCGAGGAGCAGCGGGCACACCTGCACGCGGTTGCCTACCGGATGCTGGGCTCGCTCGACGACGCCGACGACGCCGTGCAGGACACCTGGCTGCGGGTGAGCCGTGCGGGCGCAGACGACGTGGCGAACCTCGGCGGCTGGCTGACTACGATCGTTTCCAGGATTTGCCTGAACATGCTGCGCTCCCGCAACGGCAGGCGCGAGGAGTCGCTGGAGGTGCGCCTTCCCGACCCGATCGTCAGCCCGGCGGCGAAATCGCAGCCGGAGGATGAGGCATTGCTGGCCGACTCGGTCGGCCTTGCACTGCTGGTCGTACTCGACGCCCTGACACCGGCCGAGCGACTGGCGTTCGTGTTGCATGACATGTTCGGGCTGCCGTTCGAGGAGATCGCCCCGGTGGTCGGCCGGACTGCCGCGGCCGCACGGCAACTTGCCAGCAGAGCCCGGCGCCGGGTCTCCGGCGCCGGGCTCGCCGCGCCAGACCCCGACCTGGCCCGCCAGCGGGAGGTGGTCGATGCGTTCTTCGCAGCTGCCCGCGACGGTGACTTCGACGCCCTGCTGAAGGTGCTCCATCCCGGCGTTGTCCTGCGCATCGATGCGGGTGGCTTCCACGCTGCGGCGTCTATGGAGGTCCGCGGTGCGCCGGCCGTCGCGCGGCAGGCGCTCAGCGGCCTGACGAGCCTGCTGCAGGTCGTTCGCCTGACCCACGTCGTCGTCAACGGCGCCGCCGGAGTGGTCGCTTCCCGGCGCGACCTTCCCGTGACCGTCATTGGCTTCACCATTGCCGACGGCAAGATCGTCGAGATGGACTCGATCGCCGACCCCGAGCGCGTCCGCAGGATCACGGCGGGTTCTGGCGTGGGGCCCGACGCGCCAGATTCCCCGCGCGAAGAATGAGGGACGGCCCGTCATCCCGGATGAAATCAGCGGTTCGCGAGAGATCGGCGCGGGGGGGCGGCCTTAGGTTCGCTGCTCGCCCTGCCGGCTCGTTGCGGAGCGCAGGTGCCGGCGAGCCCTGCGCACTCGCCGCCAGCGGCCGACGGCCGCGATCAGGAGCGCCGCCAGAGCAGGCGCCAGCCATGCGATGTGCGGAAGCTCACCGGCACCAACGAGCGCGAAGACAGGCAATTCAGCAAGGATTGGCAGGACGACCAGGAGTATCTCGCCGGCCCCGGCGCGCGCCACCGGAACGGCTTGAGCAGGAACACTGGCAGTATTGATGACGCCGGCATAGCCCATGGAACCAACGCCGCCAATATTGACTAGCTCCAATTTCGGTGGCGGCGCATCGTCCTTGTGCAGCAATGGACCGACGTCTGGCTCCTGCGCCAATTGCATTGACTGGTAGACCGCGGGATCCGTAAGACTGATGCTGTCCCTGGACGTGGTTCCGTCGTCCTTGACCAGGTCCGTCGGCACGCCCTGGGAGAACCACCGGTACTCGTGCCGGTTAGCCGGATCCTCGTACCAGCCTTCCTTGACAAGCTCGGCCATTCTGATCCCCTCTGGCGGGCCCGAGATGTGCCGGTCGCCGAGCGAACTATAACCCCGATCAACCAAATCGGCCATGCACGTAATCAGCAGTGCGGGGATCGACCGGACTCTCGAACAACTGGCGCGTCGCCCCGGATTCCACGATGGCGCCGGGCGTGTTCTCCGCTGCCAGGAAGAAGGCGCAGTTGTCGGAGACGCGCTGCGCCTGCTGCATGTTGTGCGTCACGATCACGATCGTGACCTGGTTCTCGAGCTCGCCGATCGTCTCCTCGATCCGCCTGGTGGAGGTCGGGTCAAGCGCCGAGCACGGCTCGTCCATCAGCAACACGTCCGGCGAGACGGCCAGCGCCCTGGCGATGCACAAGCGCTGCTGCTGCCCGCCGGACAGCGCTCCGCCAGGGGACTTGAGCCGTTGCTGCACTTCGCGCCACAGGCCAGCCCGGCGCAAGCTCGTCTCGACCAGACTGTCGGTGTCGGGGACTTTGATGCCAGACAGCTTCAGGCCGCTGGCCACGTTCTCGTAGATGGACATGGCCGGGAAAGGATTCGGTTTCTGGAACACCATCCCGATCCGGCGGCGTATGTCAGCTGGCCTGACGGCAGGCTGATAGATGTCCTGGTCGCCGAGCCTTACCTGGCCGGCCAGCTGCGCACCCTTCACCATTTCGTGCATGCGGTTCAATACCCGCAGGAACGTGGACTTGCCACAGCCGGATGGCCCGATGAGCGCGGTTACCTTGCCGGGCTCCATCCGCAGCGACACGCGCTCCAGCACCTTGTGGCCGCTGAACCAGGCGGACACGTTGCGCGCGTCGAGCCCCACCAATCCAGGGTCACGGGTCAGTGTCTCGGACGGGTAACTGTCAGTCACGGCGATATCGGTCACAGCAGGACTCCGGCCTGTTCGCAGGGTTCGGGTTCGGCAGTTCGGGTTCGGCAGTTAGTAGAGGTTCGGCAGCAGGCCGGCCAGGTTCTGGTACAGGTTCCACAGGATCGCGAGCACAGCGGGCACGATGACCAGGTACGCCGGCCAGCCAGACCAGCGGGCGGCGGCTGCTGCGCCGCCGAGGCTGGCTAGCACCAGCGCCAGGCCCCACAGCATGGCCAGCACGAGGGCGCCGCTGTCGCCGGCCATCGCCTGCTCAGCCGGACCGATGGCAGGCATCTGCACCGGCCCGTTGTGCGCGGTCGTCATCAGGTCCGCGTCGATCTCCAGGTAGTAGGCCGGGATTCCGGCCGAGCTCGACGTCAGCAGAACGAGGCGGTTCAGGTTGCTGTCGGTGACCGGGTGCTGGCTGTCACCGATGGCGACCACCTTGTATACCGACTTGCCCTGCTGGGTATACGTCGTGATCTCCTCGCCGGGGCGCAGCTCACTCAGGCGGGCGAACGGAGCGCCGAAGGTGGCGCGCCTGCCATAGATCACCGACAACCCGAGCTGGCCCGGGAGCGGAGTGTTTCGCAGGTGACCGGGGCCGAGGTCAAGCTGCGCGGCGGTCGTGCCCTCTACCACGATGACGTTGCGCAAGCCGATGCTTGCTGCGTCGAGTATGGCCACCGGCTGACCCAGGCCGGTCGGCCCGAGCGGCCCCAGATCCTGGCCGAGCTTGCCGGCGAACGTCGAGTACAGCCTGCTCTGGACAGCAGCTTCCTGAACCCGCGAGACACCGAACAGGTAGGCGAGGAATCCGCCGGTGAGCAGGCCCAGGAGGAGGAGGCTCGCACCGACGCAACGGGCAACCATGCTGCCGCGCGGCACGCTGGCCGGCTCGCCGGCAGCTCCGACCGGCTGCCGGGTCAGCACGGTCACCGCGGCACCCGGCTGCGGCGCCGGCGGAGCAATGCGTAGACGGCCGGTGGCACCGCGACGACGACCAGGATCTCCACCGCGGTCAGCGTCCCGAGCACGGTGCTGTTGCCGCTGGTCGAGGCAACGTTGACCACCGTGCCGGTCACCGGACCCTCCGGCGGCGCGCCGGACGCCGCCGCCCCCGGCGCGCCCGCCACCGGTACTGCCGCGGTCACGCCCGCACTGGCCCCGGCGCTGGGGCTTGTGCTGGTCTGCTGGGCGGCGGTGGCTGACACCGCCTTGCCGTGCACGACAGTGCAGCTCAGCGGCTCGCCAGCCTTGTCGCATGGCGAGGGCTGCGGCGCGTCCACCAGCACGACGAGCTTGCCGTTCTTAATCGTCGGGTTGTCGCAGCCGCTGGACAGGCTCGGTGTCGGTTCGTGACCAGGGATCTTGCTCGACTGGGATAGCCCGCCTTCCACCAGGTTGAGCGGAAGCGGTGAGTAGCCAAGCTCGGCGGAGTACTGCTGGCCCGCGCACAGGAAGTAGTCGATGTACGTGCTGAGCGTCTTGCCGTCGGCCGGGGTGAAGTTAGCCGGGATCTTCGTCCCGGTCCTCGGCACGATCAGGTAGCTGTAGCTGGACAGCGGATAAGACCGCGGGTCCTTGAACGTGTAGACGTTGTCCAGGCTCTGCTGCAAGTAGTTGACGCTGCTGGGGTCTTCGTCGATCTGCGCCTGGGTCAGCGCGACCGCCACGTTGGAGGCGGTAGGCAGCACGTAGTAGCCGGCCGGGTTGAGCAGCTTGACCACCGGATAGTGCGAGTTGAGCGCGTAGGCGTACTCGTCGTACCCGATCGCCCCCTGACCGTAGCTCGCGGTGATATAGGTAGCGACGTTGTTCGATCCGTTCTGCGCGACAGAACCCGGGAACTGCGGGTAGAACTCGGTCTGCCCGCAGGGTGCCTTGACCCGGCCGTGGCTGACCTTGCTGCAGAACGCGTTCCACTGGGCCGGGAACTCGTGCGCCATCCACCGGGTGAGGAAGTAGGTCGCGCCGGACCCGTCCGCCCGGATCACCGGGATGATCCGCAAGCTGGGCAGCTGGGTGCCGTAGTCCTTGGTGATCTCCGGGTTGTCCCAGTTCGTGATCTGCCCGGTGAAGATCTTCATGATCGTCTCACCGGACAGTCTGAGGTTGGTGATCAGCTTGCCGCCGACGTCCAGGTGATACATGAAGGCGGTCCCGCCGGCCGTATCGGGGACGTAGGAGTAGCCGACCTGCGGGTGCTCGGCACCGCTCGCGTCGAACGGGTCCGTGCCGTTGCGGAACGGCGGATCGGACGCGCCGAAGTCGACTTGCTGATCCATGTAGTCCGCGCGCCCGGCTGCCGAGCCGTCCGGGTTGAAGTTCACCACGATGCCGTCAGCTCGCAGCGTCTGCGCCCATTGCAGCAATGCGACCGAACTCCACGATGAGCCAGAACCGCTGATCGCAATGTATTGCTGGTCGCTGCTGGCCAAGGCCGGCGACAGCGGCGCGAGCGATGCGAGTGCCGCTCCGACGGCGACCGCCAGCGTCCGTCCGGCCTGTGGCATCCGCACCCTCATGGTTTCTTCCTTCCGAGCGCTGGCAACCACCGGGCAAGGCGTGCTCCGCGGAGCCGCGTCAGCACTGCGGCGCTGCCCCTGCCAGCGACCAGGGCCGCGGAGCCAGCCGCCACCAGCAGGCAACCTCCGATCAGCAGGACCGGCAGCGCGTAGCGCGCGAGCCCGGCGGTGGCCGGATTGCTGACCAGGCCCAACCCGATCCGGTGATGGGCCTGACCAGCCGGCCTCGGGGGTGCGGTAGCCGACGCGGTAGCGCTGGCGCTCGCCGACACCGAACCCGCGGTCCCGTGATGCTTGCTACCGCCGGTCTGATCCAGCACCTCTTGGGCAGCCTTCAGCGTCTGCGTGCGCATGCTGCTGGTGAGCGGCAGGTAGCCCGGCGCCAGCTGGCCGGGCAGCTGACCGGGCCGCTGTCCGCTGCCCGCCACAAAATCGAGGAACTGCGCGATCCTCGCGGCCTTCGTCTTCGAGATCCCGCCAGTCGGGACGAGCGCGTAGATGACCATCGTCAGCGGATAGGCGTTCTTCACCTTGCCGTGGTCGTTCTGCTGCTGGGTGATGTGGTTCCCGCCGGTTTGCATCTCGCCAAGCGCGGCAGCCATCGTGGCGTTCGTCGGCTCGACGTACTGGCCGGCCGGATTCTCGATCGCCGCGACCGGCAACTGGAATGCCGCCGCGTCGGCCTCGTCGAGGATGGCGAACAGCGCCCGGTCGCCGGGCGTCTCCGGGCTGAGCTTGTCGTAGTTGCCCTGCGCGTCCTTCACCCAGTTGGTCGCCGGATACCAGTTATCGACCTGGTACGCGGCCACCGCGCTGAGCGGGAACTGCGGGCTGTAGCGGTGCGCGACAGGAAGGTACGCGTCCATCGAGTTGAGCGTGTTCGTCGGCAGCTGCATCTTCAGGTAGCTCGTGTTGACGTGCTCGCCCCATGGGTCGAAGGTGCCGTCCGCGAACGACTTGGCGGCGCTGTTCGCGGCCAGCCACCGGGTGAGCTCATAGGTCATGTCGCTCTCGCCGCCCAGTACGGTCGGTATCTGGTACCCGTCGCCGACGCTCGCCACGTGCGGATTCAGCTTCTTGAACTCGGGATCGGCGAACAGGCTGATGGGGTCAGCGTCGACGGCGTTGTCGCAGCCGATGCTTTTGGGCGGCTTGCCGTTGCCGCAGCCCTCCTTGTCGAAGTCATAGGACTGCGTCAGCATCTTCAGCACCAGGCTCGGGTCAAGCCGAAGACGGCCCCGCGGCTGGCCGGTCCGCGGATTGTCCACCCAGTAAGTGATGGCGACCGACGAGATCGCGATTGGCGCATAGGTATACGGGTGCTTGCCGCTGCCGGTTGCGGGCAGCGTCGTCAGGGCCACGTCATCGAGCCCGCTCAGGAAGTCCTCCCTGGCCAGCGGCTCACTCTGGGCCGAGTCGTACTGGATATTCAGCGGATTGCTGCTTGCGCAGAGCGCGGACTGCCACTGGACCATGGCGCGCTCGGCCATCGGTGAGCCGATCACGCTGAAGTCAGGGCTGCGGACCGGGCAGTCGGCCGGGGTCGGCGAGAAATGCAGCGGCACGATGATCCGGTCGCGCCAGGAACACTGTCCGTACTGACTGCTAAAGGCCACCGAGCCGACGTCCGTCTGGTCGGTGTCCTGGCTGTGGTCGCCGCACCGGACCGGCGTGTCGAAGATATTGCCGCCCTGGGCCGGGACGATGACCAGCGAGCAGGCCTTGCTGTCCTTGCAGCCGAGTTGCTGATCCTCTTCGGCGGTGAGCAACTGGATGGGCGCCTGGCCAGTCCCGTTGCGGCTCGTCGTGGCGTACGCGGTATTCATCGGGCCGTAGGCGCTGAAGGTGCCCGCCACGCCGCCGTTGTCCGCGCCGAAGCACTGACTCCACTTGGTCGGATGCGTTCCCTGGCACTCAGCGACCATGACCGGGTAATCGGTGCTGTCCGGCGAGTAGAGCGCGTCGCTGCTCGGGGTGAAACCCTGCCAGCGCACCTCGACGACCTGATTGGTCAGGTGCTTAGCCTGGCTCACGGTGACGTAGCTGTGGGAGGCGAACAGCCGCTTGCCGGCCGGGTCCCACAACCGCGGCCCCTCGACGACGATGCCGCCTCGCGGCGCGGCAGGTGGTTTGGCCGGGCCCGGCTGCGCTGGCGTGCTCGGGCTGGCGCTCGGACTGGCACTTGGCAAGGCGGTAGGGGACGTGCTTGGTGACGACGTGCTAGCCGTAGGCGACGGGCTGGGCGATGCCGCCGATGCTTGCGCGGCCCAGGGCAGCAGCACGCCGGACGCCATGAAGCCAGACGCTACGAAGAGTGCGCCGGCCAGCGCTGCGCGGCGGCGCCAGGCGGCGGTCATCGGCCTAGTTCGCATCAGGGTTCCTCTATCCGGGGGGTAGACAGCCGCCGCTGCTGCCGCTTCGACAGCTCACCGGGGGCCTTGCCGCCGATCAGCCGCGCAATCGTGAACAGCGCGAGCACGATGAGCATGAGCGCGAGCCCGGCGCCCATGCCGCGGGCGACGTAGTTCGGGTCCTGGCCGAAATCCAGGATGCTGGTGATGATGACCGTGGGAAGTGTCGCCTGCCAGCCGTGGAAGGGGTTGGCGACCATCTCGTTGGTGAACCCGGCGGTCAGCAGGACCGGCGCGGTCTCCCCGATGCCGCGTGCCATGGCAAGTACGACGGTCGTGGTGAGACCGGAGCGGGCCGTCGGCAGGATCACCGTCCATACCGTGCGCCATTGACTGCCGCCGAGCGCGAATGACGCCTCGCGGAGCGTGCCTGGCACCACCCGCAGCACAACTTCAGCTGCCCTGATGACCGTCGGCAGCATCACGATCGCGACGGCCAGCGCGGCCGCGAAGCCGCACTCGGGCAGGCCGAGGCTGAGGATGGCCAGGGCGTAGACGAGCAGTCCGGCCACGATCGACGGCAGCGCGGTCATCGCGTTGACGATGGTCCGGACCGGACGCTCCAGACGCCCGCCGACCTCGGTCAGGAACAGCGCTGCCGCGATGCCAAGCGGGACGGACGCCGCGGTCGCCAGGCCGATCTGCTCGATCGATCCGACGGCAGCGTGCAGGATGCCGCCTTCGGTCAGCGGGCTGAGTGGTCCGCTGAATGCCATCGTGCTGGTCCAGAAATTCAGGTGCCTGACCGCTGGCAGGCCCTCGATGGCGCTGTAGCCGATCTGCTCGAAGACGACCGCGCAGGCAAAGATTCCGCCGCTGCTGAACAGCACGGCCATGATCTTGTTCCTGACCACCAGCCTGGGCCACGTCAGTCCCGCGACCGCCAGGTAGATCAGCGCGAACAGCAGATACCAGCAGAGCCAGAACCCGAACGCCCCGCTGAACGGCAAGACCTGCTCGTACAGCAGCCAGGTCAGGCAGAGCGACGCCAGCGCTGACCCGGCAACCGAAAGCACGTCCTCCGGACTGACGCGGCGGATCTGCAGAACGTCGTCAACGCCGGCGGAGTCGCCCAAATCGTGCCGCCTGACGCCATCGGAGGTGGTCATCTCCCCGTTCCCGCTCATTTAATGATCGCCACCGTCAGTCCGCCGTCGCGGCGCCGGACCGCGACCGGTTGATGATGATCGCGGCTAGCGAATTCACGATCAGCGTGATGGCAAACAGCGCGAGACCAGCCGCCATCAGTGCGGACAACTGGTCGTACGTGGCGTAATTCCAGGCGCCCGCGATCAGCGCGGCGATCGAGTTGCCGCCGCTTTGCAGGATGCGCCAGTTGAGAGCCGGAGTCGGGCTGATGATCAGCAGCACGGCGATGGTCTCCCCGAGCGCCCGGCCGATGCCGAGCATGGCCGCTCCGACAACTCCGCCGCGACCGAACGGGAGAACAACTGTTCTGATCATGCCCCAGCGGGTTGAGCCCAGCGCGTAGGCAGCCTCACGCTCGCTCGCGGGCGCCTGCGAGAAGACCTCGCGGCATAGCGACGTGATGATGGGGATGGCCATCAGCGAGACCACCATGCCGGCGATGGCAGGCGATCCGACGAAGGTCGACGCGCTTTGCGGGACGGTGATGCGGAACGGCGGGAACCACCCGATGTGGTGCGACAGCCACGCCATTGTCCCGATGACCCTCGGCATCAAGAAGGCCCGACCCCAGACCGCGTAGATGATGCTCGGGATCGCGGCCATCAGGTCGATGACGGCGATGAGGAAGCGCCGCAGCCGGCCGGGCGCGTATTCCGCGATGAAGATCGCTGCCGTCAGCGCGACCGGGATGGCAATCACCGAAGCGATAGCGGCAATGATGATCGTGTCCGGCAGCATGCCGCCGATGCCGAACTGGTTGCCCACGAACACCCAGCTCTGCTTGGTGAAGAAGCTAAGGCCGTCGGCCCGCAACGCCCACATGCCGCGGTAGATCAGGAAGACCAGGATCATCGCCGTGATGAGGAAGCTTGACAACCCTGCTGCCCGCAGCACGCTGCGGAAGATCAGGTCGCCGCGCGAGCCGCGCGACGTAATCGTCCGGGGAACGTCGTCGCCGACCGATGCTGATGCTGGCGGGTTAGGGGCTGCAGGGCTAATTGCAACGGCCATGGCGACGCCCCTCCCTTGCCGGTCGTCGTGGCCACGCAGGAAGTGGCCGTGTATCGGTGGTGCAAATGCATACTGTTCAACTCGACTTAATAGCTATTTATCAGACTCGCTTCGTGCGCGGCAACAGGCAACGTCGCTGCACGGCTAATGCAGCGACGCCAGCCTGGGTTTGCCGGTTAGCTCAAGTCAGCTCGTGGTCTGCGTCTGGTAGGTGGTGCGGAACGTGCCGATCTGCTGACCCGCCTTGAAGTAGGTGGTGTGCAGTCCGTCGTTCAGGTAACGCGCGCCCGCCTTGGTGACGAACAGGGCGCTCGCAGTGAAAGTCTGAGTGGCTGGCGGGCCTGCGTTGGACGATCCCGACAGCGCGCCGCCCACGCTCACAAGCGAAACATGGCGGGTACCCGCAACCCCGCCGATCGTCCCTGCGTGGTAGCTGAACGCCAAGCCGGTAAGGGTGACCGACCGGCGCGTGCCGCCGTCGGTGAAAACCAGTCCGCCGGCCAGGTCGACACTGCCGGACGTGAGGATGTAGTTGCCGTCACCGCCCGACACCTGGAAGGCGATGATCTCGCGATTCCGGCCGGCTGAAGCACCGCCCGGAGCCTCGGGCAACACCACGATCCCGGCCCTGGCCAGCCCGTTGACCGTGGCGTGGTTGACGGCGATGCTGGCCGTGCCGCCGATGTCTTCGATGCCAGCCAGAGCTGGCGCGGCCGCCCCGCCCGCCAGAGCTAGCAACGCTGCCGCCAGGCACGAGCCGCCCGCTGCGACCGCAGCCGCTCGTGTCACCTTGTTGCGCATGTGGATTCCTTGTTCTTACTCGGCATGTTCTTGCTCGGGATGTCATTGCTCGGGATGTCATTGCTCGCGATGTCATTGCTCGCGATGACAAGTCCGTGTCCGGCTGACGGCGCCCGTCGCCTGTCGCGGGCGGACGCCGTCAGCCGGAGGCCGGCCGGCCCTCAGGTCGGCTCTCAGCTGGTCGTCAGCCGGCCTATCGGTAACAAAGGGTCAGGAGCCGAAGCCGCAAAGCTTCGTGGTGAGGAAGCCGTAATTGACGATGGCCTGCTGCGCTTCCTTGTTCGCGCAGAACCAGCCCTTGACCTTCGAGGTCGCCGATGCGAAGAACGGCTCGAGCCGGTTCGGGATGTGATCGCCGTTGGTGGACTTGGTGGCATACCAGACAAGGTCGTACAGCGGCCGCAGGAACGTCTCGCCCAGCTTCGTGTTGATCTTGGTCTTGGTGCCGGTGCCGACGGTGGCTTGCTGGATGCCGCCAGTTCCGAGGTTCAGCGCGCCGAGCTTCAGGGTTCCGTGCTCGTCACAGCCAAACGCGTTCTGGCTCTTGGTCGGCTTCCTGCCGCACTTGGCGTCGTGGTGGACCTGCGCGATGTACTTGCCCACCGAGTAGGGCGCGATGACCTCAGGAGCGGTCGTCGCATTCGTGAACACCGAGGCGGTGCCCTCGTTCTGCTGCACGACGGTCGCGCAGGTCGGGAACGAGGAAATGCCCAGCGCCTTGAGCCAGAACTTGGTCACTCCGGTAGTGGACGCCGGCAGCGCGACGACGATCGGAGCATCGGCGCCGCCGACGTCGCTCCATTTCGCGTCGGTGCAACTGAAGATGTCGTGCAGTTGCGACGGCGTCAGGTTCGCCGGCGCGTCCGTGGTGGAGTTGACCGCGTAAGTCTCCGCGTCCTCGGCCAGGCGCACGTACAGGTCACCGTTCGGGGTCTTGTTCAGCGGGTCGCTCGAGCGGTAGCTAGCCTCGCGGGCGAAGTCGATGCAGTCATAGCCACGCGTCTTGACGTTCGCCTCGAAGGCGGTCAGGCCGAGTCCCGAGCCATCTGGCCGTGCCACAGACTTGCAACCTTGCTTAGTCACGATCGTGCTGGTCAGGTTGTTCGGGTTCTTCGGCGGCACCGCGTCCCAGCTGTAGATCCACGGGTGACTCTTGTTGTGCACTTTCTTGTGCGCCGCGTCGTAGTCAGCCGCCAGCTGATCGACCAAGAAGTCGTCGGTGTCGGAGCCCACGCCGACGACGTCATAGTTCCGCGGCACGATGGTTTTGCCATGGCTGGTGGGCGGGTCGGCCAGGGCCGGCGCCGCCGCCAGCGCGGTCACGGTGACCGATGCGGCGGCGATGGCAACCAGGCTCATGAGCTTGCGCACACGTCCTCCTGCGCTTAGTCGAAGCCTGCCGGCGGGACTGAACACCGCAGGCTGGACTCCTTGGATAGGTGCCCTATTCCTATCGGACTAGTCGGGTAGCGCCAAGGTGTATTCGGTGAATTTTCTATAACGACGATAGGAAAGGTTGCATATCCCAGGGCGGTGCGGGAACGCGCGCTTGTGCCCGCCGATGTCCTATGTAGCTGCGCGCGTGCGCTCCGTGACATATTCGTCGGTTTAGTCCCCGGAGGCTCCACTCCCGCACTCATCTTCTGGCTGATCGTCAACGAGATGCCGGAGGAACGACTGCGGCTCGCCGAGAAACTGACGCCAGCTGGCGACCAGTTCGAGCTCGTCCCAGCGGGCCGGCCGGAACCCCCAGCTGCCGAGCTCCAGGATCCGCGCACCGGGAACGGCCGCGACGACCGGCGAGTGCGTCGCCACGATCACCTGGGCGCCTGCCCTGCCCAGGTCATGCAGCAACGCAACAAGCCCGAGGCTGGACACGAACGACAACGGCGCATCCGGTTCGTCCATCAGGTAAAAGCCGGGCTGGTTGATCCTGGTGCGCAGCATCTCCAGAAACCCCTCGCCATGGCTGAGTTCGTGGAACCGCTCAGGCCGGCGCCCCCGATTCTCCTCCAGGTAGGTGTAGAGCCCATGCATGGTGTCCGCTCGCAGAAAATAACCCCACGCCGGATAAGCCGGTCCGCGCTCAGCCCACAGATGTGCGCCGACTCCGGGCTCGCTGGCACGGGTCTGGAAACTGCTCTTAGCCGATCCGCCCTGCGGGTTGAGGCCGCAGGCCTCAGCGATCAGCTCGACGACCGCCGACTTGCCCACGCCGTTCTCCCCGGTCAGCACGGTCACCCCGGCGGGCAGATCCAAGCCGTCGGCCAGGATCTGCGCCACTGCGGGCACCGTGGCGGGCCAGCGTGACGGGTCGACCTCGCTCCCCCCGTAGCGATGAACACGGCGGAACACCCGCCGGTCAGGCGGCTGGTTTGGACTCCCGCGGCTCTCCACCAACCGATAATGCGCCCTGGCCCCGGCCCGGGCTTCCGTGATCACGAAGACTTGTCCGTGCCATAACCCTGGTAAATCTTCGTGATCACGACGAACTGAGGCCTTAATCAGCAGTGCCCGCCCGGCGACGGCACATCAAGCGTCGGATTGCGCCCGAAGAACCCGGTGGGCTTGAGGGTGAAGCCGCATCGGGCGACTGGCATGACTGGCCACTCCTCCGGCCGCGGGAAGTGCGTCGGACCGAACGTGTGCCACAGCACGATATCGGCGCCGTCGATGTCACGGTCACCCGCGATGAAGGCAGGCAGCCCGGCACCGCCCGGGTGCTGGTTCACGAAGTCGCCCGCCGGATACCGCTGCGCCGGGTCGTACTGCGTGACCCACAGGTGATTCGTCGCAAAGCCCGCCCGGCGAGCCACCGACGACGCCGGGTCGGCGAGCAGCGCCGGCGCTGCCTCGGGCCACAAGGTATAGCCGACTGGCCGGCCGAACCTGTTGACCTGCTCGGTGCTGACTACCCGCCAGGTCCGGCCGCGGGAGGCATCGGCCCGCCGCGTTGCCTCCGACTCAGTGCGCAGCCTGGTGACATGCTGCGCGATGGCGTTGCCGTAGGGGTTATCCGGCCCCACCGGCACGCCGCTGTAGTCGATCTCGTCAACCGCGTTCGCCAGCCCGTCCACGGTCATGTCCAGCCGCGCGCTGAACAAGTGCTGGTGCACCGGTGCGCCGAGCCCGGGCGCCACTTCGGCGGAGTACGGGTAGTCACCTCCCGGATAGCCCGCGGTGAACAGCGTCCCGGTCAGTTTGATCTCGCACTCGATCGTGCCGTCAAGGTAGAAGTACCAGTAGAAGCCGTAGTCGTAATTGCCGACCGTGGTGAAGAACGAGACCACCAGGCGCCGCTGGCGCCGCGACTGGCTCGAGCCGTTGAAAATGTCGAAATGCTTCCACAAGATCCCGTGATCCTCTTCGTGGATGCAGATCGCGTTGCGGATCACCTTGGGCTCGCCGAAGTCATCCGCGACCGTCGCGTCAAGGTAGGCGATCTCGCCCAGGCAGTCACAGCCGAGCTCGAGCGAGTTCACCCACTTCCCGACCAGGTACTCCCCGGTGTCGAAGTACGTCTGCCAGTACCGGAACGCCGGGTCGCCGTACGGCACGACCATCTCCGGCACCGAGGCCCGGTAGATCACTGGTCGTTCCCGCCCGTCCTCGGTGATGCTGATCTGGTGCAGCGTCAGCCCTTCGCGGGCGTCGAAGCCGATCCGCATCGACCAGTTCTGCCAGGTCAGCTTCATCCCGTCCAGGGAGAA
>DATMMA010000110.1:0-12758 GCA_035570295.1 Streptosporangiaceae bacterium
CCAACCCAGTTCGTGCCGCCGATCAGGTACTTACTGTCCACCTGAGCGATCTGCTCGACCAGCCCGCCGTCGCGAGCCACGCCTAGGTTGACTGTCTCACCTGTCTGTTCGCCCAGTTCGGCGAGCACCGGCTGGGCCACGCTGACCAGGTCGACCTCGGCCCCGCCCCGCCACGCATAGGAAACGAACACCTCGCCTGGCGAGAACCGGCCGGCCAGGTCGCGCCGGACCAGGCCGTTGCGCTCCAGCGCAGTCAGCAGCCTCGATGTCGTGCTCTTCGCCAGCCCGCTGGCGGCGGTGAGCTCGGTGAAGGAGACCGGGTCGCGATGCCGGGCAACCTCGACGAGCAACTGAGCCGCCCGGTCGACGGCCTGAGTTCCGGTCGGAGAGGTCACGGCAGATGTCTCGCTTCTGAGCCATTCCTGAGTTCCATAGTACGGAACATTGTTCTACGATGTGATCCTAGATTCGGGCTTTAAGGCCGGTCAAGGTGGCGCCATTCCACGGTCGTTCCGGGTAGCACTGTCGTCTAGGTAGCACCGTCGTTTTGGGTAGCACTGTCGTTTTGGAGCACGGGCGAGGTAGCAATGTTCCGCAACACGATGCCGAGGTACGAGATCCTGTCGCCGGACGCGATCGCGGTGCTCGACAAGGGCTGGCGCCGGATCGTGTCCGAGATCGGCATCCAGTTCGCCAAGCCCGAGGCAGTCGAGTTGTTCCGCAAGGCCGGGCAGCGCACCGACGGCGAAGTCGTCTACCTGGACCCGGACTTCGTGCTGGAGCAGGTGGCGCTCGCGCCGCGGGAGTTCGACGTGCAGGCCAGGAACCCTGCCAACAACGTGCACATCGGCGGCGACGACATGGCCTTCGGCGCGGTCTACGGCTCACCGTTCGTGCGCGATGGTGACGTGCGGCGCGATGCGACAATGGACGACTTCCGCCGGCTATGCATGCTGTCGCAGTCGTTCCGCGAGCTTGACTCCGCTGGCGGCGTCATCTGCGAGCCGAACGATGCGCCGCTTGATTCCCGGCATTTGGACATGATCTTCGCGTTGCAGACCCTGACCGACAAGATCTACATGGGGAACGTGGTGTCCGGGCCCAATGCCGCAGACACCATCGCGATGACTGAGATCCTGTTCGGCGGCCGTGCTGCCATCGAGTCAGTTCCCGCGACGATTTCTTTGATCAACTGCAACTCACCCTTGCGCTGGGACGACCGGATGCTCGACGCCCAATTTGAGTACTGTGCCGCCAGGCAGCCGGTGGTGCTAACCCCGTTCCTGCTCATGGGGGCTATGTCTCCGGTCACAGTTCCCGCCGCGCTCGTTCAGCAGCTGGCTGAAGCGCTGTCGGGCATCGCGCTGGCACAGCTGATCCGCCCCGGCTGCCCGGTGATATTTGGCTCGTTCCTTTCCAATATCGACATGCAGTCGGGCTCGCCAAGCTTCGGAACGCCCGAATCCGGCATCGGGCTGCTGTGCACCGGGCAGCTCGCGCGGCACTTCGGCCTGCCCTTCAGGACCGGCGGCGGGCTGAACTCGAGCCAGACCTGCGACGCGCAGGCAGCGTATGAGTCGCTGATGACGCTGCTGCCGACATTCCTGGCCGGCACGAACTGGGTCATGCACGCGGCAGGCTGGCTGGAAGGCGGCCTGGTGTCGTGCTACGAGAAGTTCATCGTCGACATCGAGTTGCTGCGGATGCTGCGGGTGGAGTTCACGCCGCTGGAGATCGACGAGGAGTCGCTGGCCTTCGGCGCTCACACCGAGGTAGGGCACGGCGGTCACTTCCTCGGCGCGCAGCACACCATGGAGAGATTTCGCGAGTGCTTCTACCGGCCGCTGTTGTCCTCGACGGCGAACTACGAGCGCTGGCTGAAGCTCGGCGGGAAGGACGCGACCGCCCGCGCCGGCGAGATAGCCGCAAAGACCCTGGCCGGGTACGAGCAGCCGCCGCTCGACGACGCCATCAGGGACGAACTGGCCGAATATGTGACCCGCCGCCGCGCCGAGCTGGGTGACTGAGGTATCGGGAGCTGTTCAGCTGGCCTATGAGTGTGGCCAGAAAACAAAAACCGCACCTCAACAGAAGTAAAAAGTTGGACAGTCATGGCTGGCGCGCGGTGTAGCGGGGCAGTTTTTTCTGCTTTGTTAGAATAAATCGCCTATGGTTGACTGGAGCGCGAGCCAGAGTTGCTCCTGTATGGGTAGGAAAAAGTGTCGGGAATTGGCCGGCTACCTATCCCGGGATCGCCATTAGCCAGTCAATGTGAAAATCCTTTTGCCTTTCAGGTGAATCTGACCTGGGTACATGGCCGAAGGTCAGGCGCCCGTGTGTCGTCCGGGCGCACCATCGTCAGAAAGTTACGCGTGAACGAACGCATTACGCGCTGCGCGCCGAAACGACGACTCTCAACTCAGTTGCGCAGCGCGGTGCAGACCGCGCTCGCGGTCGGAGTTTTGCTCGTCGCGTCCATCGGAATTTCCCACTCGGCTCCCGCCAGGGCCGATTCTGCAGCCGTTGCCATGTCGGCAACCAGGAAGCTGCGGCTGTCGGTCTGGTTCTGGGCACGCAGGCAGCAGGGAAAGCCCTACCTCTGGGGTGGCACTGGACCCTACGGTTACGACTGCTCAGGCCTGGTCTACGCCGCTTACCGCGCACGCGGCATTTCGCTGCCCCGCACGACCTACGAGATGCTCGACAGCTCGCGCCTGGTCCGGATCCGCAAATCTCAGGCAAAGCGCGGTGATCTCGCCTTTTTTGGTAGCGGTCACGTCGAGCTGTACGGCTGGGGCAACTGGACGTTCGGCGCCGCAGATACCGGCACACTCATCGGGTTCCACCGAATGAACGCCTACTGGCACCCCACCATGTACTTCAAGGTGCGGATGTTAGCCAGCCGGCGCCGGTGCCGGCTCGTGGCATTCACCCCGAGCCGGTGCCGGCGCCGCTAGATCTGTTCGCTGCCGGTGAATGCGGCGTGGCTGTTGCTATAGCAGCAGAGGACTCACATTCATGAAGATCATCTAGGCCTGGCGCTGACTTTCTCGTCGGCTAGGGACTTCAGCCGGGCACCCCAGGGCAAACCATGAGTAAGCCCGAGTCGCGCGTTTCGCTGACCGGCAAGACAGGGCACGGGGGTGGTCTGATGACAACGGCTGTGCAGGACAAGGGCACGGCGATCGTCACCGGCGCGAGCCGCGGTATTGGCGCCGCCATCGCCAAACGGCTGGCCAGTGACGGCTACGGCGTGATCGTGAACTACGCCAACGATGCCCGCGGGGCCGAGTCGGTGGTGTCGGCCATCACCGGCACCGGCGGGAAGGCCGTGGCTGTGCAGGCGGACGTGGAATCGGAAGACGACGTGGCGGCGATGTTCGACCGGGCGGCTAAGCAGATGGGGCCGGTCACCGCGCTGGTCAACAACGCCGGAGAGGCGGGTGAGCAGGCGCGCATCGACGAGCAGCACTCCGACGCGCTAACCCGGCTGATGCAGGTCAATGTCGTGGGGCCGATGCTGTGCGCCAAGCACGCGGTCCGGGCCATGTCGACCGCGCGCGGCGGTCAGGGCGGGTCGATCGTGACGATTGCGTCGATCGCCGCGAAAGCCCCGGCCGGCGCGAGCGGGCTCGTCCCGTACCAGGCAACCAAGGGCGCGATGGTGACGTTCGCGCGCGGCCTGTCCAATGAGGTCGCATCCGAGGGGATCCGGTCTAACAGCGTGTCACCGGGTGTGATCGACACCGAGCTGGTACCCCCGGACTTGCGCGACATCGCAAATCAGGCGCCGCTGGGCCGGATCGGCCAACCCGACGAGATCGCAGCGACCGTGTCGTGGCTGGTATCACCGGAGGCGTCGTTCGTTACCGGCACCGACATCACCGTATCCGGCGGGCGCTAACCGGGTCCGCGGATCGGGGATGGGTGCCGAGTTGACGGGTCTGGAGCGCCACTAGCCAGGCACTCATCAAGATCATTCCGGTTTGGCGCCGGCTTCAGTCGGGTCGGCGCTGGCTGCTTCGGCCTCGGCCAGCTCGCGCTCGGCATCCTTGGTCCACGCTGGCAACAGGCCAGCATCGCGGGACTGCGCGATAGCGCGCCTGAGCAGCTCGATCGCCCGGTCACGATCGCCCGCCTCGAGCTGCGCCCTTGCCAGCGCGACCAGGCCGCTCGGGATGCGCCGCGGGTCGCCGAGTTCCTCACGCAGGTCAAGCGAGATTTGCAGATGCCGCACGGCTTCTGCGGGCTGGCTGGCCTCGACCAGGAAGTAGAAGCCGACGTGCCTGTGGACCTCCGAGCGCAGGTAGGGCTCCACTGCCTGCTGACCGGTGACCAGGCCTAGCGCCTGCCAGTAATAAGGCATTGCCGTCGTCCAGTCACTGTGCAGTACCTGGTAGACGAGTCCGAGACCGAACAGCGATTGAGCGCTGTCCGGCGGGTCACCTAGCTGCTGCCAGCAAGCCAGGGCCTGACGGAACAGCCGCTCCTCGGCCGCTATGTCAGCTTCGGCGACTGCCGAGCCGCCCATGAGCTTGGTGATGTTCTCGTAGTGAGCCAGCATCCCGAGCGCATCCAGGGCGCTGGCCTGTTCACTCACGTCGGCGCCCTGCGCTGCCTCGGCGCGTGCCGTCTCCAGCAGCTCCCGCGCCTTGCCGAAGTCCCCGGTCCGGAACGCGGCATCGGCCAGTGCCTCGTCGCCCGCCGCGAGGAGAGCGCGGACGTCCTGTTCCGTCGCCATGGCCCGATCGTAGTGGCCAGCGACGCAGCTCGCCGACTTTGCCGCCGCGATCGAAGCAAAAGGGAAACGCGCGATTGCACGCTAGCCCGCTATCGCACAGTGCGGACGGTTTGCCAGGATGAGTACGTGACTGGGCTAACTCACGGCATGACGGCAGTGGTGTTCGACTTCTACGGAACGCTGACCCCGATCAGCCCGAGTGAGGCGTGGGCGAGCAACGCGGCCCGGCTCGCCGCAGTGCTCGGAGTAGATGCCGCATCGCTGCTTCAGGTGCTCGATGACAGCTTCCCGGAGCGGATCAGCGGCGCGCTTGGTGACGTGCGGCAGACCATGCAGGCGCTCGCGGGCCGGCTTGGCGTGCGGCTGACTGAGGAACAACTCGACGAAGCTAGCGCCACCCGCCGTAGTGTGCAGGAATCGATGTTCGAGCTGCGGCCTGAGGCGCTCGGCGTCATCGAGCGGCTGCGATCGGCGGGCCTGAAGACCGGCCTGGTATCGGACTGCACGTCGGAGTTGCCCGATGCCTGGGGGCGGCTGCCGCTGGCCGCGGTGATCGACGCGCCGGTTTTCTCCTGCGTGGAGGGAACGCGCAAACCCGACTCCCGGCTCTTCCGCAAGGTCGCGGCCGACCTTCGGACTGAGCCAGACCGGTGCGTCTACGTCGGTGACGGCGGCGGGCAGGAGCTGACCGGGGCGAGCGCCATCGGAATGCGGGCGGTGCTGCTGGCCGGCCCGGACTGGCACGCGCATGGTGATCGCCGGCGCGAGCCTGGCTGGACTGGGCCGCGCATCGGCTCGCTCACCGAACTGTGCCTGTGACCTGGCGCTTCTCGCAGAACTGCCAGTTCGGGCTGACAATGGAATGATGGATGATCTCGATCGGATCGGAGCCGCTTACCTAAGTCATCTCACCGAGGCTGATCTGCTCGCGCTGGTGCACGCGGACGAGGTCCCGGCAGCGACGGCGGAAGCCCGGCTGGCTGCCCTGCGCAGGGCACCCGCGCTGCTGCTGGACGTCCTGGACCGGCCGGCCGTCTCGGCAAGCCTGCTCAACCTCGCATCCGCCGAGGCGGGCGAGCGCTTCACGCTGGTCTCGCCGTTCCTTGTCTTCGCCGCCGCGATCCACCGGATTGCCGCCGACCTCCGGACCAGCGCTTACGCCCCTGAACGGACCGCGCCCCGGCTCCGGGTGCCGGTATTCGACGGGCCGCAGCTGGCCGCCTACCTGGCCAGCCCGGTTCACCGCCTGTTCCTCGCCGAGCTGCTGGCCTCGTTCGCGCGATCTTCTGGCGGCGTCGTCATTACCCGGACGTCGCAAGGCGTTCGCCGGCGCCGCTGGAACGATCTCGACCTCGGCCGGCTCGCCATCCTGCTCGACTCGCTCCCCGAGCCGGACCGCCCCCCGGTCTGGCGGCGTCTCGGCGACCTGGCGCTGTTCCTGAGCGGGGTGTTTCCGGCAGCGCTAGAGCGCGCGCTCAGCGGCAGGCTCGATCCGGCCCGGCTGGCGAGGACCACGGGCCTGGCCGCCCCGCCTGCGGCAGACCTCGGGCCAGCCGAACTGTTCGAATGGCTCGGCGCGGGCTGGTACCGGCTCGCGGCCAGCCACGCGAGCCGGGTCCCCATCACGCCGGCACACGCCTTGCCAGCGCCCGCCGCACCGGTATTCATCCCCGCGCCTGTCGTCACAACCACAACAGGGGTCTCGGCCACCGCACTGCGCGACAATGCTGACCACTTCCACCAGGCACGTCGTGTACTGAACGCCGCCGCCGACCGGTACCTGTTCCCCGCCGGTGTGGACTGGCTTACCCCGCCGGCCTGAGCGACGTGTCACTACGGAACCTATGACGAACCAGACCCGCTAGGTGGTAACGGCAGCCTGCCCGGTAGCGACTGCTGGCTCGTAGGACAGGTTCGGCCGCAGCCAGTACTCGGCGTCCTCGACCGTGACACCCTTGCGGGCCGCGTAGTCCTCGACCTGATCCCTGCCGATCCGCCCGACCGCGAAATACCGGGCGGACGGATGCGCGAGCAGCAGCCCGCTCACGCTTGCGGCCGGCGTCATCGCGAACGACTCGGTCAGCGCGACGCCGATCCTGCCCGCGTCCAGCAGGTCGACAAGCTTCTGCTTCTCCGAGTGGTCCGGGCAGGCCGGGTAGCCGAAAGCGGGCCTGATGCCGCGGAACCGCTCGGCGCGCAGTTCCTCGATCGAGGGCGTCGAGTCCGGTTCGTACCAGGAACGGCGTGCTTCCAGGTGAGCGTGCTCCGCGCACGCCTCGGCGAGCCGGTCAGCCAGTGCTTTCACCATGATGGCGCGGTAGTCGTCTTGCTCTCGCTCGTAGCGGCGGGCGAGTTCCTCTGCGCCGGTAATGCAAACCGCGAACGCGCCGAGGTGATCGGCTTCCGGCGCGACATAGTCGGCCAGGCAGCGGTGCGGCCGGGTGTCGGTGCGAGCCATCTGCTGGCGCAGCATGGGGAACCGCAAGCCGGGTCGCCTTTGCACGCCGTCCACGACGATGTCATCGCCGTCAGCGTGCGCGGGCCAGAACCCGTAGACACCCCGAGCCTGCAGCAGGCCGCCGTCGATGATCTCGTCGAGAAGCGCGTTACCGTCGTCGAACAGTTCCCTGGCGGCCGGCTGCTCAAGGATCGCCGGGTACTTGCCCTTGAGCTCCCAGGCGAGGAAGAAGAACTGCCAGTCGATCAGCTCACGCAGCCCGCGCAGATCAGGCTCGATGATCGTGGTGCCGGTGAATGACGGAGTGGCCAGGTCGGCAAAGCTGACCTTCTCCCGGTTGGCCTGGGCTTGCCACAGCGGTAGCAGCGGGCGCCGTTGCTTCTCCGCGTGCTCGACGCGCAGTCGTTCCTGCTCGGCACGGTTCGCCTCGTCGAGTTGAGCTGAGCGCACCGGGTCGAACAAGTCGGAAACGACGCCGACAACGCGGGAGGCATCCAGCACGTGCACGGTCGGCTGGTCGTAAGCCGGCGCGATCCGGACCGCGGTGTGCTGCCGGGACGTGGTCGCGCCGCCGATTAGCAGCGGCAGGCGCATGCCCCGGCGCTGCATCTCCTCGGCGACGCCCACCATCTGGTCAAGCGACGGCGTGATCAGGCCCGACAGCCCGACCGCACTGGCGCCCTCAGCGACCGCCGTATCGAGGATCTTCGCGGCGGGCACCATCACGCCGAGGTCGATGACGTCGTAGTTATTGCAGCCCAGGACGACGCCGACGATGTTCTTGCCAATGTCGTGCACGTCGCCCTTGACTGTGGCCATCACGATCTTGCCTTGCGTGCGCCCGGAGTCGGCCCGGCCCTCGGCAATCGCCAGCTCCTTTTCGGCCTGCATGAACGGCTCGAGGTAGGCAACCGACCGCTTCATCGCGCGAGCGCTTTTGACCACCTGGGGCAGGAACATCTTGCCGGACCCGAACAGGTCGCCGACGATCTTCATGCCGTCCATCAGCGGGCCTTCGATGACGTCGAGCGGCCGGTCGGCGAGCTGCCGCGCCTCCTCTGTGTCGGCCTCGATGAAGTCGACGATGCCGTGCACGAGCGCGTGCGCGAGCCGCTTCTCGACCGGCGCGTCACGCCACGACAGGTCGACCTCGCGCTTGGTGCCCGATCCCTTGACTGTGTCGGCGAACGTCACCAGCCGGTCGGTTGCGTCCGGCCGCCGGTCGAAGATCACGTCCTCGACGAGCTCGAGCAGGTCGGCCGGGATGTCCTGGTAGACAATGAGCTGACCGGCGTTGACGATGCCCATATCGAGGCCGGCCTTGATCGCGTGGAAGAGGAATGCCGAGTGCATCGCCTCGCGGACGACATCGTTGCCGCGGAAGGAGAACGACAGGTTCGAGATGCCGCCGCTTGTCCGCACGCCAGGACAGCGCTCCTTGATCAGCGGCAGGGCGTCGATGAATGCCTTGGCGTAACCGTTGTGCTCCTCGATGCCGGTCGCGACGGCAAGCACGTTCGGGTCGAAGACGATGTCCTCCGGCGCGAAACCGGCCTGCTGGGTCAGCAGGTCGTAAGCCCGGCCGCAGATCGAAACCTTCCGCTCGACAGTGTCCGCCTGGCCTTGCTCGTCGAAGGCCATCACCACCACGCCGGCGCCGTAGCGACGGATCTGGCGGGCGTGGTGCAGGAACTCCTCCTCGCCCTCCTTGAGGCTGATCGAGTTCACCACGCCCTTGCCCTGCACGCACTTGAGCCCGGCCTCGAGAACGTCCCACCGCGAGCTGTCGATCATCACCGGGATCCGGGCGACCTCGGGCTCGGTGGCGATGTAGTTGAGGAACGAGGTCATCGCCTGCTCGCCGTCGAGGAGGTCCGCGTCCATGTTCACGTCGAGCAGGTTCGCCCCGCCGCGTACCTGTTCGACCGCCACGGCGACGGCCGCGGTGTTGTCGCCCGCCTCGATCAGCCGGCGGAACCGCGCCGAGCCGGCGACGTTCGTCCGCTCGCCTATCATTACGAAGCCGGTATCCGGCCCGATCTCGAACGGCTCCAGGCCGCTGAACCTTGTCGCGCCGCGGACCGCCGGAAGCGCGCGGCGGGGCAGCCCGGCGACCTCGGCGGCGAGCCGTTCAATGTGCGCCGGAGTGGTACCGCAGCAGCCGCCGACGACGTTCACGCTGCCTGCCTCGGCGTACCGGCGCAGCAGTGCCGCGGTCTCGTGCGGCTGCTGGTCGTAGCCGCCGAAGGCATTCGGCAGCCCGGCGTTGGGGTGGCTGCTCACGTAGGTGCCAGCCAGCCGGGCGAGCTCGTCGACGTAAGGGCGCATCTCGGCTGCGCCGAGCGAGCAGTTCAGCCCGACGATCAACGGCTGCGCACGCTCCACCGACGTCCAGAACGCCTCGACCGTTTGCCCGGACAGCGTCCGGCCGGACAGGTCAACGATGGTGCCGGAGATCCACAGCGGCACGTGCGCGGCGACGTCGCGGGCCGCGGCGATGGCTGCTTTCGCGTTGAGCGTGTCGAAGATCGTCTCGACCAGTAGCAGGTCGACGCCGCCCTCGGCGAGCGCGCTGATCTGTTCGGCGTAGGCGTCGTAGACCTTGCCGAAGCTCACGGTGCGGAACGACGGGTCATCCACTCGCGGGGACATCGACAGCGTCACGTTGAGCGGGCCAACCGAGCCGGCGACCAGCTTGCCGCCCGCCTCGTCCGCGGCCTGCCGGGCTAGCCGGGCGCCCGCCAGGTTCATGTCACGCACCGAGCCCTGGAGCCCGTAGTCAGCCTGGCCGATGCTGGTCGCGGTGAATGTGTTGGTTGTGGTGATATCGGCGCCTGCGGCCAGGTACTGCCGGTGGATGTCCAGGATGACGTCCGGCCTGGTCAGGTTGAGGACGTCCGGGTCGCCGGCCACGTCATGCGGGTGCTCGCCGAAGATCTCGCCCCGATAGTCACGCGGCGCCAGCCCGGCGGTCTGCAGCATCGTGCCCCAGGCGCCGTCCAGGATCAGAATCCGGTCGTCTAGCCTGCGCCTGATCTCATCGGCGTCTGCCACAGGTCCCGCCCTCCCCCAACTTGCCTGAAGAGACGCGGTCGTGGCGCGGACTCTTTAGGCGTTTTTGACCTGGTCGCCAAGCTGTCTGTCAAATCTCTCCAGGTGACTACACCGTACTGCATTGCGTACTCATGCGGCCAACAGGTACCCGGCTGGCAAACCAGGTACCGGGCCGGGGAACGAGCGGCACCGGGCCGGCAGCTAGCCGGCCAGCTCAGCCCTCAGCAGTCCAGCGGCCCGCGTCAGCGCGGTCAGTTTCCCGGCCGCCGCCTGACGCGGCAGGTATTTCATGCCGCAATCGGGAGCAAGCACGATCTGGTCGGCTGGCGCGAACGGCAGCGCGCGCCGCGCCCGCGCCGCGATCTGCTCGGGCGTTTCCACCTCAGGAGTGCTCAGATCCAGAACCCCGAGGATGATCGTCTTGCCCGCCAGGTCGGCGAGCACGCCGCAGTCCAGGCCGGACTGGGCAGTCTCGATGGAGATCTGGTCGGCGGAGCTTGCGGCGAGCTCGGGCAGGAACGAATAGCCCGACGGCCGGTCGTGGATGATCGCGGCGTAGCCGAAGCACAGGTGGACGGCAGTAGTGCCGGTGATGCCCGCGAGGGCGGCGTTCAGCACGGCAACGCCGTACTCCTTCGCCGTCTCGGCCCTAGCCTGCAGGTACGGCTCGTCCAGCTGCACGATGTCGGCACCGGCCGCGAAGAGGTCGGCAACCTCAGCGTTCACTGCCTCCGCGTAGCCGAAGGCCGCATCCTGTCTGGTCGGGTAGTAGTCGTTCTGCGCCTGCTCGGACATCGTGAACGGGCCGGGCACAGTGACCTTGATCGGCCGGCTGGTGTGCACCCTGAGAAACTTCAGTGCCTCGACGTTCACTGGATGGCGACGGCGGATCGGACCGGTGATCCGCGGCACCGGATTGGGGTGACCGCTCCGGTCCAGCGCCGTGCCCGGGTTGTCGATGTCGACTCCGTCGAGCGCCGTCGCGAACGCGTTGGAATAACTCTCCCGCCGGATCTCACCGTCGGTGACGATGTCGAGACCCGCGTCCTCCTGTGCCCGGATTGCGAGCAGCGTGGCATCCAGCTGGGCTTGCTCCAGGTACTCAGGGTCAACTCGCCACAGCTCGGTGGCCCGCACCCTGGGCGGGAACCGTCCGGCCAGCTTGTCCCGGTCGATCAGCCAGTCCGGCTGCGGATAGCTGCCGACAAGCGAGGTCGGGAAGAGCACGACTGCCTCCAGAGTGTCGCGGCCAGGGTTGCGGACTCAGTATGCGGCACTTGCCCGAGCCGATCTCGTGCGGAAGGCTGGCGATGGCCCGGCTGGCACATTCCAGGACGGAGGAAACGTGACCGCTATCGACCCAGTCCTCGCTGACCTCGCGGCCGAGGGGGACGATGTGGATGAGCTGGTGTCGGGCATCGATGCGGACCGCTGGCAGGCCGAGACGCCGTCGCCGGGCTGGACGATCGCCCACCAGATCGGCCACCTGGCAGCCTCGGACCGGTTCACCGTTCTCGCGATGACGGATCCGGCTGCGTTCGAGTCCCGCCGAGCCGAGGCTGCCAGGGACTTTGACGCGACCACCGACGCGGCCGCAGCTAACGCGGCCGCACTGCCGGCCGCTGAGCTGCTCGCCGAGTGGCGAGCGAGCAGGGCGGCCGTTCTGCACGGGCTGGCAGCGGTGACGCCCGGGCAAAGAGTGCCATGGCTCGTCGTCCCGATGGCGCCCGCGACCCTGGCCAGCACCCGGCTGATGGAGCTTGTCGGACACGGCCAGGACATCAGGGACGCTCTCGGAGTGAGCTGGCGGCCTACCGACCGCATCGTGCACCTGGCCCGGCTCGGTTACCGGACCAGAAATTTTTCGTATGTATCCCGCGGCCTGCAGCTGCCAGCCACCGAGTTCCGAATGGAGCTCACCTCGCCTGGCGGGGGACTGTGGACCTTCGGGCCGCAGGACGCGCAGCAGCGCGTGACCGGTCCGGCGGCGGATTTCTGCCTGCTGGTCACCCGCCGGCGGCATCGCGCGGACCTGCGGCTGCACGCCGACGGCGCGGACGCCGACCGCTGGCTGGATTTCGCCCAGGCCTACGCCGGCCCGCCGTCGGCTGGGCGCGAACCCGGCCAGTTCCGGCCGGCCGCGGGGTAACGTAATCCCGTTTGCGCGAGCCAGCAAGCCTCGGAGGGCTGACGTCATGACAGCGGAACCGGTCACCGCGTCCGCAGCCGGGACCTGGCAGCTCGGCGACCTCGTCATCAACCGGATGGGTTTCGGTTCGATGCGCCTGACGCAGGACGGTCCCGCCTTTGCCGAGGATGCCGCGCCGAGCGACCGCGGCCGAGCCATCACGACGCTGCGCCGTGCGGTCGAGCTCGGGGTCAACCACATCGATACGGCCGCCTTCTATTTCTCCGCGCTTCGCTCGGCCAACGAGTTGATCAACACCGCGCTTGCGCCTTACCCGGACGATCTGGTCATCGTCACCAAGGTTGGCCCGGGCCGCG
>DATMMA010000111.1:0-5610 GCA_035570295.1 Streptosporangiaceae bacterium
TGAGCCCTGCGCACTTCCATCGCAGCGTCGCGCGGTGAAAATCGAGCCAGTCTTGCAGGGCGGTCCGCTCGTCGGCGATGTTCGACGGGTCGGTACGGGTTATCTCGGGCGCTGTCCAGGTCACCCGAGCATGCTGGCCCAAACTGCTGGGACCGGCAACCCGATTTCTGGCGCTTCCGCCGGCTGGCTGCAGGGCTGCCCTTCCTGGGCACGCTGCCGCCGGCAGGCTGTATGACGAGAAGGCGATCAAGCGGATAGTTCGTAAGCTTTTTGCAAAGTAGGAACCGCGCCGGCCGGCCCCGGCGCATTCTAGTCCAGCCCAGCTGAGGCAGGTTCTGTCATCGCGGCCTCTGCCGGGATGCTGATGGTTCTATCGCAGGACCATCCCGGCGCAGCGAGGTTAGGCGTGGATGATCAGCAGCGCGATGAAACGTCTGAGACGGCACATGCGTGGGACAGCGTGCGCTGGGTCCGCGAGCCGCTTGCGTGGACGCTGCTAGCCCTCGCGGCGATCATCGTGCTGGTTAGCGCATGCCAGCTCTTCAACCTGGCCGGTGCCAAGATTCCGGTTGCCATTCCAGCCCCTGCTGTTTCCAGTGCAGCGCCCGTCCCTGTCGGTTCCAGTCCAGCACCCGGCCCTGTTGGCCCCGGTCCAGCGCCCGTCAGTGCCTTCGCGCTCCGAGCGTCGGCCGTCGCCCCCCAGTTCATCAACTTCGGTGTCCAGGTAATGCCGGCACTGGCAGTCGTCCTCGTGGCGTTCTGCGGCGGTCTGACGGAACGGGCGCGTCAGGTGGTACAGACCGCGGCCGTAGTGCTGGCTGCCGCGTTCTTGCTGGGCGTGATCAGCCTGGAAGGCGCCGCGGGCAGCCATACGCGGCCCGGTACCTGGTTCTTCCTGGAAGTGCCCGGGCTGGCAATCACGGCGACCGCGCTAGCCTTCACCGGCGTAGTGCTGTGGTCGCGACCGTTCCGGCTGCTGGCGCCGCGGTTTCAGGACCTCGGGGACGACGACGAGGACTATGAGGACGACCCCGACTTTGGAGGACACGCCTAGGCCCTGAGGAGGGTCCAAATCAGGAGGACCGGCGGCTATTCACTATGGCGAGGACCACTGGTGATGGCCATAGTTGGGCTCCTCTGTGCCGTGGCAGTGGGCCTGGTCTACGGATGGGCGCAGGCAACTCCGATCGCGGGCATCGCGAGGTACAAGTCTCACCGCGCTTCGTAAGCGCAATGTTCTTCCTGATGCCGTGAACGGCGGCTAGGAGATCAGAATGACCGAACGGACAGTGCCGGAAGGGCTCTGTGACGAGCGCGCCCTGCTAGACGAATGGCTCGACTACTACCGGGCGACACTGCTGGCTAAATGCGAAGGCCTGTCCGGTGAGCAGCTCGTCACCCGCTCGTGCCAGCCGTCACCGATGTCACTGCTCGGCCTGGTCCGGCACATGACCGAGATGGAACGCGTCTACGGGCACCGGCTCTCCGATTGGAGCATCAGCTTGCTCTACTGCACCGACGACAACGAGGATGGCGATTTTGAAGCGGTGACCGCGGCCGACGCCGCGACCGATCTGGAGACCTTTCGCGAGCACTGCGCTCGCACCGGTCAGATCATGGCATCCCACCAGCTCGAAGACACGTTCGGCAAGACGAACTCGTACAGACTGCGCTGGTTTTATCAGTACCTGATCAAGGAATATGCCCGTCACCTCGGTCACGCCGACCTGCTACGCGAGCGAATTGACGGCGCCACCGGGGAGTAGCCGGGACTTTGGGGCCGACCCCGGCCTCGGGGAACACGACTAAGCCGACCGGCTCGCATGCCGTTCGGCGGACCCGACGGCTATTGGTGGAGCCGAGCAGCCCTAGCCCTTGCCCGAATGGTTGACCCGGTGTCAGCGCTCTGGCTCAGCCAGCATTGAGATCGGCGGCGAATGGTCTAACGCGGGGCTCGCAGTTCCCCGGACAAGGCAGCTGGTGCACGGAGATCGCCGTGATCAGCGCCAATTACCTCCCGTAATATACAAATTACTCTACGTTTATTAACGTATCTAACTATTTGCCTTTAGGTTGTATCCATAGCCCCTGGTCGCCGCGATGCGGTGGGGCCCCTCGGGCGGCGGCTGTAGGTACGACCGTCACCCGGCGTTCCCCGGGTGAACGGTACTAGAGGGAGGCACGTGAATTGAAGCTCTTCCAGTGGGCAAGGCAGCGCCGGTCAGGCGTAGTACTCGCCGCCGGCGCAGCCGGATCGCTGATGCTGATTGGCGTGGCAGCGCCAGCCAGCGGCGCGACACACCCGCCCTCCGCAACCAAGGTCGCGGTGCCACAGGGCATCGGGACCGCCGCGCTGAAGAACGCAAGAGTCTTCGGCCGGACCCCGGCGAGCACGCCTGAGACTGTCTCCTTCATCCTGAAGGCGCGGAATCTCAGCCAGCTCGAGGCAAACGTGGAAGCGGGGATGCCGTCCGGCTATCAGAGCGTCCGCCAGTTCGCCAGCGGCTTCGGCCAGCCGGACTCGAACATCTCCGCGCTGCGGAGCTACCTGTCGTCGTTCGGCCTATCAAGCACCTCAGACGCTGACGGCCTGGACGTCACAGCTACCGGCACCGCCGGCGCGTTCGACAAAGCCCTGTCTGTCCAGCAGAACCAGTACAACGTCCCCGCTGTTCCCGCGAGGCACGGCATGGCCGGGCGCCCGGCGATGACCATCCACGGCACCACGGACTCCGCGCTGCTGCCGGCCAACCTCGCCAGCTTCGTGCTGTCGATCCTCGGCCTGACCAGCTACCCGACCTTCGCCAGCGACGCTGCGCACACCCCGCAGCTCAGCGCTGGCGTGCGGCCGAGCGCTGTCCAGACCGGCAGCCTGACGCCGGAGGACTTCGCCAGCCAGTACAACCTCAGCCCGCTGTACAAGGAGGGCGCCACCGGCGCCGGCGCGACGATCGGCATTGTCACGCTGGCCAGCGTTGACCCTGCAACGCCTGAGTTCTTCTGGAGCAACGTCCTGGGCATCAGCACTAAGGCCAACCGGATCAGCCTGGACAACGTCGATGGCGGGTCCGGGCCGGTCAGCGATGCTTCAGGCTCTGGCGAGACCACCCTGGACGTCGAGCAGTCCGGTGCGCTCGCCCCGGACGCGAACATCGTCGTATACCAGGCGCCGAACACCGACTTCGGCTTCGTCGACGCCTTCTTCGCCGCCGCCAGCCAGAACATCGCCGACTCGGTGTCAGCCAGCTGGGGCGAGTCGGAAACCCAGATCCAGGCGTCGGTAGCTTCAGGCATGGAGTCCTCCACTTACGCGATCAGCTTCGACGAGGCATTCCTTG
The DNA here is from genome assembly GCA_035570295.1 of Streptosporangiaceae bacterium. Classification (GTDB taxonomy): domain Bacteria; phylum Actinomycetota; class Actinomycetes; order Streptosporangiales; family Streptosporangiaceae; genus JAJYUU01. Next base: position 3,339 of record DATMMA010000111.1, read on the forward strand.
AGATGGCAGACCAGGGCCAGAGCGGATTCCTGTCAGCCGGCGACTTCGGTGCCTACACCGCGGCCGAGGACCTGGGCACCACCAACCTGTCGGCCGGCAATCCGGACAGCAGCCCCTGGATCACCGCGGCCGGCGGCACCACCCTGCCGGGCACGATCCCGCTGACCGCGACTGACTCGGCGACCATCCCCACTGAGCGCACCTGGGGCTGGGACTGGCTGTGGCCGCACTTCGCTGACTTCGGCGCACCGTCAGAGGGCGCGTTCGCGGTCACGGAGCCGCTCGGCGGCGGCGGCGGTTTCAGCACCATGGAGAGCACGCCGCTGTACCAGCAGCTCGTGCCGAGCGCGCACAAGTTCAGTGCCGCTGAGTACCTGACCCCGACCAACCCGGAGACGGTCGCACCCGGCCTGACCGAGCCGACTCAGTGGAGCGTCAACCCGACGCCGTCGGTCATCACCGGCAGCGGCACCGGGCGGGCCACGCCGGATGTCTCGGCAGACGCTGACCCGTTCACCGGCTATGAGGAGTACTTCACCTTCGGCGACCAGCCGGCCACGGTCGAGGATGGCTGGGGCGGCACCAGCTTCGTCGCACCGCAGCTGAACGGATCGACGGCGCTGATCGACTCCCAGCTCGGTCACCGGGTCGGATTCTGGAACCCGTCCATCTACGCGTTCGCCCTCCAGCACAGTTCCCCGTTCACCCCGCTGGACTCGGCGAGCGCCAACAACACCAACCTGTTCTACACCGGCACGCCGGGCCACATTTACAACGTCGGTTCCGGCCTCGGCACGCCTGACCTTGCCATGCTGGCTCGCGATTTCGGGCGCAGCTAGGCAGATCAGCAGGTCACGACAGGCGCGAGCCTGAGGAAGGTCCCGCACCACTCCGACAGGAGCGTGCGGGACCTTCCGCGTTCATGCTGCGGGAGGGCGACTGGTTTATGGACTGGTCCAACGCCGCGATGATCAAGCGCTACGCGCACGTCACAGCCCGACTGCGGACGGACATGGCCGACCATCTGGACGAGCGCTATCGCCGACCACCGACCGCTCACCAGTGGGCGCTAGCGGCAGGGTGCCGGCTGGATCAGGCACCTGGTCCGGTGGCACCTTCGTCCGCTAGGCGATAGGCCTCTGCCGGCGGCAGGACCTCGTCGGGGCGAGGAGGCGTGATGTCGACAGCCACCCCGAAGTCCCACAGCTCAGCGATCGACCAGACCTGCTTGTCCGCGGCGTCCGTCGGCTCGGAGCACACCGAGATGCGGCGAGCCAAGCCAGCCGCATCCAGCCACACCTCGGCAGGCAGCGCGGCTAGCGAACGATACGGCCCCGAAGGCACGCTCACGCCCGCCGGCAGCGCCGCGTCCGCTCGAGCCAGGTCGACGGTGAGGCGGCAGCGCGTCACCGGCACACCGCGCACGGCCTCCGAGCCGATCTGTACCGTATCGCCGCTTGCACCGAACAGGGCGTCCAAGGGCCACAGCGGGTCACTCATCCCGCGCGGACCGCTCGGATCGACGAGGAAGAAGCCCGTCCAGCGGTCGGCTACCCGGTTGTAAGCGTTCGCACCGTCGTAAATCATCTCAGCGTGCTCGATGCGCTCGAGGAGGCCTGGGTCGCCGTGGCTGTCCTCCATGACTTTCGCCGTGAAGCCTTCGGTGAAGAACAGCGACTGCAGCACGCTGGCGCGCCGGGCTGCCAAGTCGGCCACCCCCTCGCAGCGCCTGTCCGCCGCCTCGGGCAGCGGTGAGCCCGTGGACCACGCGGCGAGAATCCGGGCGGTCCCCGCCGCTACCGTCCGCGCGGCGGCAGTTGCCGCGCGGCTGGCGATGGACTCGCCTGCAGTTGGCACAGAGTCAGGATAACGCGGGTGGAACGACCGGCCGAGGAGTCAATCTCACGCTGGCGCGATCCGGTAAGGAACCTGGACCTCGATAACCCTGTGCGACGCCGCGGCCCGGCTGCGCGCTTGACCGCGGACAAGAAAGTCGGGGTGGGCTCTCAGGAGTTGGCCGTCGGCGGAATCTCTTTAGTAGTGTCTCTGCCCCTCAGCACGCGACCGGGAAGGACCGCCGACCGTGACCGAAGCTATGCCGGCTGTTGCGGATGAGTCAGCCGAGCAGGTTGTGACCGAGCTGTACCGGCTGCACCGGCTGGGGCTCGTCGGCATGGCGCTGGTGCTGACCGGCGACCGGCCGACGGCCGAGGACGTGGTGCAGGAGGCGTTCGCGGGCTTGTACCGGGCGATGCCGCGGCTGGCCGATCCG
>DATMMA010000112.1:0-24965 GCA_035570295.1 Streptosporangiaceae bacterium
ACGCGCCGCCTGCCGCCAGCAGCTCAGTGTGCGTTCCCTGCTCGACGATCTGGCCTTGCTCCATCACCAGGATCACGTCGGCGTCGCGGATGGTCGACAGCCGGTGGGCGATCACGAAGCTCGTGCGACCCTTGCGCAGAGACGCCATCGCACGCTGGATCAGTACCTCGGTCCTAGTGTCGACCGAGCTGGTCGCCTCATCAAGGATGAGCACAGCAGGCCTGGCAAGGAACGCCCGGGCAATCGTGATCAGCTGCCGCTCCCCCGCGCTGACATTGGTGCCGTCGTCATCAAGCACGGTCTGGTAACCGGCCGGCAGCGTCCGCACGAACCGGTCGACGTAGGTCGCCCTGGCGGCCTCGATCACCTGGTCATGGCTGGCGCCGAACGAGCCATAGGCGATGTTCTCCTCGATTGTGCCACCGAACAGCCACGCGTCCTGCAGAACCATGCCGGTCAGCCCGCGCAGCTCGTCGCGGCTCATTGCGGCCGTGTCGACGCCATCGAGAAGGATCTTGCCTGAGTCGATCTCGTAGAACCGCATCAGCAGGTTGACCAGAGTCGTCTTGCCGGCCCCGGTCGGGCCTACGATAGCGACGGTCTGGCCCGGCTCGACGGTCAGCGAAACGTGCTCGATCAGCGGCCGGTCCGGCGAGTACCGGAACGACACGTCGTCGAACTCGACCTTGCCGCGCACACCCGCGGGCCGGGCGGGCTCAGCGGCATCTGCTTCCTGCTCCGGCGAGTCCAGCAGCGCGAACACTCGCTCGGCGGATGCCACGCTCGACTGCAGCAGGTTGGCCATGCTCGCGACCTGGGTGAGCGGCTGGCTGAACTGCCGGGAGTACTGGATGAAGGCCGTGACCGCGCCGAGCGTGATCGACCCGCCCGCTATCAGCAGCCCGCCGACGACGGCCACGAGCACGTAGTTCAGGTTCGAGACGAACATCATCACCGGCTGGATCGTGCCGGAGATGAACTGCGCCCGGTAGCTAGCGTTGAACAGTGCCTCGTTCTGCTCGGTGAAGGTCTGCAGCGCCTTCTCTCGCTGCCCGAACGCGGCCACCAGCGCGTGACCGGTATACATCTCCTCGATGTGGCCGTTCAGCTTGCCGGTGAACTTCCACTGGTTGATGAACTGCGGCTGCGCGCGCTTGGCGATCTTGCGCATCGCCACCGCCGAAGCCGGCACCGTGACCAGAGCGATCAGGGCCAGCTCCCAGGAGACGACGAACATCAGCGTCAGCACACCGACAATCGTGAGGAGCGAGGTAACGAGCTGGCTCAGTGTCTGCTGCACGGACTGCTGCAGGTTGTCGATGTCGTTCGTGACGCGGCTGAGGATCTCGCCGCGCGACTGCCGGTCGAAGTAACGCAGCGGCAGCCGCGACAGCTTTGCCTGAACCTCCTCGCGCAGCGAGAACACCGCCCGCGCCACCATCGTGGCCGTCAGCCGGCCCTGGAACAGCGCGCACACCGAACTGCCGACGTTCAGCGCGACCACGACCGCCAGGATCTGCCCGACGTGGTTGAAGTCGGTGCCGTGGTGCGAAGTGAACCCGTCGAAGATGACGTTGATCGCCTCGCCGAGCATCCGCGGGCCGAGTACCGCGAGAGTGACGCTGATAACCGCGAAGGCCAGCGCGAGGATCATCAGCAGCCGGTACGGGAGGAGCAAGCGGAACAGGCGCTTGCTCGAGCCCTTGAAGTCCAGCGCCTTCTCCGTGGACATGCCGCCCATGAAGCGCGCGGGGCCGCCCATCGTGGCGGCCGGCCCGGGACCGCGCTTGGGCGTGGCCCGCTCCCCCGTCCCAAGAGCCTGGCCGGCTTCAGCTCCGGAGTCGGTCTCTGGCCCGGGTGCGGCCGGCCCGTCCCCTGCCCTTTCTGGCTTCGGTCCCCCGCTCACGCTGCGGCCTCCTGCTCTGTCAGTTGGGAAAGCACGATCTCCCGGTAGGTTTCGCTCGAGGCCATCAGCTCGCTGTGAGTGCCGCGCGCGACGATCTGGCCGGCGTCCAGCACCAGGATCTGGTCAGCCTGTCGGATGGTACTGACCCGCTGTGCCACGATGATCACGGTGGCGTCGGTCACCTCCGTCGCCAGGGCGGACCGCAGTCGCGCGTCGGTTGCGTAGTCCAGCGCGGAGAAAGAGTCATCGAACAAGTAGATCTGCGGCTTGTGGACTAGCGCCCTGGCGATCGCCAGGCGCTGCCGCTGCCCGCCGGACACGTTCGTCCCGCCCTGGGCGATCTGGGCGTCCAGCATGCCGGGCATCCGCTCGACAAAGTCGCGGGCCTGAGCGATCTCCAGTGCGCGCCACAGTTCGTCGTCGGTCGCCTGCTGGTTGCCGTAGCGCAGGTTGGTCGCCACCGTGCCGGAGAACAGGTACGGCTTCTGCGGCACCAGACCGACCGCCGCGGACAGCACCGCCGGGTCCAGTTCGCGCACGTCGACGCCGCTGATGAGCACCGCTCCACCGGTTACATCGATGAGCCGCGGGATCAGGTTGACCAGGGTGGTCTTGCCGCTGCCGGTCCCGCCGATGATTGCCGTGGTCTGGCCGGGCAGCGCCGTGAACGAGATGTCGCGCAGGACCGGCTGCTCGGCGCCTGGATACCGGAACTCGGCGGCGCGTAGCTCCAGCCGACCGGCCGGCCCGGCCGCGCGCTGCGGGCGGACCGGAGCGGAGATGTCCGGCTCAGTGTCGGTAACCTCCATGATCCGCTCCGCGCTGACCTCAGCACGCGGCACAAGCATGAACATGAAGGTAGCCATCATCACCGACATAAGGATCTGGGCCAGGTAGGTGATGAACGCGGTCAGCGACCCGATCTGCAAGCTGCCGTCGGCGATGAGGTGCCCGCCGAACCAGACGACTGCCACAGTCGACAGGTTCAGCACCAGCATGACCGACGGGAACATCAGCGCCATCAGCTTGCCCGCCCCGAGCTGTGACTCGAATAGCTGGGTGCTGGCCCCCCCGAACCGGTCCCGCTCCTGCGGGTCGCGCACGAACGCCCGGATAACCCGGACGCCGGTGATCTGCTCGCGAAGCACCCGGTTGATGTTGTCCAGCCGCTCCTGCATCTGCCGGAACAGCGGCCGCATCCTGGCGATGATCAGCGACACGATGACGCCGAGCAGCGGCACGGCGACCAGTAGCAACGAGGACAGCCGCACGTCCAGGTTGAGCGCCAGGATGATGCCGCCGATGCACATGATCGGCGCGGACAGCAGCAGCGTGAACGTCATGATCGCCAGCATCTGGACCTGCTGGACATCGTTGGTCGTGCGGGTGATGAGCGATGCCGTGCCGAGGTGGTTGACCTCCCGGTCGGAAAACTTGAGCACGTGGCTGAAGATCCGGTGCCGTACGTCGCGGCCAAGCGCCATAGCGGTCCTTGCCCCGAAGTACACCGCGCCGACCGCGCACGCAATCTGCACTAGCGTGATCGCCAGCATCACCCCGCCGGTGCTGAGGATGTAATGCGTGTTGCGGGCGATCACGCCCTTGTCGATGATGTCGGCGTTGAGCGTGGGCAGGTACAGCGTCGCCAGCGTCTGCGCTAGCTGGAGCAGCAGCACCAGGGACAGCGGCTTGCGGTACGGGCGCAGGTACTCGCGCAGCAGTCGGATCAGCACCGGGACTCTCTCGGAATATCGGGGATAGAAAAGACGAGGGCGGGAACGGGGTTGTTCACGGTCTCCGCGGCCTGGCTGGCCGCAGATTTCTAGCCGGAATCGTTGAGTCCGGACTCGGCGGGAAGGACGTGCAGCATTCCCTCGGCAAGCTGGCACAGCGCCTGCCGCATCAGCGGCGCGAGCGGCACCGGCGGGTCGGAACGCAGCCAGCGCTCCATGGCCGCCTGCATCGCCGCCGAGACGGCGCCGGCCAAGATCCGCGGGAACATGTCGGTGTCCAGGCTCGTCCCGATCCGCTCGGCCATCGCTGCGGCAAGGTGATACTGCACCAGGCCCTGGACCTTGAGGTACTCGCCAACGAGGGCGGGAGAGGTGACGACTAGCCGGATCCCGGCTATCCATTCCTTTTGCGACTGCCCTGCTGGCCCGCCATCAATGGGCGCCGGTCCGAACTGCGAGGACACGGCCTGTGTAATGGATTCCCAGAGCGGCTCGCCCGGAGGCCGGGAGCGCAGCGCTTTGCCGACCCGGATAGCGCGGTCCTGCTGCAGCGCGCAGATCGCCTCGTACTTGCTGGCGAAGTAGTTGTTGAACGTGCGGGTCGAGACTCCCGCTGCCTCGGCGATGTCCTCGACCAGGACATTGTCCAGTCCGCGCTCGACCGCAAGCCGCATCGCTGCTTCGCTGAGCGCTTGCCGGGTCGCGACCTTCTTGCGCTCGCGCAGTCCCGACGGCTCATCCGACGGTGCCACCGGACACCGGGCAAGCTGCTCGACCGAGCTTGTCAGCGGTTGCGCGAAAGTCACGGTACTTAGCATACCGAAACTTTCGCACTGCGCAACTTTGCCGAACGCGAAAATCGATTGACACTACCGGTCTGCTGCGCTACGGAGTCCAGGACGACGTCCAGGTCGTAGTCGACCCGGACGGACTCCGTCCAGCGACTTAGCATCCGTTAGTGCCATCACGGATCGGGCATAACGGCCCATAAGGTCACCGCGGAAGGGCTTATTCGGATGCTAAGTCGGCTGCCTCCGCCGTTCGACATGCACTTTGCGTACTTTTGTCAGGGTGCCGGGAGCGCGAGCGGGTCGGTAGCAAGGCTCTCGTCGCCTTCCAGCAGGGCGGGCGCCCGTTCCAGCGCTTCCGGCCGCGCGATGCCGAGTATCAGCGCGTAGGCGATGCCGACGGCGATCAGGCCGAGCGTCAGCCACGGCAGAATGTTGTACGGGCTCGGCTGGCCCGGCCGCAGGTCTCCCCATACGGGGACGGCCAGCACCGCGACGCCGATGACCGGCACGACCACCCAGAGCCATACGTTCTTGCGGATGCCGCGCGCCCGGAATCTCGCCCATTCCACCACCAGCGCTACGTTGGCCATCAGGTACATGATGATCAGTCCCAGGATGCCGTAGGTGCCGAGGAATCCGGAGGCAGATGCAGGGGTGGTGAACGCGGTCGCTACCACGCCGATCAGGATGCTCGGCGCGACGAATGCCACCGCTGCCACGGCCGGCGTGCGGAACCGCGGGTTGATCGCGGCGAGCGCGCCGCTCCATAGTCCGCCGCGCGCGCCGGCGAAGATCACCCGCGAGGTCTGCGTGTTCGCGGCGACATAGGAACTCGTCACGCTGGACAGGAAGATCCAGGTGACAAGCGGCGCGACGAACGGGATGAAAGCCTTGGCTGCGGTGTGGAAGGGGTTGGGATCGGCGGCGAGCGTGCCCGCGTGCCCGATGCCGAATGCCGTGACGAGCGCGTATGAACCAAGCACGTAAATGATGCCGCTGATGACGACCGCGCCGATCACGGCGACCGGGACGGCGCGCCGCGGATTGCGGGTTTCCTCTGCGAGCGGAGCCGCCGCTTCGAATCCGCCGAATGCCAGGACTGCGAGACTGAACGCAAGCAGGACATCGGACGAGTGGCCGCTCGGCCAGCTGAACGGCGTGCCAGACAATCCGCTGGCGCCGCCGCGGACCAGGATGGTCAGGCTCATCGCGAGAAGCAGCAGCACCTCGAAGACATAAAGCACGACCGTAATCCGGACGCCGAACTTCAGCCCGACGACGACGGGAGCTACCACCAGGGCGCCGTACACTATCGTGGTCAGCTGAGTGATCCCCCAGATATGCGGATCGCCGAACACGTTCTGCACGATGTAACTGCCGACGAAGATGTAGATGCCGCCGAACGCGATGATGTACCCGAGAATCGTGATCACGCCGATCGCCACCGCTACCTTGGTTCCGATCGCCCGGGTGATGTAGGTGATGAACGACCCGGCACTCGGGTAAACGCCGGCGAACTGGGCCAGGCTGCTCGCCGTCGCGACCATCCCGACCATGCTGATCAAGAAGATCAGCGGCGCCGACGCGCCGGCCAGCCCGACCATGACGCCGGTAGTGAAGAACAGGTTGAAGGCCGGCGCCACTTGCGCAACGCCTGGCATGATGACGCCGAACAGGCCGAGCTGGCCGCGTTCCAGCGCTTGGCTGGATTGTTCTGTTGTGGTGGCCATCGCTAGCCCTTTCCGTGCCGTCGGACGAAGTCAAGAAAGGTCTTGTTGAACTCGGCGGGGTGCTCCCAGCAGCAGCCGTGGCCGCCCTTGGTGGTGGCCCACTCCGAGCCGGGTATCGCGTCGTGGATACGGCGAGACAGCGAGACCGGGATGAGGATGTCTTCCTCGCCGGCCAGAACCAGGGTCGGCACGGAGATCTGGCCGAGCCTGCTGGTGGTGTCGTGATCTTGGATGACGGCGAGCTGCGCCAGGTAGGCGTGCACCGGCTGATCCAGGTAACGCATCGCTCGCTCGAATTCAGCGAGCTCGCTGCCCCGCTCTTCGAAGAACGGGACCGTGAATGCCCACAGCGTGACGTCTCGCATGACGAACGGCACGCCTAGCACCGGCGCCATGTCTGCCCACATGGCGAACATCCGGGAGCAGAACGGACCTGGTGCGGCGTACGTGCAGGAGAAGGTGACGGAACGCAGATCGCCGCCGTAGCTGAGGGCGTACTCCTGGGCGATCATGCCGCCCATCGAGACACCCATAAGGTGGAAGTCGGTGATGCCGAGCGAATCGACGAGCGCCTTCGCGTCGTCGGCGAGCAGCTTGCTCGTGTACGGGCCAGCAGGCTTGGCGCTCGCCCCGACACCGCGGTTGTCGAACCGCAGGACGCGGTAGCCAGCCGCAACGAAGTCAGCCACCTGGAGCTCCCAGGTGGTCAGGTCGTCCGCAAGTCCGTTGATCAGGACGATGGTCTGCTCGCCATCGCCGTCCAACCGGTAATTCAGCTCGATCCCGTTAACTGTCGCTATGGTCATTCAGGGTCCCTTTCGGCTCGAAGTCGGATTCGGGCATGCAGCTCGCGGATCATGTCCTCGGTCAGGGAGAAATGCTCTGCGGCAGATTGCGCGGCGGCCTCGGCGTCGCCAGCTATGACCGCCGTTGCGAGCGACGGATGCTGGTGCAGCGCCCTGCGCCTGACTTCCGGGGTGTAAGGCTCGGCGTCGAAGCCGAGACTGACTTCACGCCGGCTTTGCGCGCTCAGTTCCGCTAGTCGCGCATTGTGTGTCGCTTGCGCGATTGCCTGGTGCAGTGCGTGATCAGCCCGCCGGGACTCGTCGCGATCGGCGGCGTCCGAGTAGTCCTCCACCGCCCGCCGGATGCGTCCGATGTCGCGCTCGTCTCGCCGCTGCGCCGCAGTCCGTGCGATCAGCTGCTCGACAAGGAGCCGGAAGTCCAGTAGCTGCGTCAGGTCAGCCCAGACCGGCTCGAGCGTCCGCGCGATCATGTCGTCGAAGTCCGGGCCCCGGTCGGCGCGCACGAAAGTGCCCCCGCCGCGACCCCGCCTGGTTGTCACGTATCCGGAAGCCTGCAGTCGCTGCAGCGCCTCGCGAACGGTAGTGCGGCTCACCTCGAGCATGCTGGCGAGTTCGCGCTCGGTTGGCAGCCGCTGGTCCGGCACGAATTCGCCAAGCGCGATCGCGGTAACGATCCGCTCGGCTATTCGCTCGCCCGCCGTGCGCAGCGTGATCGGCGTGAGCAGCGTGCCGAACGGCTCGCTCACCGCAGGCTCAATCACTGGCGCCACCGCCGTGTCCGAAACCGGAGGACCAAAGGACTGATCTATAGACCAATTATCCGCCAGGGCTAAGCGCACGTCAACGGCCTGGGCCAGTCGCGGCGTCGCATAGATGGGCAGCCAACGTACGCTTCGAGACCTAGCGGATTTCCGACACCATCCTCAGTACGTGCCTTGTTACACAGGCTGTGTCGGAAATTCGCTAGCCAACATGGTGGTGGCTCGCTAATGCTTGACTGCATGACCGAAGACCGGATCGACGCCGACCGAGAGCGCTGCATCCGCGCCGTCCAGTCTAAGGACGGGCGCTTTGATGGCTGGTTCTTCACTGCTGTGCTGACGACTGGCATTTACTGCAGGCCTAGCTGCCCGGTAGTGCCGCCCAAGCCGGAAAACATGCGCTTTTTCCCCAGCGCCGCCGCGGCACAGCAGGCCGGCTTTCGTGCCTGTAAGCGCTGCCGGCCGGACGCCAGCCCTGGCTCACCGGAGTGGGACGTCCGCGCGGACGTCGTGGCAAGGGCAATGCGGCTGATCGCTGACGGCGTCATGGACACCGGCGGCGTGCCGGCTCTCGCCCGGCGCCTCGGCTACAGCGTCCGCCAGGTTGAGCGGCAGCTACTAGCCGAGCTCGGGGCCGGGCCGCTTGCGCTAGCCAGGGCCCAGCGCGCGCAGACGGCCCGTCTGCTGATCGAGACGACCGCGCTGCCCATGGGTGATGTCGCGTTCGCAGCCGGATTCGCGAGCATCCGCACCTTCAACGACACAGTCCGCGAAGTGTTCGCACTGTCCCCTAGCCAGCTCCGTGAACGTGCCAGCCGCGGGCAAGCCGGCACCGGGTCGCTCTCGCTGCGGCTGCCGTTCCGGGCTCCGCTGCAGCCAGACAACTTGTTCGGTCACCTGGCCGCCACGGCCGTGCCGGGAGTCGAGGAATGGCGGGACGGCGCGTACCGCCGGACGCTGCGCCTGCCGCATGGCCACGGGATAGTGTCGCTGCGGCCGGAGCCCGACCATGTCAGCTGCCAGCTGGCGCTTACTGACCTGCGTGACCTGGCCAGCGCGATTAGCAGGTGCCGCCGCCTGCTCGACCTGGATGCCGATCCGGTAGCTGTCGACGACCTGCTATCCGGTGACGAGGTACTGGCCCCGCTCGTCCGCAAGGCCCCCGGCCGGCGGGTGCCGCGCACCGTCGATCCGCACGAGTTCGCGCTCCGCGCCGTGCTCGGCCAGCAGGTGTCCACCGCGGCAGGACGGACCCACGCTGGCCGGCTGGCCGCGGCGCTCGGCGAGCCAGTCGATGATCCGGGCGGCGGGCTCAGCCGGCTATTTCCGGCCGCCGCCGTGCTGGCAGCGGCCGACCCGGCGGGGCTCGCCATGCCGCAGTCCAGGCGCGAGTCCTTCGCCGCGCTCGCCGGAGCGCTCGCGAGCGGGCGGATCGACCTCAGCGTGGGCGGCGACTGGCACGAAGCGCGCCTGCGGCTGGCGGGACTTCCGGGGGTAGGCCCGTGGACCGTCGAGACGATCGCCATGCGAGCCCTCGGCGACCCTGACGCCTTCCCCGCGTCCGACCTGGGCGTGCGCGCGGCCGCCAGGCACGCGGGGCTGCCCGCCACGTCGGCCGCGCTGACCAGCCGGGCTGCGTCATGGCGCCCGTGGCGCTCGTATGCCGTGCAGTACCTGTGGGCGACTGGTGACCACGCCATCAACAGGCTTCCGGCCGCTGCCACCTGACAACTAAGGAGGACACATGATCAGCTCAGCCGTTCGCGTGCACGCCATCCTGCCCAGCCCGATCGGGCCGCTCACCCTCGTAGCCGAAGCCGGCCAGCTAGTCGCCTTGTACCTCGACTCGCAGCGGCACCGGCCGGACGACGAGTCGCTCGGCTCGCTCGGCGACCCGGGCGCCGCGCCATTCGCCGCCGCCGCCCGCCAGCTCGCCGACTACTTTGCCGGGCAGCTCACTGCGTTCGACCTGCCTCTCGCCCCAGCTGGCACCAACTTCCAGAGCCACGTCTGGGCTGCGCTGCGAACGATTCCGTACGGCCAGACCTGGTCCTACGCCCAGCTCGCCGAGAAGATCGGCCGGGCATCGGCAGTCCGCGCGGTGGGCCTGGCGAATGGCAAGAACCCGATCGCGGTGGTCATTCCGTGCCACCGGGTCATCGGCTCAGACGGCAGCCTGACGGGCTACGGCGGCGGGCTTGACCGCAAGCGGTTCCTGCTCGACCTGGAGTCCGCAGGCTCTGGACCGCTGACCGAAACGCGCGCGTAGCCCGCAGGCGGGGACCGGCCGCGTCACGATCTCGCGGCCGGCGCCCGCGCCGGCGCACGGTATCGCGGGAGATCAGCAGCCTGGCGCGCGCATTCGGTTAACTACAGGCGAGTAGCGGGCATCTATCGGGGGCCGTGCCTAGATCGGCGTTACGGTAGATCGTGGCCTCGGTAAGTCGTGGCTGCAGCGTCCCATAGCACGCTGACCCAGCCAGCGTCCGGATCGAAGATGACCATGCGTGACCTTGCCTACAGGCCGGAGGAGTTCAGCAGTTTCGTTGGCCGCACGTCAGAGATCAACGAACTGCGTGAGCTGATGCGCGCGATGCGCGCCGTAACGCTGTGCGGCGCAGGCGGCATCGGCAAGACGAGGCTGGCATTGCGGCTACTGGCTGCGATTGCACCCGAGTTCCCCGATGGCGCCTGGTTCGTGGAGCTAGGCGACGTCCGCCACCCCGAGCACGTTGTCGCCAGGGTAGCCGCAGCCGTTGGCGTGCACGAAGAACGGGGCAGGCCGCTGCTCGACACGCTGGCCGACTCGCTTCGGCACCGTCGGGCAATTCTCGTGCTGGACAACTGCGAGCACCTGGTGAACACTTGCGCGGCCGTGTGCAAGCACCTGCTGGCCAGCTCGCCGGGCTTGCAGATGGTCTGCACTAGCCGCGAACCTCTCCGGGTTGCGGCCGAGGCCATATGGCAGGTGCCGCCGCTGACCCTTCCGGACGCAGTACCGCCGCCCGGGGATTCCGACGGCCTGGCCGAGCTTCGCGACTTCGACGCGATCCGGCTCTTCGCGACGCGGGCCGCCGCCGCTACGCCTGCTTTCACGCTCGGCCCGGCGAACGCGGCAGCCGTCGCCACCATCTGCCAGGCGCTGGACGGCCTGCCGCTCGCGATCGAACTCGCCGCGGCATGGGTCCGCGTGCTGTCCGTCGATCAGATCGCGGCCCGGCTTGATCGCCGGCTCGCGCTGCTGACCAGTGCCGACCGGAGCGTGCCCGCCCGCCAGCAGACACTGCGCGCTACCTTCGACTGGAGCTATGACTTGCTCTCCGGCCCGGAGCAGATCATGCTGCGCCGGCTGTCGGTTTTCCCGAGCTGGTCACTGGATATGGCGGAGCAGGTCTGCGCCGACGACAGCCTGCCCGCGGCGGACGTCGTGGACCTCCTCACCGCGCTCGCCGACAAGTCGCTCATTGAACTCGAGCCAGAAGTACTTGGCGAGGCGCGCTACCGGCTGCTAGAAACAGTGCGCGAGTACGCCGTCGGCTGGCTCGCGCTGGCCGGCGAGGCCGCCGTCATGGAACGCAGGCGCCGCGAGTACACACTGCGCGAGACGGAAAAGGCCGCTGCCGTCGGCATGGCCTTGGAGCCCGGTCCCTGGTCGGCCAGGGTGGACTCGATCCGGCGCTTCGAGGTCGAGGCGCCGAACCTGTACGAGGTCCTTGGCAGCTGCCTGTCCGATGGCGACGCCGAGACAGGGCTGCGGATCTGCTCGGGGGCCCGGCTGGTCTGGATCGTGCATGGCACATTCGCTGAAGGCGCGGCCTGGATCGACAAGTTCCTCGCGCTCCCGGAGACCGCTGCGGTCCCGGAATGGGTGCGCGGCAGAGCACTCATCAGCCGCGCGCAGCTAGCCATGGCGACCGGATCGCCGCAGGCGGACGAGCAGGCCAGCGCCGGACTGGAGCTCTGCTGGGCGGCCGGCGAGCAGTTCTGGGTCGCGGCCGCACTCAACCTGCTGACCGAGATCGCGCTGCATGCCGAGCGCCCCGGCGCAGCGGCAGAACGGGCCGACGAGGCCATGAGAGTCGCGCGGTCGGCCGGTGACCGCTGGAACGAGGGTTATGCCCTCGGCACCATGGCCGCCATCGCGGGGTACCGCGGCAACTTCAGCGCGGCGGAGCGGCTCGGCGAGGAAGCACTGCTGGTGATGCGCGAGATCCAGCAGCTCTGGGGTTCAGCGCGGGCGCTGCTCGGGCTCGGCGACCTGGCTCAGCTGCGCGGCGAGCACGGCGTCGCCCGCGAGTACTACCTGGAGGCGCTCGCGATCCTGCGCGAAGTCGATGCAAGACCTGAGATCGCCCGCTGCCTGGCCGGCCTCGGCCGGATCGCGCTCGACCAGTGGGACCTAGTGTCGGCGCGCCCGCACCTGACCGAAAGCCTGCGGCTGAGCTATGCCTCGGGCAGCCGGATCGGCATGGCACGCGGCCTGGAAATGCTCGCCCGGCTATCGGTGATGGAGGGCAATCCCGCGGTGAGCGTGCAGCTGGCAGGGGCAATGACGGCCCTGCGGGCGCAGGCGCACCTGCCGCCGGTACCGGGCGCACGGACGCAGCGTTTCCTGGATGCAGCAGCGAACCTGGGCGAGCACGCCGTCCGCAGGCTGTGGGCGGAGGGTGAGGCTATGACACCGACTGAAGCGGTGCGGCTTGCCCTGGGCGCGCACACTGACGTCGCTGCCGCAAACAGCAGTGTCGCAAACAGCGGTGCCGCAAACAGCAGTGCCGCAAACAGCAGCGCCGCGACCGGCACCGGAGCGCCGGCACCGCAGCGGCCGGGCCAGCCACTGCGCTGACCCAGCGTGAGCACGAGGTAGTCGCATTGCTCGCGGCAGGCCTCAGCAACCGGGAAATCGCCGCGAAGCTATGTATTAGCCCGGCGACTGCTGCCCGCCACGTCGCTAACATCCTGGCCAAGCTCGGCTTCAGCTCGCGCAGCCAGGTGGCCGCGTGGGCAGCCGGTCAGCTCGCCCCGAACAGCGCGCTCACCGACTCGCCTTCGTGAATACGCCGGATCGCCTCGGCCAGCGCAGGCGCGATTGAGATCACATGCAGGTCGGCGTCGGCCGCGTCATCGGCGGCAGGCAGCGTGTTGGTGCTGACGATCTCCCGCACCAGCGGCTGTGCCGCGATCCGCTTGAGCGCTCCGTCGCTGAACAGTCCGTGCGTGCAGGCGATCCGCACCGACCGCACGTTCTGCTCCCGCAGCCGCTCCAGCAGTTCGATGATCGTGGTGCCACGCGCGATCTCGTCGTCGAGCACGATCACGTCCCGGCCTGCGACGTCGCCGATGATCGAGCTGATCGTGACCCGCTCGTCGCTGTGCCGTTCCTTAGCTCCCGCCGCGACGGGCAGTTGCAGCAGCCGGGCGAGCGCCGCCGCGTTCTTGGCGTTGCCGAGATCGGGCGATACGACAACCGCCCTGGACAAGTCCAGGCCGCTGAAGTGATTCGCGAACTCCCGCAGGGCATGGAGGTGATCGACCGGGATGGAGAAGAACCCGTGCACCTGTGGCGAGTGCAGGGTCATGGCCAGCACCCGGCTCGCGCCGGCCGTGGCTAGCAGGTCGGCGACAAGCCTGCCGCCGATCGAGATGCGCGGCATCGACTTCTTGTCCGAGCGTGCATAGGCGTAGTACGGGATCACCGCCGTCACCCTGGCGGCAGAAGCGCCGCGCGCGGCGTCCAGCATCAGCAGCAGTTCGACCAGGTTCTCCTGCACCGGCGGGCCCAAAGGCTGAATCACGTAGACATCGCGCTCCCGGCAGTTGGCCTGCAACTGGACTTCCAGGCAGTCGTTCGCGAATCTGGAGAGCCGGACCGGGTGCAGCGGCACACCGAGGTCAGCGCATATTTCGGCTGATAGCGCCGGATGCGCGCTACCGCTGAACACCACAATCTCCCGCACCAGCCCAGGCTACGAGGTCGGCGGAGGGTAACGCGCACTAAGGCGCCGGCCCGCAAGCCCGGCCGCGCGGCCAGACCGGTCAGCCGCCGCGCCGGCCGGCTACACCGCTGCGGCCAGCAGCGCAGCGGCTTCCGCGAGCCACCGGCCAGGCTGGGCCAGCGCCACGTGGGTGCCCTCGGCCAGAGCAGCGAGTTCCACGGCCTGCACGCCGGCCGGCGGCGCCATCGCGACTCGCCCGGCAACCACGGCTACGGGGACCGCAGCCGGAGCGGCGGCGGCCGCTATCGCGCGGACCGCGCCCACAACCTTCCCGCTCTCCGAGCTAGCGTCGTACTGCCCCTCGCCGGTGATGACCAGGTCAGCGCCCTCGAGCGCGCCCGGCAGCCCGGCGATCACGGCGAGTTCCGCGGCTCCCGGCAGCAGTTGCGCGTCCCACGCGGCCGCAAGCCCGTAACCGCAACCCCCCGCCGCGCCCGTGCCGGCCTCGGCCGGATCACCGCCGAGCAAGCCGGCCAGCCGGGCCAGGCCGGCCTCTAGCGCTGCTACCTCGGCCGGACTCGCGCCCTTCTGCGGGCCGAACACCGCTGCGGCGCCGGCCGGCCCGAGTAGCGGCGCACGCACGTCGGTCAAGCAGCTGACGCCGCCCTCGGGCGGCGGACGCAGGCCGGTCAGGTCGACGTCCGCCAGCTTGCGGAGTGCCCCGCCGCCGAGCGGCAGCAGCGCTCCGGCCGCGTCGGTGAACCGGGCGCCGAGCGCGGCCAGCACGCCCGTCCCGCCGTCGGTGCACGCCGACCCGCCGAGCGCGACCACAATCTTCCTGGTGCCCGCATCCAGCGCATCCGCGATCAGCTCGCCGACGCCGTAACTGTGCGCTGTCATCGGCCTGAGCTCGCTGAGCTGAGTCAGCCCGGCGGCAGCAGCAAGTTCGACGACAGCCACGTTCCCGGCCAGTTCAAGCCATGGCGCCCGCACCCGGTCATCACCCGGGCCGCTGACCTCAGCCTCGTGCCAGCGGGCACCCGGCGCGGCGGCGGCCAGGACGGCCAGCGTCCCCTCGCCACCGTCGGCCAGCGGAAGCTGGATTACCTCGTCGCCCGGCCGCACCTGCAGCCAGCCGGACGCTAGCGCGGCCGCCGCGCCGGCCGCGCTGATGCTGCCCTTGAACGAGTCAGGCGCTACCACGACCCGCATGCTGGTCAGTCCTGGTAAGACGGCAGTTTGAGCGCGTCCCTGATGGCCTGCTGAACCTCGACCTTGTCCGGACGCGCGTCGATCGTGACCACGTATTCCTTCCGGCGGAAGATATCGAGCACCGGGTTGGTCTTGTCGTGATACTCACGGAGGCGGACGGCGAGCGCCTCCTCGGTGTCGTCCTCGCGCTGGATGAGCTTGCCGCCGCAGACGTCGCACCGGCCTTCCTCGCGCGGGCTGTTGTCAATCAGGTTGTAGTCCATGCCACAGCCGTCGCAGAGCCGGCGTGCCATCACCCGGCGCCGCACCTCGCTATCGGGCAGCACGAGGTAGATCACGCCGTCGATGTCGTAGCTTTCCAGGAAGAACTCAGCCTGGCGCTCGTTCCGCGGGAAGCCGTCGATGATGAAGCCGTAATTCCAGTCGTGCTGCGTAAGCCGGTCCTTCACGACGCCCTCGGCGAGGTCATCGCTGACCAGTTCGCCGGCCGCCATGGTGCGCCGTACCTGAGCGCCGAGCTTGGTGTGATTCTGCACGTTCCACCGGAATATGTCACCGACGGCGATATGTACGAGATCAAGATCGCTAGCCAGCATGGCGCTCTGGGTGCCCTTCCCGCTGCCCTGGACTCCCATGATCACGTACTTGCGCATGCCGCCACTGTAGTAGGGCACCCAGGGCCTCGCCGTCGCGGCGACCAGCCGGCCAACTGACGATGCCGAGAGACCCCAGGCGGGGTCACGGCCTGGGGTCTCTCGGGGCTTAGGGGCGGGTGTTGGCTAATAGCGCCGGCTCTGGCTGTGCTCGTTCTTAGCGGGGAGGACGGGCCTGCGGCGAGATGGCTACCCGAGCACCCAGCACAGGTTGCCCGCACAGGCCCGTCCCTTGTCTCTAAATCTATACGCTACGAGACGTATCGTAACTGCCAGTGACGTGATACTGCGCACAGCACCAATGCAGCGGCCCGCTGCTATTCGCCGCCGTGCCCGGCTGACTTCGTGGCGGCCGGCGTGGAGCGGCCCGCGCTGAACTCGAGCCCGGCGATGGCAGTCGCCAGCCCGATGACCACGACGCAGAGAATGACGCCCGCTGTGATGAGGCTCGTGTGTGCCGCGATCACCCCGACGCCGACGGCGGGGCAGGCGAGGAACACGTACAAGCCGGCGAAGTACGCCGAGGACACGCCGCCACGCTGATCCTGGCGCACCTGGCCCACCGTGGTGGCCACTCCGGCGTTGAGGCACACGCCACCGGAGGCCCCGAGGGCGACCGCGGCGATCAGCAATGCGGCCAGCGAGTGCAAGGTCAGGGCAAGCAGGAGCACGACCCCGGCAAGGGCGAGGCCAGCGCAGCCGGCCAGCATCGCCCGGTGCGGGGTCGTGCGGCGGGCCGCTAGCTGGCCCCCGGCCATGAACATGAACACGATCGCCACCACGCTGCCGGCGAGCACGTGACTCGTGTCATGCAGGACGGTGAGCAGGAACAAGGCCGAAACGGACGTCAGCACGCCGGTGACCGCGAACGCCGCGCCGCCGGACAGGACGGCACGAACGTAGTTGCCGCGGATAGCGGCGGGCACCCGGAGGGTGGAAAACCGGAACCTCCGCCCGGCCGCCGGCCCGTAGGCAGGCGTCACCAGCAGCGCGGCACAAGCCAGGACGCCGAGGACCGCCTGCGCAAGGTACGGCGTGACGAGCGGGTGGCTTGCCAGATCGGCGAGCACGCCGGCGAACAGCGTGCCGAAGGCCAGGCCGCCGGTATTGGCGGCAACGGCGAGAGTCCCGCCCGCGGCCCGCCGGCCCGGTGGAAACAGGTCGATCACAGCGGCGGTGCCGGTGCCGGTCATCAGGCCTGCAGCCAGCCCGGACACAACGCGGCCGAGGAGCAGCATGCCGAGGCCCCCGGCCGACGCGAGGATCAGCGAGCTGACCACGCTGATCGCCAACGCGCTCAGCATCACCGGGCGCCTGCCCGTGGCGTCGGACAGTTGCCCGAACAAGACCAGCGTCACGACAACGCCAGCGGCGTACACCGCGAACAGCACGGTGATCGTCAGCGTATGGAAGCCGAACCGCTTGGCGTACAGGTCGTAGAGCGGCGTCGGAAGCGTCGTGGCTGCCATGCAGATCACGAAGCCCGCAGTCCTGGCAGCGACAGCGCCGACCGGAATCTGGATCGTGCTGGTCCGGCTCGTCACGGCGCGCAGCGGTCCTCGTGGCTTCCCCCAGCAGGTTGCTAAGCCTCGGCAGCCGCCTGGCCTTCCAGCCGGAACCGGCGCTCGCACGTGCCCCGCAGCTTCGGGTCGAGCGTGTCCCTGATCAGCGGCCAGTCGGTCCGCAGCAGGTGCGGGTTCAAGAATCTTGCGACGTCATTGCGCTGACCCTGAGTGAGCACAATGCCGTACATGTTGCGGCGGGTGGTGTCGTCGGTGACGTCGCATTCCCGCATGCCGGGAAAGGCCAGGTGCCTCGGCAGGACGATAACGCCCCGGGTCGGGCCGCGCAGCTCGTCGATCCCCTCCGGCAGACGGCCGGCATGCGATTTACGGCCAGACAGCCAATCAGCGAGTGACATGGCTCCGATTATCTCCGGCCGCCCGCGACCTCACGCGCAGTGACGCGCTAGACGGCGATTGCGACACGCCTCGCGAAGCGGCACGGAATCCTATTTGCACTTACTGTCCGGTGACCGCCATGATCGGGCCAATGGACACACCGCCCGAGCACCTGGCTTACGCCTCGATCCAGCTTCGCCGTTGGCGCGAAGCCGACGCCGACCTCTGCCTCCGGCTAGTCAGCGAATCGCTGGAGCACTTGCAGCCGTGGATGCCCTGGGCGACCAGCGACTACGGCCTTGCCGAGGCAAGCGACTACATGCAGCGCTGCGAAACCGACTGGGCCGCGGGCAGCGCCTTTCAGTACCTCATCCTCGCCGGCGGCCAGCCGGCCGGCAGCGCCGGCCTGATGGCGCGGATCGATGACGGCGGCCTGGAGATCGGCTACTGGGTGCATCCAGGCTTCACCGGCCGCGGCATCGCGACGTCCGCCGCCGCCGCGCTTACCGAGGCGGCCCTGGCCCTGCCAGAAATCGATCACGTGGAGATCCATCACGACGTGCTGAACCTGGCCAGCGGACGGGTGCCGGCCAAGCTCGGCTACTCCCCTGTCGGCACCCAGGCGGCAAGGTTCGCACTGGCGGCCGGGGACTCCGGCACCATCAAACTCTGGCGAATCACGCGCTGACCCAGGCAGCCGCCTCGCCACTACGGTCTGTAGCAGCGCTACCCTCATACCATGACCAGCGCCAAGCCCAGGCCCCGGTGGTTCTTCCTGATCACCCCGCGATGGCTTGCGTGGCACGCGTTCGCGGTGTTCGCCGCCTGGGGCATGCTCTGGCTCGGCGACTGGCAGTTCCACCGCGCCGAAGGCGGGAATGCGCTGAGCTGGGCATATACCTTCGAGTGGCCGATCTTCACGATCTTCGGCGTAGTCTTCTGGGCCAAGACGATCATCGACGAGTACCGGACGCCCGGCGGTGCAGCAAACACCGGCGCCGCAACCAGCGGGCTGTCAGCATCCGGGCTGTCCGTGCTGGGCGAGGAGTTGCCGGGCCGGGCGCACATTGCCGTAATGCTGGACGAGGAGGCGGACGACGATCCCGAGCTCGCCGCCTACAACGCCTACCTGGCGAAGCTGCACACCCGCTCATGAGCCTGAGCAGACCCGGAGCCTGGTGAGAGCAAGACTGACAAGAGTGAGGAGTTCCGGGTGAGTCCCCAGATGGAGTTCCGGGTGAGTCCCCAGTTGGTCCGCCTAGCGGTCCGCGCCTACCGCACGATGGCCTACGTGACCGGGACCATGCTGTGCATCCTGGTCTTCATCTGCATACCGCTGCAGGTCTGGGCCCACAATGACGTGCCCGTGAACATCGTCGGCACCCTTCACGGGATCCTCTACATCATCTACATCGTGATCGCCTTCGCGATGACCAGGGCCGTCCGGATGAAGGTTGCCAGTCCCGGCACGGTCATCGTGCTGGCGGCCGGCACGATCCCGGTGCTCACGTTCATCGTCGAGCGCTGGGTGAGCCGGACCTACATCGCCCCGGCACTGGCCGGCACGGCACCCAGTGAGCAACAGCCAGTACTTCGCTGAGCAGCCCGCCGCCGCACACCGGCCTGGCACTGTGCACCTGGTGCTGCCCGACATGCACCTGGCCCTGGCCACCGACGCCGGAGTCTTCTCGCCCGGCCGCCTGGATCCCGGAACCCGGCTCCTGCTCGACGCCGCGCCGCCGCCACCGCCGGATGGCGACTTGCTGGACCTGGGCACCGGCTACGGGCCCCTCGCGCTCGCGCTCGCCAAGCGATCGCCGGGCGCCCGCATCTGGGCGGTGGACGTGAATAAGCGGGCCCTCGACCTTTGTGCCGGGAACGCGGCTAGCGCAGGGCTGGTCAACGTCCGCTGCGTCCCGGCCCCCAGTGCTGGTCTATACAGTCCCAGCCTCCCGGCCAGCTACCAGCTGATCTGGTCTAACCCGCCGATCAGGATCGGCAAGCAGGCCTTGCACTCGATGCTGACGGCCTGGCTCGGACGGCTCGCGCCAGGCGCGGCCGCCTACCTGGTCGTGCAGCGCAACCTGGGCTCGGACTCGCTGCAGCGCTGGCTGGCCGATACAGGGTTTGACGCATCCCGGTATGCCGCGCGGGCCGGCTACCGCGTGCTGGAGGTGCGGCGGTGAACCGGCGGCAGCTTGGCATGACGGAGGTGAAGCGACTCAACAGGGATTGGCGCAGGCGCACCGAGGCCCGGCTGAGCCTGCTGCTGGACAACGTCGGCCAGCCGTTCAACGTGGGCTCGATCATCAGGTCCGCAGCGGCGTTCGGGGTGGAACGGGTCTGGCTCTGCGGCAGCACTGCCGAGCCCGGTCACCCGTCCGCCCGCAAGACGGCTCTTGGCACCGACCGGCTGCTCGCCTTCGAGTCGGTTCCGTCCGCCACGGCGGGGGCGGATGCCGCCCGCAGCGACGGCTACCGGGTGGTCGCGATCGAACTGGCTGGCGAGGCAGTGCCGCTGCACGAGGCGCCGCTGGCCGGCGACATCTGCCTGGCCCTCGGGAACGAAGATCACGGCTGCTCGGCCGCCCTTCTCGCCGCGGCCGACCTGATCGCCTACATCCCCCAGCCAGGCAAAGTCGGCTCGCTGAACGTGGCAGCTGCCGCCGCGATCGCCCTGGCTGAAGTTCGCCGGCACGAGTGGGCGGGCCGAACCGACTAGCCCGGACGCGGGCGTTCCCGGCCCGGCGGGCCTTCCCGGCATGGCAGGCGTTCCCGGCAGAGCGGGGCGACTCGGCGAGCTCGCGGGTGCCGGGGGATCTCCCCGACTGCAGGCATACTGGGGGCCATGCCTTCCGGCTATCTTGATCACCCGCCGCCGCTAGCCTTCGCGCACCGCGGCGGCGCCGGGCATTACCCGGAGAACTCATGGAAGGCATTCGAGCACTCGGTCAAGCTCGGCTACACCTACCTTGAGACCGACGCGCATGCCACTGCCGACGGGACCGTAGTGGCCTTCCACGACAAGACGCTCGACCGGGTGACAGACTCTACCGGCAAGATCGCGGCGCTGACCGCGGCGCAGGTGGCGGCCGCCAGGATCGATGGCACCGAGCCGATCCCGGTGCTGGCCGACCTGATCATGGCGTGGCCGGACGTGCGGTTCAACATCGACCTCAAGGATGACCCTGCCATCGGCCCGATAGCGGAGATCCTCCGTGTCACGAACGCGTGGGACCGGATTTGCCTGACGTCTTTTTCCGGCCGGCGTCTGAGCGCTGCCCGCCGCCTGCTGGCGCGGCCGGTCTGTACCGCGACCACACCAGCAGGCATCGGCGCGATCAGGGCCGGGTTCCCGGTCAAGACGCTGGCGGCGCGCTTCGCCGCACTGTCGGTGCGATGCGCGCAGATCCCGTTTTCTATGGCCACCAGGCAGTTCATCGGGCGTGCGCATGCCGCCGGGCTGCAGGTTCACGCCTGGACGGTGAATGATCCGGCCGTCATGGGCAGCCTGCTGGACCGCGGAGTGGACGGAATCATGACAGATCAGACCGAGACGCTGCGAGACGTCCTGGTGAACCGGGGTCAGTGGCAGCCGCGAATTGCCGGCTAGGCGGGCATTTTCGTCAGATCGGCGGCCAACCGGCGGTTGGAATAGCCGCTGGCAGGGAATCTTGTCCGGGACCTCACCGTTGGTGAAGTAGTACGGCTGAGCCTGGGGAGGCAGTAACACATGGCCGAGCGAGCACTTCGTGGCACCCGACTCGGAGCCACAAGCTACGAGAACGACCGTAACACCGACCTGGCGCCTCGCCAGGAGGTGGCCTTCGATTGCCCGAAAGGGCATCGCTTCACGGTTCCGTTCTCAGCCGAGGCCGAACTGCCGATTAACTGGGAATGCCGGATTTGTGGTGCTCTGGCCGTCACTGCGACCGGGGACATGCCGACCCCGAAGAAGATCAAGCCTCCGCGCAGCCACTGGGACATGCTGATGGAGCGCCGCAGCATGGCCGATCTAGAGGAAGTGCTGGCCGAGCGGCTGGCAGTCATCCGTGGCCAGCGCGAGCCCGCCGATGCGCCCGAGCCGCGCACCAGGCAGCGCAAGACCGCCTAGCTCGCCGGGCACCGCATCGCTGCCAAGGACCCTCAGGACTGGCTGCTCCCCCGGCGCGTCACTGACCATACCGTGACTCGCCACAGTGCCTCCGCGACGATGGACCTGTTCATCTTGCTGGTGCCCTTGGCACGTTCGGTGAACGTGATCGGCACCTCGGCTACCGTGAGGCCGCATCGCACCGTGCGAAGGGTCAGCTCGATCTGGAAGCAGTAGCCCTGCGACCTGACGTCGCGCAGGCCGATCCGACGTAGCGTCGATGCGCGGTAGGCACGGTATCCACCGGTAGCGTCGTGCACGGACAATCCAAGCATGATCCGCGCGTAGGTATTGCCGCCGCGGGACAGGATTTCCCGCGACCGCGGCCAGTTGCGGACCGTGCCGCCTTTGACCCAGCGCGAGCCGACGACCAGATCCGCGTTCGCGAGCGCCGCGAGCAGGCTGGGCAGCTCGGCGGGATCATGTGAGCCGTCCGCGTCCATCTCGACGAGGACTCCGTAGCCGCGGTCGAGCGCCCAGTCGAAGCCAGCCAGGTACGCAGCGCCGAGGCCCGCCTTCTGCGTGCGGTGCAGCACATTCATGTGCCCGTCGGTGAGCGCGAGCTTCTCCGCCAGATCGCCGGTGCCGTCGGGACTGTTGTCATCCACGACGAGGATGCCCGCATCCGGTACCGCGCGGCGCGTCCTGGACACGATGTCTTCGAGGTTGTCGCTCTCGTTATAGGTCGGGATGATGACCACGACCGAGCCGGCGCTGGCCGCGTCGCCGGTCGTGCTTTCCGCGGAGGCGTCCGCGTCATTCCCGGCGGCGGGATTGCCGTCGGGCCGGCTGGCTTCGGTCACCGGCTGGCTCCTGGCGCGCCTGCCCCCCGGCACTTGCGCGTCCTCGCGTGCACTCCTCATTCCTTCCGCCGGAAACCGCCTAGCACATCACAACCGCCGTCCCGCCGCAAAACCGGGCCGCGGTATAGCCCGGGGAAGAGGGCCTGGGAATCCTTCGGACCGGAGCGCGTCCCGTCGGCAGCGGACTCGCCCTCCGTTGTCTACTGGGTGCCCAGGCCCCTCCCGGGTCCAACCCCCCGCCCGATCAGGCTTGGGCCTGTCGCTTGCTTCGCAGCGACCGCGTCGCGGTGCCGGCGGGCGGCCCGCGTGACCTCCCTGACCTGCTGGCCCGGTGCTGGACTGCGTAGCAACATACCGTTGATCGCGACGATGTCAACCGGTCGTCGCAGTACTGATACCCGTTAGCTACCTGGGTGGCTGCCGATCCGCCGGGCCTGTCGCCTGTTGTCCTGCAGCGTTACGCTAGAGGTCCCGTACCCCGTGAGGGCGCTCATGACAAGGTTGTCAGTGACAGGCTGCCGGTGCGTGGCCTGGCCCTTGTTTGCGCCTTATCCGCGCGGTAGACCCGTTTCACGGCTACTCATGTCAGACCGCCCGCGCATTGCCGCGCGCGAACCGACACTCGGCCTGGAGGACAGGAATGACAGAAAATTCGGAGACGCCGGAGGTCTCTGAGTCCCAGATCGCTGTGCACTGGCGGGAGGAAGAGTACTACCCGCCGCCGGAGAAGTTTGTCGCGCAGGCTAACGCGAATGATCCGGCAATTTTCGAGCGCTTTACTGAGGACAAGTTCCCGGACTGCTTCACCGAGTACGCGGATCTGCTGACCTGGGACAAGCCGTGGGACACCGTGCTCGACACCAGCACTGCGCCATTCTGGAAATGGTTCGTGGGCGGCAAGCTGAACGCCTGCTACAACTGCGTGGACAGGCACGCGGCGGCAGATCCTGACAAGACCGCGGTCATCTGGGTGCCCGAGCTCGAGGATGACGAAACCGTGCACATCAGCTACGGCGAGCTGCTGCGCAGGGTGAACGAGTTTGCCGCGCTGCTGCGGGACTTCGCTGGCCTTAAAACCGGTGACCGGGTTACCTTGCACATGCCGATGGTCCCCGAGGCCATCGTGACAATGCTCGCCTGCGCCCGCCTCGGTGTTATTCACTCGCAAGTATTCGGCGGCTTTAGCGGCAATGCCTGCGGAACGCGCATTGCCGAC
Organism: Streptosporangiaceae bacterium; assembly: GCA_035570295.1. Lineage (GTDB taxonomy): Bacteria > Actinomycetota > Actinomycetes > Streptosporangiales > Streptosporangiaceae > JAJYUU01. The sequence continues at coordinate 23,602 of DATMMA010000112.1, forward strand.
TCCGGCAGCCGCGTCCTGATTACGATGGACGGCTATTACCGGGCCGGCTCAATGGGCGATCACAAGTTCAAGGCCGACGAGGCGGTTGCGGAGGCGGCACGGCAAGGCCAGGAAGTCGACAAGGTGCTGGTCTGGCGGCGGAAGGCCGGCGAGTACCAGTCGCAGACGCCCATGGTTGACGGCCGCGACTTCTTCGTCGACGACATCATCGGCAAGTACGCTGGCCACCAGGTCGCGCCGGTCTCGCTGGACGCGACGGACTCGTTGTTCCTGATGTACACATCCGGCACGACTGGACGGCCGAAGGGCGCCCAGCACAGCGTCGGCGGTTACATGGCGTACGTGGCCGGGACGTCGAAGTACTACCAGGACATCCACCCGAATGACGTGTACTGGTGCCTGGCCGACATCGGCTGGATCACCGGCCACTCCTACATCGTCTACGGGCCGCTGGCGCTTGGCACGACGACCGTCATCTACGAGGGCGTGCCCAACTACCCGGACGGCGGCCGGCCCTGGCGGATCGCCGAGAAGCTAGGCGTCAACATCTTCCACACCTCGCCGACCTCGATCCGGATGCTGCGCAAGGTCGCGCCCGACGAGCCGGTCAAGTACAACTACCACTTCAAGACCATGACCACGGTCGGCGAGCCGATCGAGCCCGAAGTGTGGCGGTGGTACTACAACTTCGTCGGCAAGGGCCAGGCCGCCATCACCGATACGTGGTGGCAGACCGAAACCGGCGGCTTCCTCGGCAGCACGCTGCCAGGCCTGCAGCCGATGAAGCCCGGCAGTTGCGGCCCCGGCGCGCTCGGCATCTTCCCGGCCATCTACGACGAGGACGGGAACGAGGTCCCCAAGGGCAGTGGCAGGGCCGGCAACATCTGCATCCGCAACCCGTGGCCGGGCATCATGCAGACGGTCTGGGGCCAGCCCGAGCGGTTCATCGACGTCTACTACCGCAAGTACAACAGGAACCCTGATAGCAAGGACTGGCACGACTGGCCGTACTTCGCCGGCGACGGTGCCCTGCAGGCCGAGGACGGCTACTTCCGCATCCTCGGGCGTATCGACGACGTCATCAACGTCGCCGGTCACCGTCTCGGCACCAAGGAACTGGAGTCGGCGGCGCTGACCGTGCCCGAGGTGGCCGAGGCCGCTGCGGTCCCGGTCATCGACGACATCCGCGGCCGAGTGGTGGAGATGTACGTCTCCCTCAAGCCCGGCGTCGACGCAAACGGGATGGAGGCAAAGGTCGTCACCGCCATCGAGACCGAGATCGGCAAGATCGCCCGGCCGAAGAACGTGTGGATCGTGCCCGACATGCCGAAGACCAGGTCGGGCAAGATCATGCGCCGCGTGAT
>DATMMA010000113.1:0-8777 GCA_035570295.1 Streptosporangiaceae bacterium
GACCGACCTCGTTTGCCGCTCATTCCCCAGGTAAAGCCGGGGAACGCGCGCTGCGGTGCCGGCCACGTAGTCCCCGGGAAGTGAGCTATCCTGCCTGTGGCGTTGTGGGGCGCCACCGGGTCCGCGGGCAGGACTTAGTCCACCTTCACGCTCTATACGGCTGATCGCAGGCGACTTCCTGACCGGCCTGGCACGCGGACCTCCAGGGCCGTAGGGGAGACGTCATGGCAGTGCTTCCAGCCCAGCCCCACCTCGACCATCTGCGCCGCGAGGCACGAGACCTGCTGCGCGCCGCCCGCGCTGGCGACGCCACCGCGACCGCTCGCATACTCGCGCTTTCGGATCGGCTCACACTGGCCGCCGCCCAGCTGGCTGTTGCCCGCGATTACGGGTTCGCGAGCTGGCTGAAGCTCAAGGCGGAGGTTCAGGCCCGAGTCGACGACATGGCCAAGCTAGCCGACGAGTTCTGCCAGGCCAGCATCCGCGACTGGACCGGTCGTGCGGAAAGGATGCTGGCTGCACGGCCGGAGCTCGCGGACTACAACCTTGCCACCGCCGTAGTGCTCGGCGACGTCCAGAAGGTCCGCAGCGCGATCGCTGCCGATCCCGAACTCGCGACCAGACCAGATCCGCGGACAGGCTGGACGGCGCTGCATGCCGCCTGCGCGTCTCGATGGCATCAGCTCGACCCTTCCCGGGCCGACGGATTGCTGGCCGTCGCTCGGCTCCTGCTCGACGCCGGGGCTGATCCCATCAGTCGCCCTGATGCCGCCGGGCGTCCTTCTCAGTGGACGCCTCTGCGCTGTGCAGTCGCAGGGGTGTCGAATCCCGCGATCACGCAGTTGCTGCTCGACCGCGGCGCGGTGCCGGCGGACCACGACCTGTACCTGGCGGGCTTCGCCGACGATCATCAGTGCCTGCGGATGCTGCTTGACCGCGCCGCTGACGTCCGCGCTATCGCGAGGATGGCACTTGCCGCGCCGGTCAGCTCTAACGATGCGGAGGGGGTGCGCCTGCTGCTTGAGGCCGGCGCCGATCCCGGCCAGTATCACGACGATAACGACCAGCCATGCCCGGCGATCTACGCGGCCGTGCAGTCGGACTGCACGGCCGAGATCGTCGAGTTGCTGCTTGCCCACGGTGCCGAGCCGGCCTTGCCAGGCACGGACGGAAGATCGCCGCTTGCCCTGGCGACCAGCAAGGGACGCACGGACCTAGCGACGTTGCTTCGCCAGCACGGGGCCGCCGACGACGCCAGCGATGCCGACGTCTTCCTGTCGGCCTGCCTGCGCGCCGACCGGGCCAGCGCGGAACGCCTGCTCGCCAGCAGGCCTGATCTTCTCAGCCAGCTCACGAGCGAGCAGCAGGCCACGGCCATGATCCGGGCCGCGGAGACCGGCAACACCGAGGCAATGCGGATCATGCTCGACGCGGGATTTCCAGTCGGTGTACACGGCGGAGATCAGCGGAGCACGGCGCTGCACGCCGCCGCCTTCGCCGGAAGCGCGGATGTCGCCAGGCTCCTGATCGAGCGCGGCGCCGACCTCGAGGCCCGCGACGGCGAGTGGGATGACACGCCGCTCGGCTGGTCAGTTGTTGGCAGCGGAATCAGCCCGGCAGACAACCCGAGCGCTGACTGGCCGGCCACGATCGGCGTACTGATCGACGCGGGTGCTTCCCTCGATGGCATCACCCTCAGCCCGGATGACCCCAAGCCACCCAGCCCGGCCGTCGCCGACCTGCTCCGCCACCACGGCGTCCGCTAGATAAGCACGTCGGCCCGGAACGGCGCAGCAGTGCCGTTCCGGGCCGACGCTATCTAGCTGTTCCCCGGGCACTGATCAGGCTTCTTCGGTCAGTGCTCAGGTCGCCTGGGACTCAGAACTTGCCGGCGATGAAGTAGGGGGCAACCGCCATCACGCCGAACTGATGGTGGCTGACGGGAATCGCGACCGTCATCTTCCGCGTCGCGGGATTGAACCACACCAGCGATATCCCTGGATTGCACCCGTTGATGCGCTCGACCATGAGGGTTGACCGCGTGGCGTTGACGATCAGGCTACTGGCTGAGCCCGGCACGTTGACCCGCACCTCGTTGCCGTGAGCCGGCTGACGGCCAATAACCAGAGTGCCGCACGCCCCGAAGCCATCGACGTACAGTCCGCTCGACAGCTGCCAGGCATTGAAGTCGCCGAGGTCGAAGTCGGTGCCGCCGCGGGTCGGCGTGAGGGCCGTGGGCCTGGCGCCGCTAGCCGGAACCAGCCACATCCGCGGTCCGGGCTCATTGGCCACCGAGCAGCTAGCCAGGACCGTGCCCGAGCTCCACCAGCGGACGGCGGCGCAGCCCCCCGCGACCCCAGGAACGGGCAGCTTCCTGATCACGCCGCCTGCGTTACTGATCAGCTCGAGGCCGTTCACGGTCCCGGCCGCCAGCTCAGTGCCCTTGGAGTTGTAGGGCACCGGGGGAATGCCGGTCTCGCCCGCCAGCAGGCCAAGCCCCTTGACGGCAGCCAGGTTCTTCGGCTGCCTGCCCCTCAGGCTGTACCGCTGCACGGTGAGGCTGGTGCTGGTCGACGACGTCCACTTCTCGGCCAGGATGTTGAGCCCGTCGGGCCTGGTGTAGCCGACCGCGGCGACCTTAGCGGGCAACGTGAAGCCAGTCTCCTTGCCTGTCCGCAGCTGCAGTTGATAGACGTGCTCACGTCCTGCTCCGTAAAGACCGGGGGACGAAGCGAACAGGGCCCGCCTGACATCGCCTGACCAGGCCAGCAGCTGCCAATTGCGCCGCGGGTCGCCGGCCGACCAGGTCATCAACTTGTACCGGCCGCCCTGCGGGCTGACCAGGTAGAGCGTCGACGGTCCGGCCTTGGGTGTGATGCCCTCTCCGCCGACGTTTGCCGAGTACATCGCTAGCGCCCAGCCGGGCCCGACCTTGCGCCACGGGACCGCCGAGCGCGACGCGACCTGGCCCCCGCTCAGGACGCGTGCCGCCGGGACCGCGGGAGCTGCCATGGCGGGCACCGCCAGGCCGACCGCTGCCGCTGCCGCCGTTAACGTTGCGACGGCCCCTATGGCGCGCCGTCCCCGAACGCCTGCCGCAAGCCTCATTGTCATTAGCCCTTCCCTTAGCCATTTCGGCGCGGTTGCCGCTGGCACGATGATGCGGCAAACCTCCCCAGCCAGGAAAGGGGAGCCCTCCCCATCCGGGGAGGGCTCCCCAAGCGCTCCACGAGGGTTAGCCCGGCACCTTGTCGAGGAAGCCGAGGACCGTCGTGATCTTGTCGTGTTCGTCGGTGGTGGCCACGTCGAAGCCGATGACCAGCGGCTCGGCGCCCTCAGGGCCGAGCCCCCAGGTGAAGCGCGCCTGCCTGTGATGCGCGTCGACTGGTCCGGCCAGGCTGAACACCAGGCCGGGGAACTGCTGCTGGACCGCGCCGATGGTCGCGTCGATGGCATCGCGGCCGCGTGCTTGCGCCATCGGGTCGGTGTACTCGGCGTCGGCAGCCCAGACCTCGTCGATCAGCGTGCGCCGCGCGGCGGGATCCGTCTGGTTCCAGCAATCGAGGTAACGCGCGATTACGTCTTCCATGATTTCCTCCGGCATCCGGTTTGGTGTGGTGACACGGACCATGCTGCGGACTGCCGTGCGCCATGTCGATTACGCCGGAGGTAATGGTCAGCGCTTACCTGAGAGGTAATCGTCCTGCCTGAGGCAGGCGGCTAGTGTCGTGGAAATGAGCATGACTATGCAGGCACCCGGCCGCCGTCCGGTGGGGGAACTGCTGCGCGAGTGGCGAGAGCGGCGCCGCCTGAGCCAGCTGGATCTGGCGATCCAGACCGACATCTCGGCCCGGCACCTCAGCTTTGTGGAAACCGGGCGTTCCCGCCCGACGCCGGCAATGATCCTGCGGCTGACCGAGCAGCTACAGGTCCCGCTGCGTGAGCGGAACGTCCTCTTGCTGGCTGGCGGCTACGCTCCGGCCTACCCGCAGCACGGGCTGCAGGCGCCCGAGCTGGACACCGTGCGGGCGGCGCTGCGCCAGGTGCTCGCAGGGCACGAGCCCTACCCCGCGGTCGTGATCGACCGGTGGTGGGACATGCAGGACAGCAATTCCGGCATCGCCGTCCTGGTCGAGGGATGCGCCCCGGCGCTGCTGGAGCCGCCGGTCAACGTGCTGCGGCTGAGCCTGCATCCCGACGGCATGGCGCCGCGCATCGTCAATCTCGCCCAGTGGCGGGCGCACTTGCTTAGCCAGCTACGGCACCGGGCCGCAGCACTCGGCGACCAGCGGCTCAGCGAGTTGCATGACGAGCTGCTGGCATATCCGGGCGGTCTCGATGAAGCGCCCCGGGCCGACGGCGTCGTGCTGCCGTTGCGGTACCGGCATGACGGGCGGGAGCTTGCGTTGTTCAGCATTAGCGCCGCGGTTGCGACGGCCACTGACGTGACGGTCGAGGAACTGGCAATCGAGTCGTTCTATCCGGCGGACGCCGCCACCGCGGCCGCGTTCCGCGAGACCCGCGCCGAGTCAGTCGAGAGGCCCTGACCGGTGCTGATGCCCGGGCCCGTGCCCATGCCCGTGACGGTGGCCGTTGGCAGGGGCGGAAGTGAGCCGGGCGTCTTGGGTGCCCGGCTGCTGGCTGGGGCTGGGGCTGGGGCTGGGGCTGGGGCTGGCGCGTTTCGGTTCTGCCGGAACAATTCTGACGTTCGCGGAGTCATCATCAATATTCCACCGGGCCGAGTGGACATTTCGCTGATCTGATGCCGGTTTCCTGGCGTCCGGCCGGCTGGCCGGTTCTGGCGTCCCGCCTGGATAGGCTGTCCGGGTCATTGCGCGTACTCTGCGCTGGTATTTGAGGACCAATAGCCCCAGGCCGAACCCGATCAGGAAGAGCACCCACGGTTCAGCTGCCAGGGCGGCAGCCGTGGTGCGCTGCGGGAGCCTAATGCCCGCTGAATGCAAGGCCTCCGCGAAAGCGACGACGGCGAGCAAGATCATGATAATGAGCACCGCGGAGTACCGCATCCACCATGGGGCGCCGCGCAGTGCCAGGGCGGCGACACATGCGATGACCAGCGTCGCATCGAAGATCAGGGGATATAGTGCCGCAAGAGATGGAGAAACGCGCGCAGTCAGTGCAATTTCGTGGATACGTGCATAAGACAGCAGGAAGGCAGCCGCGGCAAGCAGCGTAGCGCCGGTGATCACGCTGATAACCGCAATTAAATGAAGCCGGCTGTTGTAGCCAGACTGACGCAGCCGTCGCGCGCCGGATAGTTCGTCCATTGGCCTGAAGGTCCTCCCGCAATCATCGCGAGTTTATAGTGCTCGCCCAATATCAGAAAGGAGTGAAACACCTCCAGTTCCGCTGCCGACCGAGACCGTATATATCGGCCGGAGATGTCCGTTGGTTCGGTAATGCAACATTGCGGACCGGGCGAACGGCCGGTCCTCGGGCGTAACGCTCGGCTGGCGAATCTGATGCATTTGGTAGGACGAATGCGGAGGGCGCTGACGTGTGCGGCAGCAGCAAGCTGGACTCGATCGGGTCTGCTGGGCCAGGACCGTGGCCAGCGCGCCGGTCCGCGCGGTCCGCGCACGTGAGTGGCCGCGATGGCCATTTCAGGTCGATCGTCGCCACGCGGCTGCCAGGCTGAGCGGGAGTCGGGCGTGTCTGTGGCAGACCGGGACCATGACCCGGAAGCAGGGGGCTCGGGACGTCACCGGTTCACTCCGCAGGCTGTTGCTCGCAGTCTCGGCTTGATCGAGGCCCGTGCTGCGCAGGCTGGTGACGAAACCCTGATGAGCGCGGTCACGGTGGGGCGTCAGGCCCTGACCGCCTGGCAGAAGCAGGCCGACAGGCTGCGAGATCTGGCGGAGGACTACCAGGGGCAGGCCTGCGCTGAGTCGAAGGCACGGATGCGGCTACTTGACGTGCTGGATCTGCTCGACAAGCTCGTCCATCAGCCCGAATCGAGTTCCCTGCCGGCCCAGCCAGGTGAGCTGACGCCCAACGGGCTGGCGGTGTCACCACGACTCGGGCCAGTCCGTGAAACGCCCGGCGGCCTGGCCGTGCGAATGCTGGGAAGCTTCGACCTCACGATCGATGGACGGCCGGTCACGCACTGGCACGGGCAGCGGACCCGATCACTAATGCAATTCCTCACGGCCTACCGCCTCCGCGGCGTGTCGCGAGATGAACTGATCGCCGCGGTGTGGCCAGATGTCGATGAAGAAAACGGGCGGCACCGTCTGCACCAGGGAATCTATGAATTGCGCAGCACCTTGCGCGCCGCTGACCCCGAGCGCTCGCCCATTGTCTGTGTAAACGGCGCGTACGGGTTCGATCGCAGCGTGCCCGTCTGGGTTGACGTGGAGGTATTCGACGGCCTCGCGTCGGCCGCCATGCGCAGCATCATGGAGCAGCGGGTTGATGAGGCGATCGAGGTGTCCCAGGCAGCGCTGGAGCTCTACCGTGGCGATTTCCTGCGCCAGGCCACCGACGCGGACTGGGCTACCTCCGAGCGCAACCGACTAGCAGCCCGCTTCGTGCTGCTCAGCATCCAGCTAGGCGAGCTACTGACGCGCCGCGGCGACTGCCGGGCGGCACTGGCCGTAATCGACCCGGTGCTGAGCATGGAGCCGTGGAACGAGGATGCCACTGTGCTCAAGATGCGCTGCTACGCAACGACTGGTGCACGTTCGATGGCAGCCGCCGCTTACCGGGCCTGTGCCGAAGCGCTGGCCAGCGAGTTCGGCATCAGGCCCGCAGCGCACACCGTCAGCGTGTACGAACAGATCAGGTCGGGTGGGCCTTCCCAGCAACATGGCCGGGTTACTCAAGCTCGGGACCGAACACCGCCCCGACCACCCTCGCTCCCAGGGTCCGATACAGCTCGTCCAGCCCGGTGACCCGCAGTTGCAACTCCACCTTGGCGTCGCCGGGCCCCTTCGGGTCTCCGGCCAGATGCACGTCGATGATCTCCATCGACACCAGCGCGTCGATCATCTCCGATAGCGGCTGCGCCGACCCGAGCTTGTCGAGCATCCACCTCACCCACGACGCCGGGTCGTCGCCGGAGAGCGTGATCTCGTCCGCTGTCTCCTCGTGACGCAGCCGGGTCCGCCAGCGCCGTTTACCTGGCAAGCCAGACCGGGTGTCGAAGAAGACCGAGAATCCAGCATGCTGATGCCACCGCTCCGGTAGCTCGTCGGCCGCTGCGCCGGGTGGCCGGGAGTCATTTGCCGGGCCGTCGCGCATCATCTGACAGACCTCCCTTCGCAGGTCAGGTACCGGACATCAGGTGTTGAGGTGGCCGGGCTCGTCCGGTTGGCGCCCGGCTCCAGGCGTCGGTCAGTCCTGCCGGGGCGGCGACACCGTGATGGAGTAGTCGTGGCAGCTGCCGAAGACGAATCCGACTTTGCCGCAGCAGTCCTTCGAGCCCAGGGTGATGCACAGCTCGTACTCCCGCCCGCAGTCACCAGGGTTGAATGTGCAAGGCGGGATATCGAACTCGAACACCCACGCCTCCGCCTGGCATGGGCTCTCATCGCCCTCGAGGAGGATCGTCTTACAGAAGTCTCCGGATGGGCCGACCCCGCAAGCCTCGAACGCGAGGCAAACGCACAGGCTGGTGTCGCACAGGTAGTACCGGATCTTGCCGGTCAGGGTCACAGTTACTCTCACCCGTAGCGTCTGGTCGGAATCGATGAACCCGACCGGCTCGGCCGGATCCGACGCGTCGGCGAAGGTGGCCGTCATAGTGCCACCCAGATCCCAGATGTGGGGCCGCACTTCGAGCTTGCACGGTGTGGTCCCGACGGACGCGGTGTCGGTTGACATGATCGTCTCCATTCGCGAGTGCCGCGCCGCGCGCGACGCCGACGAGTCCCGCCGGTCGCTACCTGTATGAGCCCTCGCCCTCAGCGCCGGACGTGCGAGAACCCACAGAGCCCGCCATGAGCGGTCACGACTTGCTCCCAGGTTGTTCACGAGCCGCTGCTTGAGCGAACCGTGAGCAAGGTTGGCTCCAGCCCCCTGTCGGTGGGTGCGCCTACAGTTGCTGACACACGAGTTCATGGTCCGGAAGGGCAACGATGACCACGCTTCAGAGCCGGCCGAACACCGCCCTCGTCGTGATCGACGTGCAGAGCGGCGTCGTCGAGGGGACGCACGAGCGAGACGCAGTCGTCGCCAACGTTGGCACCCTTGTTGACAAGGCGCGGCGGGAACGGATCCCCGTTGTCTGGGTTCAGCACTCCGACGAGGAGAGCCTCCCGAAAGGCAGCGAAGCCTGGCGGATAGTTCCTGAACTGGATCGGGGCGAGGCCGAGCCGCTCGTCGAGAAGACGTACGCAGACTCCTTCGAGGACACGACGCTCGAAGCTGTGCTGTCAGGCCTGCGAGTCGGACGGCTCTTCGTTGTCGGGGCACAGACCGATGAATGCATCCGCTCGACGCTTCACGGCGCGATCGTCAGGGGATACGACGCGACCCTTGTCAGCGATGCCCACACGACGGAAGACCAGACGGCCTGGGGCGCTCCGCCGCCCGACCTCGTCATCGCGCACACGAACCTGTACTGGACCTACCACAAAGCGCCGGGGCGGACCGCCGGCACGGCCGTAACCAAGGAGGTCGACTTCGGCGCCACGCCCTGAGAGCGAGCGCTACACCCTGACAGTGAGCCGGGGTACCAGGCGTGATGTGCGGCGGACCATTCACCTGGCGACGCGAGCAGACTGGGCCAGACCGTGACTTGCGACGCTGACGTC
>DATMMA010000114.1:0-2530 GCA_035570295.1 Streptosporangiaceae bacterium
ACCTGATCTCCGATGATGCCAAGGTCGTGATCTTCGACACCAGCCACACCGCGGTGGAACGGGTACGCGCTCAGCACCATGAGGTGATCGTCGCGGCCAGTCGAGCCGAGTTGCTGGACAGCCCGCTTGATGTGTACTCGCCCTGCGCACTCGGCGGCGCAGTCGACGACGATACCGCCGCAGCGCTCGGCAGCCGCGGCGTCAAGATCATCTGCGGTGGAGCCAACAATCAGATGGCCCATCCAGGGGTCGAGAAGGTGCTCGATGACCTGGGCATTGTGTACGCCCCCGACTACCTGGTGAACTCTGGCGGGGTCATCCAGGTCGCCGACGAGCTGCACGGATTCAACTTCGACCGGGCCAAGGCCAGGGCAGCGCAGATCCTGGGTACTACCAGGGAGATCCTGGCCGCGGCGCGCGCTGACGGCGTGCCGCCGGCGGTCGCCGCGGACCGGCTCGCTGAGAGGCGGATTGCCGAAGTAGGCAGGCTCCGCGGCATTTACCTGGCTCACTGACGCCTCAAGCGCGGGTTCGCCGCAATCATCGGAGGCGCCAGGCGCCCAAAGCAGGTACGGTTGTACCTGTACGTCAGGGCGAGCGCGGCGCACTCCGGTTGGCGGAGCTGCGGCGGGTGAGCCTTGTGTGCACATTGCGATGAGCACTTGCGTGGTAACGGGTAACGAAGAGTGCGGTGACCAGGGACCCGTCGGGTTCCGTACGTTAGAGGGGGTCGAGCCAATGGGGCGCGGCCGAGCCAAGGCCAAGCAGGTCAAAGTGGCCCGTCAGCTGAAGTACAGCGGTGGCGGGACCGACCTTGACCGGCTGCGGGCTGAGCTGGGCGTCGACTCGGACCAGCATGGTGCCAACGGGGATTCCGCCTACGCGGACCTAGGCGATCGCTACTCCGCGGACGACGACTCTGATCACGCACCGGATGACGACGATGAAGACGAGGACTGGGAATCCGGCGATGACTACGGCAGCTATGACGCCGATGGACTCGTCCGCCAGTCTGGGTCATCCGAGGCGTAACGCGTAGCCCGTCACAACGGGCACGGCGAGGGCCGGGGCGGCCCCGCCGAGTGCCGGGCGCCTAACCCGGGTGCTGGCCGACGAGCAGCGCGCTGCCGCTACCTGCTGTGATCTGCCCGATGACCCATGCGGGCAGATCCCGGTCGGCTAGCAGGCGCAGCGCGCGATCGCAGTGGTCGCCAGCCACCACCGCGACCATGCCGACGCCCATGTTAAAGACGCGCTCCATCTCCGCTGTGCTTACCTGCCCGCGCTCGGCCAGCAGCCCGAAGACCGGCGCTGGCTGCCAGCTGGCCCGCTCGAGCACGGCATCCGCGTCCGGCGGAAGGACCCTGGCCAGGTTCGCGGTCAGGCCCCCGCCAGTGATATGGGCAAAGGTCCTGACAGCGCAATCGCCCGCGAGTGCCAGGCAGTCCCTGGCGTAGATGCGAGTCGGCGTCAGGAGTTCTTCGCCCAGGCTGCGGCTCAGCCCGGCGGGCTGGCTGTCCAGGTCAAGACCGGCTCCGGCAGCGTCGATGATCGACCGGACCAGAGAAAAGCCGTTGGCGTGCAAACCGGATGAAGCCATCGCGATGACGGCGTCCCCGGGCCGGACCAGGTGCGGACCGAGGAGCCGGTCCGCGTCGACCACCCCGGTGGCTGCCCCCGCGATGTCGAAGTCGTCGGCACCAAAGTGGCCCGGGTGCTCTGCCGTCTCGCCGCCGACCAAAGCGCAGCCCGCCTTGACGCAGCCTTCGGCAATTCCGGCCACGATCGTCGCGATCCGCTCTGGCCGGACCCGGCCGCACACCACATAGTCGGTCATGAACAGCGGCTCGGCACCGCAGACCACGAGGTCATCGACGACCATGCCGACTAGGTCCAGGCCGATGGTGTCGTAGCTGTGCATCCGCTGGGCAATCACGACCTTCGTACCGACGCCGTCAGTCGACGTCGCCAGAAGCGGACGCCGCATCCTGGTGAGAGTGGCAGCGTCGAACAAGCCGGCGAAGCCGCCGATACCGCCAATGACCTCCGGGCCCGCGGTTCTGGCCACAGATGCCCTGATCAGCTCGACCGCCCGGTCGCCCGCGGCAATGTCGACGCCGGCCGATGCGTAGCTGGCCGGCTGGCGGTCGGGGACCTCTTGGCGGTCGCTGGCCGGCTGGCGGTCGGGGACCTCTTGGCGGTCGCTGCCCGGCCGATGGTCGCTGGCTGCCTGAGGTCGGCTGGTCACCGTCACCCGGTCCCCGCTGTTGGCGAGCCAGCCATCTCCAGCAGGTGCTTGCCCTTCTCGCCATCGGCCACCGGCACCGGGTACTTGCCGTCGAAGCAAGCGCGGCAAAGCCCGTCAGCCGGCAAGGTGGTGGCCTCGATCAACCCGGCGAGCGAAACAAATCCGAGCGTATCCGCGCCAATCGACTCGCGGATCTCGTCGATGCTCAAGTTCCCGGCCATCAGCTCGGTCCTGCTGGCGAAGTCGATGCCAAAGAAGCACGGCCAGGCCACGGGAGGGCTG
>DATMMA010000115.1:0-6313 GCA_035570295.1 Streptosporangiaceae bacterium
GAGGTGCGGCATCTCGCGACGTCGCTGATCCAGGAGCCAGAGTTCGGTTTCCTGGGCGCCCCATACATCAACGTGTTGCAGCTCAACATGGCGCTAGCGGGCCTGCGATGACTGATATAGCCGGTCCACGCGCCGGCAGCGAGGGGCAGGCCGCTGCACGTATGGCGGACGTTGTGCCGCAGGGGCGGGCAGACGTCACTGGCGTGATCTGCTCCGCGCGGGCGATGTCGATTGCCGGCACGCCTGCGTGCCGCTACACGCTGACCGACGGCACAGGCGAGCTAGATCTGCTGTTCCTCGGCCGGGTGAGGATAGCCGGCATGCGGTGCGGGCGGCACTGCCGTGCCGCGGGTACCGTCGGGAAACGGGACGATCGCCTGGTGCTCTGGAATCCTCGTTACTGGCTCGAGCCCGCGGGTGCGCCCCCTGATGTACTTCTCGTTGACGACGACATGGCAATCCGCAGAGTGCTCGAAGTGAACCTGGCCGCTCGCGGTTACCAGGTGGACGTCGCAGCGACCGGGGCAGCCGCGATCGAACTCGCCAGGCGTGAACCAGGCTTCGTCATCCTTGACATTGGCCTGCCCGACATGAGCGGCCTGGCAGCGATCAGCGCAATCCGGGCGGAATGTGACGCTCCGATCATCGCCATCTCCGCCGAGGAGGCCGTCGCTACCCGCGCCGCAGCCCTAGCCGCAGGGGCGAGCGACTACCTGTCCAAGCCCTTCGCCATGGACACGCTGCTGGCCAAGGTCCGCTGAGACGTTCTTCGCAATCCGGACAATAGCCAGCACACGTCACCGCTCCAGCGCCGAGGTAACCTTCAAGGGTCGCGATGAGACGCAGCGTCATCGGCACTATTGCCGCACTGGTGAGCATGGCAGCACTGACGGGCGCCATGCTCCCGATTCGTGCCAGCCTGAGCGTCGCGACCACTGCGCTGGTACTTGTCGTTCCCGTTGTCATCGGCGTTGTCATCGGCGGATTCATTGCCGGCGTCGCCAGCGTGGTCGCTGGCTTCCTGGTTTACGACTTCTTCTTCATCAAGCCGTACCTGACCCTCTACGTCGGCCGATCGGAGAACTGGGCCGCCCTGTTCGTGTACGCGGCCGTCATGCTCCCGGTGGCGCGAGTCGTGGCGACACTAAACGCGGCCCGCGCGAAAGAGCGGCGCCAGGGTACCGAGCTCAAGGAGCTGTTCCAGCTGTCTGGCCTGCTGCTGGAGGACAAGCCGCTGGACGAACTCCTGACGAGCGTGGTCACCACCGTGGCCGATGTATTCGGGTCACGGCAGGTCGCGCTGTTCCTTCCGCGTGGCAGCAGGCTCGAAATCGCGGCGGCGTCCGGTGATCCTCTCACGCCCGACCAGGTCCGGCGAGTGCTGCCGTCGCCCGGCGAGCTAGCCCGGCTGAATGCTCAGCCCGACGTGCGTGGCGACGTCCTGGTCCATGCCCTGACGGCGGCCGGGCGGCCCGTCGGGCTGCTGGTGCTGTCTGCCGAGTCGGCGGCGGGACGGGAACGCGAACCGCTCAGCCTGTTCGCGAACCAGATAGCCCTCGCCGTCGAGCGCGCTCAGCTACGGGAGCAGGTCCTCCGTACCCGGCTGACCGAGGAGGTCGGTCGGCTAGCCAAGACACTCGTGGCTGCCGTAGCCCACGATCTCCGAGCTCCGCTGGCCAGGATCAAGGCGTCATCCTCGACGCTGGCGGACGCTGAGTTCGATATTGATCCGCAAACCCGGCTGAATCTGGCCACGCTGATCGACAAGCAAGCCGACCGGCTCGCCGAGCTTGTCCAGAACCTGCTCGACATGAGCCGGATTCAGGCCGGCGTGCTGCAGCCGCGGCGGACCCCGACGTCGCTGGCCGAGCTAGTCACCAGTGTCATCAGCGACCTGACGCCTGCGCTGCGACGGCACCCGGTAGAACTCAGCCTGCCCGAGGATCTTCCCCTGGTTGACATCGACGTCACCCTGATCACCAGAGTGCTGACAAACCTGCTGGAAAATGCGCTCCGGCATGCCCCGAAGGGCACCCGGATCATGATCGCTGCGGAGCCCGCTAAGGCAGACGAGGTCCTGATCTTCGTCGCTGACCAGGGCCCGGGCGTTAGCCCTGAGCGCCGCGACGAGGTCTTCGGGCTGCTCGCCCGGCGAGACAGCGACGCTGGTGCTGGTCTTGGCCTCTCGATCGCCAAGACGTTCGTGGAAGCACACGGCCAGCGCATCTGGGTGGAAGATGCGCCAGATGGCGGCGCCAAGTTCTGCTTCACCGTCCCGGTCGCGCAGCTGATCCTGGAGGAGGCGAGACTTGGCCCAGGTGCTGATCGTTGACGACGATCCGGACCTGCTGAACGTCTGCCGGGTTGGCCTGCAGGCTCTCGGCCACGTCGTGCACAGTGCCGAGACCGGCAGCGGTGGCCTGGCAGAGACCGCCATCAGCCGGCCGGACGTGATTGTGCTCGACCTTGGGCTGCCCGACCTCGACGGGGTAGAAGTCTGCAAGCGAATCAGGACCTGGAGCGACGCCCCGATTGTCGTGCTCTCTGCGGACGGTACGGAGGACCGCAAAGTCGAAGCGCTAGAAGCCGGCGCGGATGACTACGTCACCAAGCCGTTCGGCATGCGCGAACTGAACGCCCGGCTGCGTGTCGCGCTCCGCCATCATGCCGACAGAGAGCCCGGGCATGGTCCCACCGAACTTGACGTCGGTCTGCTGCATCTCGATCTGATCCACTACCAGGCGACGTTCAAGGGAAGAGACCTTGACCTGACTGCGCGCGAGTTCGAGTTCCTCGCGTTTCTGGCCCGGCATGCGGGCAAGGTCTGCACCAGGCGGATGATCCTGGAGAACGTATGGGGTCCTGGATACGCGAACGAGGTCAACTACCTGAAGGTGTACGCGTACCGCATCAGGCGCAAGCTCGGCGATGATGACGGCAACTTCCTCCAGAGCGATCCGTCGGTCGGCTACCGCCTTGCCGGAACCGCCGGCCGCTGACCGGCGGCAGATCAAAGATGCGTAGCGTCGCGGGCCCCGGCGGTGCTGACGTCCTGCGTACTAGCGCGCTGCTCCCTTGCCTGGTCGCCGGTGGTGGCGCCCGAGGAGGACTGGCGATTGCGGATCGCAGGCACCACGAACGAGGCCAGAAACGCGGCCAGCGTCATGGCTGCCGCGACCTCGAATGCCCGCGCGTATCCGTCGTTAAGGGCGGCTCCGACTGCGGCGGAGTGCTGGGCGCCCAGCCCGGCCGCGCCTGCCTGACCGCCAGCCGCGCCCGTCAGCATGGCCTGCGTCCGGTCGGTGGCGATGGTAGCCAGCACCGCCAGTCCGAGGGAGCCGCCGATCTGCCGCGATGTGTTCAGCACGCCGGAGGCCAGGCCCGCTTCGGAGAACGACACCCCTGTGGTAGCCGCTGAGGCGAGCGGCGTGAACAGCAGCCCGAGAGCCAGCGCGATGATGCAGCCGGGCCCGAACACGTGCTGCCAGTACGAGGCTGCCGGCGCGATGCGCGACAGCCAGGCGAAGCCGACCGTCGCGACGATCGTTCCCGCCAGCAGCAGCGGACGAACCCCGATGCGCGGCAGGAGCCGGGAGCTGACCTGCGCGCCGACGATGATGGTCACAGCCATGGGCAGGAACGCCATGCCCGCGCGCAGTGCGCTGTAGCCGAGCACATTCTGCAGGTAGAGCGACAGGAAGTACCACATCGCGAAGAACGCCGCGCCGACCAGGAACATCACTACGTTGGCGCCGGTCACCGAACGAGACCGGAACAGGCTGAACGGGACAAGCGGCGTGCGGGCGACTCGAAGCTCGATGACCGCGAATACCGCGAGCAGCACGGCGGCTGCGGCTAGCAGGACCAGGGTTTGCGCCGATGCCCACGGGTGGGTCTCAGTCCCGACGATCGCGTAAATCAGTGCTCCGAGCCCGAGCGTCACCGTGACCGCCCCGGCGATGTCGAGCCGCGGCGCGGGGCCGCCGCGATCGGAGGCCCGCGACTCGGTCAGCCACACCAGCCCGGCGATCACCCCGGCCACGCCGATCGGGATGTTAACGAACAGCACCCACCGCCAGGACAGAGCCGAGGTCAGCACCCCGCCGAGGATCGACCCGGCGGCCCCGCCAGCCCCGGCGACCGCGCTCCAGATCCCGAGTGCCCAGGCGCGCCGCTGCGGCGCGAATGTCGTCACGATGATCGTCAAAGTGGCCGGAGACAGCAGGGCCCCGCCGATGCCCTGGATCGCCCTCGCGGTCGTGAGCCAGGTCGAGTCCTGTGCCACGCCTCCAGCCAGGCTGGCGACCGTGAAGAGCCCGAGACCGAACAGGAACACCCGGCGGCGGCCGAACAGGTCAGCGGCCCGGCCGCCGAGCAGCAGGAACCCGGCGAACGTCAGCACGTACGCATTGACCACCCATTGCAGGCCAGATGGCGTGTAGTGCAAGTCGCGGCCGATGGACGGCAGCGCCACGTTCACGATCGAGACATCCAGCACGACCATGAACTGGGCCACGCACGCGATCGCCAGGATGACACCGTCGGGTACATGCCGGGGGCTTCTCAAATTCGACATGAGGCATGTCTATCATAATGGACGCCTATCGCGCCACCCGGCTAAACTTTCGCCATGCATGCGGACGCTATCGGATCCGACCCCGAGCCGATACCGCCCGGGCCGCTGACGTTCCAGGCCAGCACCTGGTACCTGCTGGCACTGGCCGGAACACAGGCTCGTCACCTCTGGGCGGATATGCTTGCGCAGCTTCATGTGAGCCCCAGCCAGTTCAAGGTCCTGCGAGCGCTTGGCGAAGCCGGCCCGCTGGGCCAGCACCAGCTAGCCGATCTCATCGCCGTTGACCCACGCAACGCCGTGCCCCTGATCGACAGCCTCGCAGAGCGGGGCCTGCTCGACCGCGAGGTGGACCCCGCCGACCGGCGGCGGCGGGTGCTCACGCTCACCGCCCGCGGCCAGAAACTCGCGGCCGACCTTGCCTCAATCGGGGTGGAGATCGAGAAGGACTTCTTGAGTCCGCTGACCACCGCCGAGCAGCAGTCGCTGCGGCAGATGCTGCTGTCCCTGCTACGCGCGTGCGGCTAGCGGCAGTAGTCAGGCGCGGCTGACCCTCCCGCGATCAGGCCCCGGCAGGCGATGCTTCCACCACCATCGCGATTAGCTGAGACCAGCTCGTCTGCGTGCCTTCACGAGTCGCCTCGGCGAACCGCGCGTCGCCGAGGCGGCACCGCGCGGCCTCCTCGATCCGGGCCTCGTCCGGGTGAGAACGATCCGGCAGTCCGCGCACGCCGGCGCTTGCCGCGAGCAGCCGCGCGGCCTGCTCGTCCTGGCCGCGGCGCAGCGCCAGGTCCGCGACCCCGACGAGTACCTGTGCAATCAGCGGTGCATACCCTGCCTCGGCCGCTGCCTGGCAGGCGGCCGCCCGGTGCATACGGGCCTGCACGAGGTCGTCGGCAACGTAGCCGAGCAGGTCGTGGGTTACCGCGCGGATGTTCGCCCGATCCGCTGCGTCACCCAGCATGGTTGCCGCGAGGCCGAGTTGACGGCGCGCCTCCTCGGCGTGGCCGGCCCAGCGGGCAAGTTCCGCGTTCGCGAGGGCCAGCTCAGCCAGCGCATTCGGCCAGGCGACCCGTTGCGCGTAGCGTTGCGCCTCGGCCATGGCGGCCGCGCTGGAGTCCTCATCGCCTAGCAGCCAGTACAGCTGAGCCTGCCGTGACCGTACTTGGATGACATCTTCGATAGCGCCGGTTTCGATGAGGACCGCGACCGCCTGTTCGTAGTACTCGCACGCGGCGGCGAGCTCACCGCGCACGGCGATCCGGTCCGCCAGCTCAGTCAGGGCGAACCAAATCCCGAACCGGTCGCCGAGTGCCCGGAACTCGGCGAGCGCCATCTCGAGGTAGTCGTCCGCATCCTGCCCGCCCTGGCCGAGCACGATCCGCGCCTTGCCGACGTGCAGCCGGGCCAGTGCGCGTACCCAGGGGTCCTCATCGTCCAGCAACGGCTCGAACGCGGTCAAGAACGCGTCCGGTGCTTGGAGCATGCGTTCCAGCGCGGCGACGATTTCCAGCGACGGGTGGCGGCGCTGGCTGCGCTGGCTGTAACGGTGTGCCTTGTGGATCCACTCCGCCATCTGGTGTTCGTCGCCCCGCCCGCCGCTCAGGAAGTGAACGACAAGCGCGTACACCAGGGCCCGGATCTCGTCGGTCACCTCGCCGGGCGTGTTCGCGGCCGCGGTGATCAGCTCGAGGCCTTCGGCCTTGTGCCCGCCGAGCCACCAGTACCAGCCGGCGCCCG
>DATMMA010000116.1:0-8699 GCA_035570295.1 Streptosporangiaceae bacterium
CGCGTAGATCGCGAGCACGACGAATGCGGCCACCTCGATGATCCCGGCAACGATCCCCGCGGTCGTCCGTACTTCCCGGAAGCCGAATAGCCCGAATTGTACCGTTAGCAGGTAGCCGCCAAACGTGCTCAAGGCAAACGCGGCTCCGGCCGCCGCGGCCAGCCTGCTCAGCGTGACCAGCCTGCTCGGCGTGACCAGCACCAGAGCGCCGACCAGGAAGGCAGCGATGACCTGGAACAGGAACAGCGGACCGATTGTCGGGATTGTCCGATAGCCGGTGAGATAGAGGTCCAAGTGAATGGCGGCGGTCGCAAAGAGCAGGCCTGCGCCGGCAACCCGGAGCAGCAACCACGGCGCCGCGAGCGCCTGTCGCCCGGTCATGTTCCTCACCCCATTGATGACTGTGCTCATGACCCTTACCACGGCAAGACGCCGCCATAAGTTCACCACGAGTGCGCTCGCCGGTCCATACTGACCTGCCCCGACGTAGAAGCATCAGAACCGTTGTCCACAGCATGCCGGGCCGGCCAGCATCCGCGCCGCCGACCGTGCTGGGATTAGACCGTTGCCAGCTCTCAGCGGGCCGGCGCTGACCGTGACCGGTTGCCACCGAAGGAGACGTCAATGACCGCCGTCCCGCCGCTTCGTGAGCGCAAGGCGTGGCAAGCCCTCGAGCGCAACTACGCCGAGATTGGCCAGCGTCACCTGCGTGAGCTGTTCGCGGCCGATCCAGGGCGCGGCGAGCGGCTGACAGCTGAGGCCGAGGGTATCTACCTGGACTACTCGAAAAACCGGGTTACCGACGAGACAATGCGGCTTCTGGTCGAACTGGCCGAGGAGTCTGGCGTGGCGCAACGCCGGGATGGGATGTTCATCGGCGAGCACATCAACGTCTCCGAAGACCGCGCAGTGCTGCACGTGGCACTGCGGATGCCAGAGACCGCATCGCTCGTCGTCGACGGCACCGACGTGGTGGCCGAAGTGCATGCGGTACTGCGCCGGATGCGGGCATTCGCTGAGAAGATCCGTTCCGGTGAGTGGAAGGGCTACACCGGTAAGCGCATCCGTAACGTCATCAACGTAGGCATCGGCGGATCGGACCTCGGCCCGGTGATGGCGTACGAGGCGCTGAGGCACTACTCCGACCGGGACATGACCTTCCGGTTCGTATCCAACGTCGACTCCACCGATTTCATCGAGGCGACCAGGGACCTGGTGCCGGAGGAGACGCTGTTCATCATTTCCTCCAAGACTTTCGGCACCCTCGAGACGCTCACCAACGCGCGATCAGCGCGGGACTGGGTCGTCAGCGCGCTCGGCAGCGAGGACGCGGTCGCCAGGCACTTCGTGGCGGTCTCGACCAACGCCGAGAAGGTGGCCGCGTTCGGCATCGACACAGACAACATGTTCGGGTTCTGGGACTGGGTTGGCGGCCGCTACTCGATGGACTCGGCCATCGGCCTGTCCACGATGATCGCGATCGGCCCGGACAACTTCGATGAGATGCTGGCCGGCTTTCACGCCATCGACGAGCACTTCCGCACCGCCCCGCTGGCGCAGAACCTGCCGGTCATCATGGGCCTGCTCTGCGTCTGGTATGGCGACTTCTTCGATGCTCAGACGGTCGGCGTGATGCCGTACGACCAGTATCTGAAGCGGTTCCCGGCCTACCTGCAGCAACTCACGATGGAGTCCAACGGCAAGCACGTGACGCTCACCGGAATGCGGGTCGATTACCAGACCGGGGCGGTGTTCTGGGGTGAGCCTGGCACCAACGGGCAGCACAGCTTCTATCAGCTCATTCATCAGGGAACGAAGCTCATCCCGGTCGATCTCATCGGTTTCGGTAAGTCGCTTAACCCGCTCAGGAACCATCACGACATCCTGTCGTCCAACGTGTTCGCGCAGGCTCAGGCGCTGGCCTTCGGCAAGACTGAGGAAGAGGTCCGGGCAGAGGGCACGCCCGAGCACGTCGTGCCGCACAGGGTGATGGAGGGCAACCGGCCCACCAACGTGCTGCTCGCCGAGGTGCTCACGCCGCGGCTGCTTGGCTCGCTCATCGCGCTCTATGAGCACAGCGTGTTTACCCAGGGCACGATCTGGCAGATCGATTCCTTCGACCAGTGGGGAGTGGAGCTGGGCAAGGCGCTCGCCAACCAGATCGCGCCCGAGCTGGAGTCCGCGGCCGAGCCGGAGCTGAGCCACGACTCGTCAACAAATGCCCTGATCCGCCGCTACCGGGCGCTCAAGGCCAAGCCGTAACGCGTCGTTCCCGGAAATATCTTTCCGGACAACAGAAATGGAAGGCTAACTGCAATGCCTACAGATACGCCGATGCAACTCGGCATGATCGGACTCGGCAGGATGGGTGGCAACCTGGTGCGCCGGCTGATGCGTGACGGCCACCGCTGTGTCGGCTATAACCGCACTCCTGATCCGGTCAAGCAGCTGGAAAGCGAGGGCATGACCGGCGCTACCGGTCTGGCAGATCTTGTCAGCAAGCTGACGCAGCCGCGTGTCATCTGGATCATGGTGCCCGCGGCCAGCGTGCAGTCGACGCTGGATCAGCTGAAGCCGCTGCTGGCCCAGGGCGACATCGTCATCGACGGCGGCAACTCTTACTACCGCGACGACATCGAGCGTGCCAGGCAACTCAAGGCCGACGGGATCCACTTCGTGGACTGCGGGACCAGCGGCGGCGTCTGGGGCCTGGAGCGCGGCTACTGCCTGATGATCGGTGGCGAGACCGGGCCAGTGCAGCACCTGGACCCCATCTTCAAGACCATCGCGCCGGGTGAGGGCAGTGCCGAGCCGACGCCCGGCCGGAGCCTGCCTCAGGCCAACGGTACCGGCAGTACCGCCCCGCATGGCTACCTGCACTGCGGTCCGAGCGGAGCCGGTCACTTCGTTAAAATGGTACATAACGGCATCGAGTACGGCATGATGGCCGCGATCGGCGAAGGCCTGAGCATCATCAAGCATGCCGATGCCGGCCTGCACACGCAGGAGGTCGACGCCGAGACCACTCCGCTGCGCGATCCGGAGGCGTACCAGTATCAGATCGACGTCAGCGAGGTGGCCGAGGTCTGGCGCCGCGGCTCGGTGATCAGCTCCTGGCTCATCGACCTGATCTCAGCGGCCTTTGTCCAGTCCCCCACCCTGGATGACTACGAAGGCCGGGTGTCCGACTCCGGCGAGGGACGGTGGACCGTCACGGCCGCCATCGACGAGGGCGTCCCCGCCTCAGTCATCACCGCAGCCCTGTACGAGCGGTTTGAGTCGCGCGGGCTCGGTGACTTCACCGACAAGGTCCTGTCGGCGATGCGCTATGAATTCGGCGGGCACAGGGAGAAGAAGGCCTGAGCGAGTGCACCACGATCTGGATGTCATCGCCGACGCCGGCACTGTGGCCGCCAGGGCCGCTAGCTACGTCGCCGAACGGGCCCGCGCGGCTGTCGCGGACCACGGCCGGTTTACCTTCGCGGTCAGCGGCGGGCACACGCCGTGGGCGATGTTCGCTGAGCTGCGGAGCCAGGACATGCCGTGGGCGGATGTCGATCTCTTCCAGGTGGACGAGCGAGTCGCGCCGGACGGTGACCCGGACCGGAACCTTACCCACTTGCGGCAGAGCATCGGTGATGCGCCCGCCCGGGTGCACCCGATGCCTGTCACCGACCCCGACATCGAGGCTGCGGCCGTCGCGTATGCCTCGGTCCTGCCGCAACGATTCGACCTGGTGCACCTAGGGCTCGGCCCGGATGGCCACACTGCGTCGCTGGTGCCCGGCGACCCGGTGCTTCAGGTTACCGATGCGCCGGTCGCGGTGACACAGCCCTACCAGGGCCATCGGCGCATGACGTTGACCTATCCTGCGCTGGCCCGCGCGGATCAGCTGTTGTGGCTGGTCACCGGTGCTGACAAGCGCGACGCGCTGGCTAAGCTGCTGGCTGGCGACGAATCAATACCGGCCGGCCGGGTGCTGGCCACCCGCTCGCTGATCATGGCTGACCAGGCAGCGGCCTGACTTCCCGCGGCCGGTCGGCCGCCAGCCTGGGCGGCCGCCAGTCGGCCGGCCCGCAGCCGCCTGGCGGTCGGCAACCCCCCGATAGCGAGGACCTAATGACAGTCACCACCAGCAAGGCGCCTGTGCACGGATCTGTCCGGCGCCCGGACGATCACGTCATCGTGCTGTTCGGCGCCACTGGCGACCTAGCCAAGCGCAAGCTGCTGCCTGGCCTGTTCCACCTCGCGGCGGCCAACCTGTTGCCGCGCAAGTACCGCATCATCGGCTCGGCGCCCGCGAAGTTCGCGATCAGCGCCGATGAGTTCCGGGCACATGCCAAGCAGGCCTGCCAGGATTTCTGCATCACCAAGCCGACCCGCGAGACTGACGCTTGGGCAGAGTTTCAGCAGCATCTCTCCTTCGCTGTGGCTGATCCAGACGACTACGCGCCGCTCCGCGACGAGGTGGAGCGGGCCGAGAAGGAGATCGGCGGATCGGTCCGCCGGTTGTTTCACCTGGCTGTGCCGCCGAGCGCCTTCGCCACGGTGGTCGGCATGCTCAGCGATGCGGGCCTGGCCGGAGAGCGATCCCGGGTGATCATCGAGAAGCC
The DNA here is from genome assembly GCA_035570295.1 of Streptosporangiaceae bacterium. Classification (GTDB taxonomy): domain Bacteria; phylum Actinomycetota; class Actinomycetes; order Streptosporangiales; family Streptosporangiaceae; genus JAJYUU01. Next base: position 4,614 of record DATMMA010000116.1, read on the forward strand.
ATTCGGCACGGACCTGAAGTCGGCGATCCAGCTCGGCGAGGCGGTGCACGCGGTCTTCGACGAATCGCAGATCTTCCGGATTGATCACTTCCTGGGTAAGGAGTCGGTCGACAACATCCTGGCGTTCCGGTTCGCCAACGGCCTGTTCGAGCCGATCTGGAACCGCTCGCACATCGCTTACGTGCAGATCGACGTGCCGGAGATCCTCTCCATCGAGGGCCGGGCCAACTTCTACGACAAGACCGGCGCCTACCGCGACATGATCGTCACGCACCTGTTCCAGGTACTCGGCTTCATCGCGATGGAGCCGCCGACCTCGCTGACGGCCCAGCAACTGCGGGCCGAGAAGGCCAAGGTCTTCGACGCGCTGAAGCCGGTCGACGTCCGGCACGTGGTGCGCGGGCAGTACGAGGGCTACCTGAGCGAGGCGGGAGTCGCCGCGGACTCCGGGACCGAGACGATGGTCGCGCTGAAAGCTGAGGTCGACAACTGGCGGTGGCATGGCGTGCCGTTCTACCTGCGGTCCGGCAAGAGCATGGGCGCCGGGCGACAGGTGATCACACTCGGGTTCCACGAGCCGCCGCTGCGGATGTTCAAGACACACCGCAAGGACGTACCGGACGGGCGGCGGAACGAGATCATCATCGACTTCGCTGACCCTGGCTCCATCACCGCGAAGTTCCTGGCCAAGGAGCCAGGCGCGGAGATGACGCTGGGCAGCGAGAAGATGGTGTTCAGGTACGCGGACTCGTTCGCGGCAGCGAACGCGCTCGAGGGCTACGAACGGCTGATCCTCGATGCCATGCTGGGCGACCAGTCCTTGTTCACCAGCTCCGACGGCATCCTGCGACTGTGGGAGATCTCCGAGCCGCTGCTGCAGAACCCGCCGGCGGTCCAGCCGTACTCGCCCGGGTCTTTCGGCCCGGACTCAGTGCGCAAGCTAATCGAGCCGTTCCGGTGGCACCTGCCGAACTCCGGCTGACCGCATGGTCCTTACCTGGAGGCGCTCATGACGCTCGGCTATGACAAACCGCTCTACCTGATGGCCTTCGATCACCGCGGCTCGTTCGAGCACGATCTGTTCGGAGCCGCCGCCGAGTGCGCTGCGTCATCAGCGAGTACGACATCATCCGATGCGAACGATGGAGGCTCCAGGTGAGCTCGCCAATCAAGCTGCTGCTTGCCGATGTCGACGGCACGCTGGTTACACAGAACAAAATCCTTACCGACAGGGCTATCGAGGCAGTACGCAAGCTGCACGATGCGGGAATCCTGTTCGCGATTACCAGTGGCCGGCCGCCGCGCGGCATGGCAATGCTGATCGAGCCGCTGGACCTTCAGACACCGATCGCCGCCTTCAACGGTGGCCTGCTGGTGGACCGCGACATGTCGGTGATCGAGCAGCGGGTGCTGCCCGAGGACCTGGTCGTCCCTGTGGCTGACATGATGTCGTCGTTCAATCTCGATGTCTGGCTCTACACCGGTGCCGACTGGTACGTGCCCAAGCCGGACGGACCGCACGTCGCGCGCGAAGCATGGACTGTGAAGTTCGAACCCAAGATCATGACGGATGGCGTCAAGGGCTTGACCGGCAGCGTCGCCAAGTTGGTCGGGGTCAGTGACGATACCGGTGCTGTGGAGCGGGCAACCGTGGCCGCGCACGACAAGTTCGGCGACCATGTGACAGCCGCCGCATCTCAGCCCTACTACCTGGACGTCACCCATCCGCTGGCTAATAAGGGCGAAGTGGCGAAGTACCTGGCAGCTAAGTACGAACTAAAGCCAGAGGCGATCGCGACGATCGGAGACATGCCGAACGACGTGCTGATGTTCGCTCATTCGGGCTTGAGCATCGCCATGGGGCAGTCCAGCCGGGAAGTCAAACGGGCTGCTCGCCGGGTCACGACCTCTAACGAGGACGAAGGCTTCGCTAACGCTGTGGATAAGTTCATCCTCCGCGGCACGGAACGCGGCTAGCAGGGCGCGCCAGTTCTCACCATGCCGGAGCGTCCGGAACCGAACCGCCCGCTTGCTCTGGTGGATCCGGCAGCCCGGCGTCCGCATGGCCGCCCGCGCGATCCCGCAGCCGAGTCGCTCGCAGCACAGCCTCGATGGCAAAGCGCGTGTCTGGATCGCTGAGTTGCCCGTCCAGCGCGCGCTCGAGGTTGCGCATGCGATACCTGACCGTTTGGGGGTGGACGCACAGTCGCTCTGCGATGGCCGGAGCCGTTCCGCTGGTCTCCAGCCAGGCGATGAGCGTCTCCGTCAGCCGTTGCCGCTGAACAGCACCGAGGCCAGCCACTGCGCCCAGCCTCCGCCGTGCCAGCTGGTCGATCAATGGCTCGTCAGCCAGTAGCCACATCTCCACCAGGTAGTCCTCACAGAACACCACCTTGTCCGCATCGATGATCCCGTCGCGGCTCAATGCCAGCGCCCGCCGCGCCCAGCGCAGCGAGTGCGCGGCCTCAGCTATCGGAACGCTGAGCCCGACCGCCGACCGGCGGCCGGCCAGAACATCTGCGAGAGCTGTTCGCATGCTCGCGTCCGCACTGCCAGGCAGCAGGAAATGCGGCTGCGGTCCGCCGAGATCCTGCAGGCCGTCATCAGGCAACTCGAGCAGGCATTCTGACCCTGCCTCGACAGCGACCAGCGTTACCTCCGCAGGAACGGCCCAACCGACGATCTCCGCTAGCTCAGAGACAGCGCGCGGCGGAGCCGGCGGCCACTCCAGGATTAGCCGCAGCAGTCGCTTCCGCAATTCCTGCTGGGATCCCCCCGACTGTGCCTTCGCCTCCAGGTACCCCTGAAGCGACAGCGAGGCGAGCTCGTCCATGTACGCGAGCCCGGCATCAGCGAGCCAGGACATCACCGAGGACGGTGCGCCCGAACGTAGTCCGACGCTCGTTACCCGCCGCCAGCTGACGTGCACGCCAATTCTGTAGGCAGCCTGGAGGCTGTCGAGGCTGCGACCTTCCCGCGCCTCGTACTGGCCGAGCGTGCGGCACAGATGATCGCGCCCGTCGCGTGGCGCGCTCGGGTCGGCAACCCAGTCGAAAAACGACGCCAGCGCGCGTTGGACCGCGACCTGCAGCACGTGGCCATACGGCCCGTCCATCGGCCGTGCGTACTCCGGGATCCTGCCGCGGATCTCCGAGATGATCTCGCGAGCTAGATCAGGAAGCTCTGGCCGCATGATGGCGGCGAGCTGCGCTGGACGCACAACCTGTGATCCCGCCAGGCCTCCGGCTGACGGCGACGTCACAACTGCGCGATCCGGCACAGTTCCGACAGTAGCCCCGTAGCAGGCCCGGCGAAGGGCAAGCGCTGGGTTTCTCCGAGCAGAGACCACGTCGGAGCGAGCGGCGACAAGCGGCTGAGGACACGCCAGCCGCCGTTCCGACGCGCCTTTCGGGGCCGGACCGGATTGCTCACTTCATGATAAAGAACGGCCGTTAAGTTGTGCGCACGTGATAACGATCGCGGTCGCTGTGCCGGTATGGCGGATATCGGGCCGACGTGCCTTGCACCTGATGTTACGCGGACGTAACGTACTCGCCAGTAGCAAAGCTGCGAGCGCAGCGCGTGACCCCGATCAGCCTCGCACCGCTGGTGTCAGGCGAACAACCCCCGATCAAGGAGCGCAATCATGACAATGAGGAAACGGGCAGGCAGCGTCCTGTTCACGGCCGCCGCGGCAGCCGCAGTCGTGGGTATGACAGTCGGGCCTGCGCTGGCCTCGACAACCCTCACTGTCAAGGTGAGCCACGGCGGCTCTTATACCGCAAAGGCTGGCACGACAGTTCTGACCGACAAGGGCATCGCCGTGACCTGCACCAGTTCCAACGCGTCTGGCAAACTGCCCAGCGGCACTCACAAGGGCAAGGCCCCGGTGAAGCTTGGCGGCGTGAAAGGCCTGACGTTCAAGAGCTGCACGAGCATAGCCGGAACAATGACCACGACGGTGCACGGGACGCCCGAGCTCAACGCCAACTCCAAGACAAACCGCAAGGGCGTCACCGACGCGATCATCACCGGCGTCAATGTCAGCGTCAGCACCACAGGCTGCTCGTTCAAGGTGACCGGGAG
>DATMMA010000117.1:0-2175 GCA_035570295.1 Streptosporangiaceae bacterium
ACCTCGCCCTCCTGGATCGAGAGGTGGCCTCGGCGACTCGCCGCGACACTGAGCTGGCCGCAGCCATAACCACGGCCTTGGCAGGCATCGGTGCTGCTGTCGCGCCTCCGGTCAGTTCCGAATACCCGCGACCGGTGCAGATGCTCGAAATCGCGATTGACGCCCTCAACATCGCGGCCATCCGGCCATTCTGGAAGGCAGTCCTCGGGTTCACCGACGAGCTTGGCCACGAGGGACCGCAAGACGCGATCATCGACGCGGCCGGGCAGATCCCTTCTGTGTGGTTCCAGCAGATGGATGAGTCCCGGCCTCAGCGCAATCGGATCCACTTCGATATCACCGTGGCGCACGACGAGGCGGAGGCCAGGATCAAGGCCGCTCTCGATGCAGGCGGAGTACTTGTTAGCGACGCGAGTGCGCGCGCGTTCTGGATACTCGCCGACGCGGAGGGCAACGAGATCTGCGTGTGCACCTGGCAGGACCGGGATAACCGGGCCGCGTTGACTGGCGAGTAGCACCGGTACCGGCGGCGGCCGACCGAGTCGGGCGAGGCTATCGTTGTCGGTAGTAGACGTCAGCCGAGGAGCGCGCATTTCCAAGCGGTTAACCGGCGGGGAATGCAGGAAAAGGGCCGTCCCGAATGGTGGCGCCTTACCACGCCGCTAGCCGCCTTTGCTCCGCGCGCAGACCAGTGCTGGTTACCCGGTCATCGCCATCAGGCAGCCGTCCCAGTAAGCGGCAACCTTGGACCGCCGCCTGCCTTCCATGTCGAGTTCAAGTACATCCGGCTGCCGGCCCGCGACGGTGCGGAAGTGGACCGTCAGGCCAGGTGAGGCTTCGGCTGAGAGTTGCCGGAAACCGGACAGCCCGTCCGGTGCAGCGACCGTAGCGTGCATCCAGGCCGGCGCACCCGCACAGCACATCCGCGGATAACTTGCCCACACCCACACTTGCCCGCCGTGGCTGACGATGTAGTCCGCCGCCGCAGCGCTGATATCGACGCGCACAGCCCTGACGATAGCTTCGGCAATGCCGGGCGGCCAGCACGCGAGAAACCGTCTGCCGTTCGGCAGAAAAACCATCACGTATGCTTGGTTCTGGCCGAGCTTGACTTGGTTCTGGCCGAGCTTGAAAGGTGGCCGCCGTGCCAGTGACCCGATCGGCAAGCGAGCCCGGTTCGGCCAGCCAGCACGGTTCGGCCAGCCAGCACGGTCCGGCCAGCGGGGCCGAGCTACCTGGCACCCAGGCGCCGCCCATCAGGATCGGCAACGCCTCCGGCTTTTACGGCGACAGGTTCGCCGCGATGCGGGAGATGCTCGAGGGCGGCGACTTGGACGTTCTGACCGGCGACTACCTGGCCGAGCTGACCATGCTCATCCTTGGCCGGGACCGCCTCAGGGATCCGAGCCTCGGCTATGCCCGCACCTTCCTCCGCCAGCTTGAGGACTGCCTCGGGCTCGCGCTCGACAAGGGTGTGGCGATCGTCGCGAACGCAGGCGGGCTGAACCCGGCAGGCCTGGCCGCTGCCATCCGTGACCAGGCAGCCCGGCTGGGCCTGGATCCGACGATCGGCTATGTGCACGGTGACGACCTGCTGCCGCGCGCCGGCGAACTCGGCTACGGCGAGCCGGTCGCCGCCAACGCCTACCTCGGCGGCTGGGGCATTGCTGCCTGCTTGCAGGCTGGCGCGGACGTGGTCGTCACTGGCCGGGTGACCGATGCGTCACTGGTAGTCGGGCCTGCCGCGGCGCACTTCGGCTGGGCTCTGGATGACTTCGATGCGATCGCGGGAGCGATGGCAGCTGGCCACGTCATCGAGTGCGGCGCGCAAGCGACCGGAGGCAACTACGCCTTCTTCGGCGAGATCGCAGACCTGCGCCATCCCGGCTTCCCGATCGCCGAAGTCTTCGCCGACGGCTCCAGCGTCATCACTAAGCATCCGGGCACCGGTGGCGCCGTCACAGTCGGCACCGTGACCGCGCAGCTGCTCTACGAGATCGCCGGGCCCCGGTACGCCGGCCCGGATGCGACGCTGCGGCTGGACAGCGTGCAGCTAGCCGAGCACGGCCTGGACCGGGTCGCAATCAGCGGCGTGCGCGGCGAGCCGCCGCCGCCGACCCTCAAGGTGTCGCTGAACGCGCTCGGCGGACACCGCAACCAGGTCGAGTTCGTGCT
>DATMMA010000118.1:0-3686 GCA_035570295.1 Streptosporangiaceae bacterium
CGGCAGGCAAGCGGTCGCAGATGGCCACGTTCACCGATCTGCTCCGCACATCGGCCGACGCGGACGTCTTCGAGGCGCTGGCCACGACGGTTCCGCTGAGGGTGGACCCCGAGTGGGGCACTGCTACCGAACTTGGCCCGCCAGGGCTGTACTACCACCTCAGCGAATCACCCGATGGCGAGCACTTGCTTGTCCACCAGCTACAGCGGCCGTTCTCCTACCGCGTCCCGTTCCCGTACTTCGCCCGCCGGGTCGAACTGTGGTCGGCGACCGGGCAGCTCGAGCGGGTCATCGCCGACTTGCCCGTCAGCGACGAGGTACCGCGGCAGGGCGTGCCGACCGGGCCGCGGATGGTCTCGTGGGAGGAGTCCGTGCCCGCCAGCCTGTTGTGGACGGAGGCGCAGGACGGTGGCGACCCGCGGGCCGAGGCTGAGCACCGGGACCTGATCTTCCGCTTGCCCGCTCCGTTCGACGCCGCGCCGAAGCCTGCTGTGCCGGTCAAGCATCGCTGTCTCGGCTGGTTCGACATGGCAGCGCCGGCCAGCCTGCTGGTGACCGAGCATGACCGGGACCGCCGGTGGCTGACCTCGCGGCTCGTCGACCTGGCCGCGCCCGATGACAGCAGGGTCATTTTCGATCACTCGGTTGATGAGGCCTACAACGATCCCGGCTCGCCGCTCATGACCATGCACCCCGACGGGACCCGTACGGTGCTGCAGGACGGAAACCAGATCTACCTGCGCGGCGACGGCGCTAGCCCGGAAGGCGACCGGCCGTTCCTCGACCTCCTGGAACTCGGTGACCTGACGAAGCAGCGGCTGTGGCAGAGCCCGGCCGACGCCTACGAGCAGGTGCTCGGTTTCGCCGGCGACGACCGGGAGCGACTGCTGATCTGGCATGAGAGCCGCACCGAGCCGCCGAACCTGGCGGTCGTGCGGCTTGACGGTACCGAGCGGACCCAGGTGACCGACTGGCCGGATCCGCACCCGCAGCTGACCGGGATGGACAAGCGGCTGCTGACTTACGATCGCGGCGACGGAGTGCAGCTCACCGGGATGCTGCACTTGCCGCCTGGCTATGACCCGGCCCGCGACGGCCGGCTGCCTGTGGTCATCTGGGCTTACCCGCTTGACTACGGCGACGCGGCGACCGCCGGTCAGGTCCGCGGTACGACGGAGCGATTCACTCGGCTGATGGCCTCCGACCCGGTCTGGTTCGTGCTGCGCGGGTACGCGGTGCTGCAGGGCGCGACGATGCCGGTCATCGGCGACCCGGAGACGATGAACGACAGCTACGTCGAGCAGATCACCCAGGCGGCGGCCGCGCACATCACGGCGCTCGCTGACCTGGGCATTGCCGACCCGCTGCGGGTGGCGGTCGGCGGGCACAGCTACGGCGCGTTCATGACAGCCAACCTGCTGGCGCACACGGACCTGTTCGCGGCGGGCATCGCCCGGAGCGGGGCTTATAACCGCAGCCTGACCCCATTCGGCTTCCAGACCGAGCGGCGCAACTTCTGGGAGGCGACCGGCGTCTACGACCGGGTATCGCCGTTCCGCTACGCCGACAAGATCACTTCGCCGCTGCTGCTCGTGCACGGCGAGCGAGACGCCAACTCAGGCACGTTCCCTATCCAGTCGGAGCGGCTCTTCCAGGCAATCCAGGCGACCGGCGGGACCGCCAGGCTGGTGGTCCTGCCGCATGAGAGCCACGCATACATTGCCCGCGAGTCGGTGCTGCACTTGCTGGCCGAGCAATTGAGCTGGCTGGATCGCTGGCTGGGCGGCGCCGGATAAGTCGGCGATCGGGTTGATGGGTGCCTCGTAGCTGGCTGTCAGTACCAGCTACTGAGGGTGCCAGCTACGAGGCACCCACGAATCGCGCCTGGAATGCGGCTAGCGCAGCAAGGCCCTAGTGCAGCAAGCGGAGTGTGTTCTGGGCGTCATCCACGTAGTAGACGCCGCCACGTCCCTGCAGCACCGCGAGGCCGAATAGCGCTCCGGCACCGGGCGGGCTACCGGATCTGTCCAGGAACCGCGAGAAGATCTGCACGCCCCTGGGAGTGGTCTCGACGATCCTGCCGTCGCCGCCATTGACCGTGAGTATGTTGCTGTTCGGTGCGATTGCCAGGCCGAGCGGCATGTTCAGCCGGCCGCCCTGGGTCACTACCCTTCCCTGCCCCGCATTGCTCACGCGGGTGAGCGCCCTCGGGATCGCGTTGATCCGGCTCTTGAGCGTCTCGGCGATGTAAAGGATGCCGTGGGCGCCGAGGCCCACCCCAGTGGGCCCGAGTAGGAACGCGTTGGGGTCGCTTCGCTGCGGGAAGCCCGAGCCGATCGTTGTCGTCTTGAGGCGAACCGGCGGCGTCGAAGCCAAACAGCAGCTCAGGGTTATCCGAAGCACCGTACCCCGGTTCACGACCTTGCCGCCCGCCGCTCTCGTGCCGTTCAGCACGTTGGTGACGAAGAGTTGAGCCCGCTGGCCGGTGATGACTACGGTCGAGTCCCACGGGCCATTGATGCCCTGGCCGCTGATGGTCTCCTTCACCTGACCGCGGCTGTTGAGGACGATCAGGCAGCCGGGCCTGGAGGTCGCTACCGTGCCATCCCTCGATGGCGTGCTGCCTACAATGACCCAGCCGAGCGGCAACACCGTGAGTGCCGTGGTGAGGCCGACGCCGCCAGGGCACGGGCCAGGTAGCGTCCTGGGGTTGATGGTGGCGAAGGTAGTCCGGCGGCCGCTGGGTGTGATCTGGACGATCGTCCTGCCGGTGCCCTGCTTGTTGTTCTTATTGTTGAAGTTGCTGACCAGGATGTTGCCTTTGTGCAGGCGGCCGATGGTGTCCCGGAGGATCCAGACACCGTACGGGTTCACGTCCCCGTTCCGCGGCACCGTCGACGCGATGGTCGTTATCTTGTGGAACTGCTGGAGAAAGGGCGCTGGCCGCCAGGATGAGCTGGCCAATGCGGCAGGTGCCGCGGCGAATGCCACGGCGGTAGCAACCCCGGTTGCGGCGGCTGCCACTGCCGCGAGTTTGCGTACAGGCATGCTGCTCCCCTCGAGGTCGGCAAGCGGCGCGGCACGCCCCCACGTGCCCATGGACGCGCTCACCGGGCGGCGGGACGCACTAAATCCCGCCGCCTTTCCCCTGGGAACGTACTCTATGGCCCGGCGGCTCAGCTACCGAGCGTATCGATCAAATGGCGAAGAGTAATCGTGTATCTCGTCCTTGGCGAACCAGACGCTAATCTCGTGGGCCGCTTCCTCGACATTTCCCGAAGCGTGCACAAGATTGGCCACCGCGATGCCGCGCTGATTGGCGTATGCCCTGCTCATGTGGGCGAAATCGCCGCGAATGGTGCCAGGCGGCGCCTGGTCGGGATAGGTGGAGCCGACGATCTTGCGGGTGCAGGCGACCGCCTCGACGCCTTCCAGTATCAGCGCGATTACAGGGCCGCTTTCCATGAAGGTGGCCATGGCATTGAATACTTCGGGCCCGAAGCGCTCCTCGAGATCGAAATAATGCCGCTTGGCCAGGTCAGCGTCCATCCAGACCATCTTGGCCGCGACTATCTTCAGCAGGGCTTCTTCGAAGCGCGTGATCACGCGGCCAACCAGGCCCCTGGCCACGGCATCGGGCTTGAGCAGTACCAGCGTCCGCTCGACTCCGGTGTCGTTACTCAATG
>DATMMA010000119.1:0-4670 GCA_035570295.1 Streptosporangiaceae bacterium
CCCGCCCACAAGTTTGGTCCTATGCCATCGCCAGCGGGCTCGTCGTCGCCGGGGTTCTACGGATCGCAGGCGGCCGCTCCTCAGTCCTGGGGACCACCGTCGGCGCTGCCATCTACGTCTGCGGCATTGGGGGAGTGGAGAGTTACCGGCTGTCGCGTCGGCGAGACGCAGCCGTCGTTGCTGATTGGGTAGCCACTCGACCACGTTCGCGACTACCTGGCGAGCAGGCCATCACGCGTCCTTAGAGCTCGCGACGGCTATTTACCGCGCACAGCCCAGCCATGCCTCACAAGGCGAGCACCAGGACCCTGCACAGCCACCACCCGCCAGCACAAACAGCCTGACGTACTCTACGGCGGGCGGCTAGGCACCGGCTGTGCGTGCCTCCCACTCGGGTTTGGTAAGCGCGTACTCGACTTCGCCGTGCTCGGAGCCTTCGATCAGGTCAGGCCCGTCGTACGGAGTCGTACGCACCAGCGTCAGGCCGCACTTCTCCAGCACTCGCCGGGAGGCGGTATTGACCGCCATGGCGTGTCCGTACACCCGCCTAATACCAAGGTCGGTGAAGCCCATGTCGATCAAGGCACGCGACCCCCCGGTTGCGTAGCCCTTGTTCCACGCGGACCGGCGTAGCCGGTAGCCGAGGTCGATGTTCGTGATGTCCGCGTCGGTGCCCGGGCGGAAGTGGAACCAGCCCAGGAACTCTCCGGTGGTGCTGGAGTCGGCAGCCCAGGTCCCGAGCCTGTCGAGCCGCTCATAGACAGCGAGATGGAAGGGGATGACCTCGTCCCGGACGACCTCACGGGGCGTTGGCCTGCCGCCGGTCAGGTACCGCATGACTCCGGGGCCGCTGTTGAGGTCAGAGAAGTTCGATGCGTCGTCCTCGGTGAACTGCCGCAGGATCAGTCGCTGCGTTTGGAGGATGATGCGCACGTCACCATTATCGGGCTGGTGCCCGATCCCGGCTTCTAGCTAGTCGCCGTTGCCGTGGCCATGGCCGTTGCCGTGGCCGTGCTGATCTTGATTCCCGTTTCCGTCGCCATTGTTCTTGCCGTGATGGTGCCGAGGCGCGTAGCTGAAACCGGCAGCGGACGGCGTCGGATCGGGCTTTGCCGACCGGGTCACTGACGGGACCGCCGCGTGGTGTCCGGAAAGCTCGCCAGCTGCCAGAGATGCGCCTAGCGCGACGGCGGCCACACTGACGAGGAAGATCGCGACCGGACCACGCAGACGGCGGCGCCCGGAATCGCTGCGCCCATGGGGAGGTGCTAGGAGCACCGCGGTGTGGCTGGCCGGTGCCAGTTGCGTGGCGTCATCGGGCAGGTATACCGCGTTATCGGTGTCGGCCAGTGGCTGGAGCATCCACTGAGCCTGGTCGGCGGTTAGGCGCTGCTGTGGATCCTTCTCCAACAGCCCGCTAATCACTGGCCAGAGCGGTCCCGCCAGGTACGGCGCGTCCGGATCATCGCTGAGTACCGCTGCGAGGACAGCTGTCGAGCCGTTGCGCTCGAACGGATCCCGGCCCTCTACGGCTGCGTAGAGCGTCGCCCCCAGCGACCAGAGGTCGGCGGCCCGACTGGCCGGCTCGCCGCGAGCGCGCTCGGGGGACATGTAGGAGGGCGAGCCTATGATCAGCCCTGACCTAGTGGCGTGCGGGCTGCCATCGGTAACCGCTAGGCCGAAGTCGGCGAGCACTACCTGGTGGTCCGGTCCGAGCAAGACGTTGCCTGGCTTCACGTCGCGGTGCAGAACGCCTGCCGAGTGCGCGGCCTGAATGGCCGACAAGACGCTGAGTCCGACCCGAGCCGCATGACCTGGGGACAGCGGGCCTGACCTCTGGATTACGTCGCTCAGCGACGGGAACGGCACCAGTTGCATGACGAGCCACGGTCTGCCGTCCTGCTCCAGGATGTCGAATACGCCGACGATGTTCGGGTGGTTCAAACGCGCCGCTGTCCGCGCCTCACCGAGCGAGCGCTCGCGGAGAATGTCCCATTCTGCGTCATCGACCTCGTGCGGCCTGACAGCCTCCTTGACCGCTACATCGCGGTTGAGCAGCTCATCAGCGGCTAGCCAGACCACACCCATGCCGCCACGGCCGATAACGCCTCGCAGGCGATACCGTCCCGCGATCAGATCGCCCGGCTGACCAGGAACCATTCGGCTTGCGTTACCCCGTTCCGGTAGGCCCTAACGCCAGGCTCGCTGCGGTGAGCGCGGCAACTGGCGTTTCATCAGGGTACCTTGCGCCTCAGTACGGTGATTGTGACCAGCGCCTACCTGGCCAGGGCCCTGCCGCGGCCGGGCGATTCCACGATCTGGATACCGACTGCCGGTCTGACGGGTCCGGAGCTTACTACTGGCGCCAGTGATCGTGGTACCGGCGGCCGCCGGACTGCCAGTAACGCCGCGCGTGGCGGCGGAACCTGCCTGCGGCGAATAGCCCCGCCACGCAAACCACAAGCCAGAACAGCAAGATGATCTTCAGGAACGCCACCAGCACGAACCCGGCGCTCGGCAGCACTATCACTGCGAGCAGCAGGATTAGCGCCAGCGGCAGGACACGCGGTCCGCGCCGGTAGCCATAGACTGGGCGATATGTCCCGTCCGGGATCTGCTGCCCACTCTGTGGACCGACTGGAGTCGGCTCGGGCAGATCGGCCATGACGGCGCGCAGATCCCCGACGGTTTTGGCGTTCAGTGCCGCGGCGACTCGCTCGTCCAGTTCCTCGGACGTGAGACGTCCCGCCGCGAAGTGCTCGCGAAGCCGTTCCGCGACTTGTTCGCGGTCGGCATCTGAGACCCTCATATATTCGTGCATTGCCCTGCCCCGTATTTCCTAGTTGTCCTGCTCGGTGTGCCCGGCGGCCGCCTGATCGTCGGCGAGGATCCGGTAGAGCTCACGCCGGGTCCGCTCCAGCAACTGCTCGGCCGCATGGACCTGTGCAGGAGTTCCGGCATGGGCAAGCTGGACGATTCCGCTGCCTAGCCGCGCCGCCTCGGCGAACAAGCCGGGCACTTGCCAGGCCTCCTGCTGTTCTGTTGATTCCCACGCACCGCGCGCCATCCTCGGGTTGGCCGCCACATACTCTCGGCCGGCCTCAGTCAGGCTGAATACGCGACGGCCGCCAGACTTCTCGTCTGCGATCAGCCCCTCGTCCGCTAGCTGGGACAGCGCCGGATATACAGCGCCCGGGCTCGGCCGCCAAGCGCCGTGACTGCGCTCGGCGATCTCGGACATTATTTGGTAGCCATTGCGGGGTCCCTCTTGCAGCAGCGCGAGAATCGCCGCCCGCACGTCGCCCCTGCCTGCTTTCGGGCCTGGCGAGGCTGGAGGACCTGGCCACCAGGCTGCGCGGGACCCGACGAATCCCCCGCCCCAGTGGCCGCCACGCCCGTGGCCGCCGCTGCGGCCGCCGAAATCCCACGGGCCGCCGTGGTGGGCGCCCGCTTTGGCCCTCATGGCTTCGCGGACCTGCGCGTACACGTTATTGAGAACCGCGCAGGGCCCGAAGGCTGTTCCCGCTGTCATCTGCTGTCGCCGCCAATCTCTCGCGATACGATCACGATATATCGACAGCGTACGTCGCGGTAGACCACAAGACAAGTCATAACTCGATCGTCGCCTTACGGCACGCGACCGCGGGGCGGTGCGCTGGATCCGGGTGGGGGTGAGCTGGCGTGAAGTAGGAAGACATGCTGATCCTCGGTCGCTCGGGTCGGACGATTGCCGGCGGGGAGCGGGGAGGCTCGGTAGTTCCACACTGGCCGATGGGCGGCCGGGCGCGGGGAGGTGCACCGAACCCGGCTGCGAGGTGGGGACCGGCCATGTGCCGCCGCATAGCCGTCGCTGGGTCCGCCAGGCGTAGCAGGCCATATATGCGAGGAACCCGATTCCGGCCAGCATGAAGCAGTTCGCTGTCAGCGTCGTCAGCAGGTGGAAACCATATTCGCAATTGTCGCCCGGGTGCGGCGTCCACCACATTGGGGCGAGCACGAACACCAGGTAGCCGCCGGCCGCAATTACCCGGCTGAGAACGTGACGACCACGGCGCCCTGAAGACCCACCGCGGCGTAGACGATAGCCCGGCCGCGCGAAACTTCGCCGCGCCATGTCCGGGTCGATCCGACCCTGGCGCAGAGAGTCAGAGCGCGCGTCAAGGCTTCGTAATCAAGACGGGGCTCGGCCGGTCGGTCAAGGACGTGCTGACCCTCGCCGACGACCTGCACGAGCGCGGCATCGGCGTGCGCATCCTGACCGGCAAGCTGTCCGGCACCTACACGCCGACCGGCGAGGGAAAGTTCTTCTTCACAATGATGGCGGCGTTCGCCGAGCTGGAGCGCGACATCATCCATGCGCGGACGATGGCCGGCCTCACTGCCGCGCGGGCTCAGGGCCGCGTCGGCGGCCGCCCGACCGTCATGGACGCCGACCGGCTGGCAGCCGCCAGGGAACGCCGTGAGCGCGGCGAGAGCCCGGCCCACATCGCTAAAGCGCTCGGCGTCAGCAGGGCATCGGTGTACCGGCACCTAGCGCAGGCCGAGGCCTGACGATGGCACGCCGCCGTTACCGCGGCCCGCACCCGTACGCCCGCGTCGGCTGCCTCGGCCCGTCGGCCGGCTGCTCAGGCTGCCTCATCGTCGTGCTCGGCCTCATCGCGCTAGCGTTC
>DATMMA010000120.1:0-7462 GCA_035570295.1 Streptosporangiaceae bacterium
CGCGTAGACCGCGACCATCGGCAACTGCAGCTTGAGTGCTGCGGAGCAGGCCCTCGCGCCCAGAACGAACGGCCCGGCGAGGTGCACAAGATCGGCATTGTGGGAGGAGAGGGCCGCCATCACCCGAGAGCCCGGCAACCCGACCCGGAAACCCCGGTACACCGGGATGCCCACGGAGGGCACACGGACGATGGGAAAGTCGTAGCCGCGATCCGGGAGCGGCACGCCGCTGGCCGGCTCCGGCGCTATGACGAGTGGCTGGTGGCCCCTGGAGAGCAGGTGTTCTGCCACGCGCACCGCAGTGTGCGCGACGCCGTTGACATCGGGCGGAAATGATTCTGTGACGTAGGCAATTCGCACGCTCACACCGTCCGACACGTTCGTGCCCGGGACGTACGCCATGCCGTGACGTCCGGGCGAACTGTAAGTGACATCTCGGTGAGCCGGGCCCGGCTCGTCAGAATGCCCACGAACTAACCTTAATCGATCATCGTGCTCCGGTTCACCACGCCGGGAACGAGCAGGTCCCGCACCCGGATTTCAGCCGGACGCGGGACCTGCGGGACTGGGCTGGCTTAACCGGCCAGGCCGTGGCGCCGGAAGTCCAGCGCGAGCTTGTCCAGGTTCGGAACTCCGAGCCCGGAGCCTGGGTTGTAAACAGCCTTCGCGGTGCCGGTGTAGTACAGGTTGTCGTTCTTGTAGTTAGAGGAATCCAGCGGCGTGAACGGCGTCCAGCTAGGCACTCTGGCGAACCTGTAGATAGCCGGATTCCAGAATCCCGTCCGGTGGTGCAGGTAGGAATCGATCACTGCGGCCGAGCCGTTGAGCTGCGGCGCCACGAAGCTGGTGCCACCCCAGCCGAATTCTGTTCCGCCGCCGCCCGGGAACCTGCTGAAGTACTCCTGGTAGCCGGTGTAAGGATCGGCGTCTGCGGAGATGTCCGGCATGGCTCGCCCGCCAGGGCCGGAGAACGTCCCGGTTTGTGCGGCTGGCGGGGTTGGCGAGTTGCCTGGGTCATCCCAGGCGGTCCAGGTCCTCGGCAGGCAAAGTCCAGATCCAGTGTCGGGCGGGCAGGCTGTCTGCGTCGTCGTTGTTCCGTTGTATTCCACGCAAGCGCCGGTAGCTGTCTGACAGTTGGGATACGACACGTACGGCACAAAGCTGTAGTGGTCGATGTTCTTGATCTTGCTCTGGTAGGCCGGCTGCTTCTCGACGACGCTGTAACCGCCGCCGCTTCCGCCTGCATAGGACGGATCCTCAACGAACGACCACTCGCTGCTGAAAGGCTTGCCCGCGCTGTTCGGGAACAGCGTGTAGAAGGGGTACAGGTAATCCCACCCCCAGGTCCGCTGCGCCCGGATGGTCACCGTGTTGGCGGGGTTGCCGTTCTGGTCGAATAGCTCGATCTTGCCGGTGTTGGTCGTGCCTCCGGCAGCGGTGATCCACGGGCTATTAGCCGGATTGTCGACCGAGAGTCCGGTGTAGGCGGTCGGGAAATCCGCCGCGTCGTCGTATGCGCCAGAGTCGCCAGCGGCATCGAAAGCGCTCTGGCCCTGTGCCGCCATCTCGAGGCCGGCCTCGTCGAAAATGCCGCCATAGGTTGCTGCCTCAGTCTTGTTCGCGGCGATCGCCTCGTTGAGGATCTCCGACTCTCCCCAGCTAGTCGAAATCGTGGCAGCCACGTTCTGGCTGGCCGCGCCGAACCAGGCGTCTGCCGAGCCGTAGTCAGTGTTCGGGGCCTGGTACACGATCACGTTCGCATTCGGCGCCAGCGCACCGGACTGCTCGACGTCCAGCGTGGTCTCGCTTGAGCCACCGGCGAAACTCACCCTGCCGGACCCGCCGTCGATGTTGTCGAGCTTGATCCGGTTGGCCTTCGTCTTGATCTTCAGGACCTTGGACCAGAAGTGGGTGGCGTCGGACGACGTCATACTGGCGTAGGTAATGATGCCGATGGTCTGACCACTCCCCTTGGCGCCACTGCTGTACAGCGGGTCCAGGCCATACTGCCTGGCAAAGTTTTTCGGCGTCCGGTTGCCCAGCTGGAAGCCCGTCCGGGGCGTGCGTACTTCAGGGGTCGGCGTATGCACGGCATTGCTGCTTGCGACCGGATAGTTAGTCAGGCCGAGGATGGCGTAAACGAACCCCGCGAGGTTCTTCGGCAGCAGCGGCTGATCTGTCGTCCCGTGGAATGTCACCGCGGGGCGCGCAGGCTGGTTGCCGCGGGCGGGGACAGCCTTGGTCGTGTACTGAGCCTGGGTAACCGAGAGTGCTTTGTTGAATTCTCTCGCGGTCCCGGTGACGCTGACGTCTAGCCGGTCCGCATACGCGGTCGTCTTGAGGCCAAAACCGCGCAGGTACTTCTCAAGAGCCGCGACGCGGGGCTTGGTCTGGCCGTACCGGCTAGCGAATGTTGCTACCTTCAGGAAACCACCGGGCATCCCGCGCTCGACGTCGGACTCGAGGGTGCTTGCCTGGCGCAGCCTGAGCACGAACGAAACCGTCTCCTTCGTGTTGCCGTTGATCGGCCTCGGAAACACCGAGTGCCCGACCAGCCCGGCGACGCTCAGCCCTTGCGGCACCGCGACCTTGCCGGCGCTCGGGCCTGTCGCGGCGCCCGCAGGAACTACCGCGGACAGCAACAGCAGCGATCCGGCCGTACCCGTGGCGAGCAACGCCCCGGCGCGCAGCCGCGCAGGCCAGTGTGCAGGCTTCAAAAGATGATCCTCCCGTATGAGTGCCACAAGGGAACTCTGCCGTCCTATCCGAAGCCGAGCTAGCAGTTTTGTTGAATTTGCGGATAACTACTAAACCCGGAGTGCGGCCAAGCGGGAGTTACGATGCGAGTGCACGCTATATGAGGTATGTCACGTTTTGAAGGCCCGCGGCGGCGCTCCTACGCCGATCGCTTTCGGTAGCTCGCCGTGTTAGACCGGGACGCCGACCGGGGTGGGTGGCCAGGGCCGCGGCGGCCTCGCGGCGGCGCGCCTGCCGGCCGGGGTCGCGTCTCGCGGGCCGGCGGCGGGGGCGGCACCGGCGTGCCGGTGGTCGCGATCTCCCGCACGACCGGATGACTGGCTGTCACGTGATGGCGCGCGGACTCGACACCAGCCGCCTCATGCAGCCGCTGGATCTCCCGGACCTGGTCGCGCAATGCCAGCGTGACCACCAGGCCGGTAGCACCGGCCCTGGCGGTGCGGCCGGACCGGTGCAGGTAATCCTTGTGATCATTGGGCGGATCGAAGTGCACCACTAGCTCCACGCCGTCCACGTGAATGCCTCTCGCCGCTACATCGGTCGCGACCAGCACCCTCGGATGGCCGGCCGTGAAGGCGTCCAGCGCCCGCTGCCGCTGGTTCTGGTTCCTGTCGCCGTGGATGGCTGCGGCGGGGACACCGGCCCGGTCGAGTTGCCGCGCGAGCCGGTCGGCCCCGTGTTTAGTGCGGACGAAGAACAACGTGCGAGCCGGCCGACTGGCCATCTCGGCCGCTACGGCGACCTTGTCGTCAAGGTCGAGCACGAGCATCGAGTGCTCGGCTGCGCCCCCCGCCACGACTTCCGGCGTGACCGCGTGCAGCGCCGGGTCGGCCAGGTAAGACCGAACCAAGCTGTCCACTCCCCGGTCGAGGGTGGCGGAGAACAGCAGGCGCTGGCCGCCGGCCGGGGTTTCGTCCAGGATCCGGGTAACGGACGGCAGGAAGCCCAGGTCGGCCATGTGGTCGGCCTCGTCCAGGACAGTGATCTCGATATCGGTGAGCGTGCACGCACCACGCTCGAGCAGGTCGATAAGGCGACCTGGCGTGGCAACCACGATGTCGACCCCGCCGGCGATGCGGTTGATCTGCCGCCCGATCGGGACTCCGCCGTAGACGGTCGTGACGCTGACTCCCAGACTGCGGCCGAGCGGCGTCAGCACGGCAGCAACCTGCTGCGCGAGCTCGCGGGTCGGGACCAGGATCAGGCCGCGGGGTGCCTTATCCCGTGCCCGGCCTGCCAGCCCGGCGAGGCGGCTGAGCATCGGCAGCCCGAAGGCCAGGGTCTTGCCGGATCCGGTCTCGGCCCGGCCCAGCACGTCGCGGCCAGCCAGCGCGTCGGGCAGGGCGCGGGCCTGAATCGCGAAAGGTTCCCGGATGTCACGCGCGGCAAGCGCTGACACCAGGCGAGGCTCAAGGCCGAGTTCGGCGAAGCTCGCGACCGGCTGCGGCAATGCGGCAGCGGCGGCGAGCGCCCGGTCGAGCTGAGACTTGACGTCCTCGGACCGACGCTTAAGGCCACCAGCCGCCGGCAACTGACTGCCAGCAGACCGTTGGTTGCCGCCCGAACGCTGACCGTTAGCCGGCCGCTGACGTCCGACCGGCTGACGCCCCGGTTTGGCGTGGTTGTGCGCGGGCGCGCGGCGGCGCCCGGAGGTGGAAGGCATTAGCTGCCAGGCTCCAATCGGTAATCCTGGGCCGCGTCATGTCAAGAGTCGACGACAGCGGCGAAACTCAGGTTCACCGAGAAGCGGACAGCTCACATAGCGACCGCGCGAGCTGCGCCTTCAAGACGCACGGGGGCCCGCGACATGGTGCAACATGCACCTTAGGGCCTCAACGTTATCAGTGCTGCAGTTGTTCCTGGTACAGGTGTTCACTGCACGGCTCGGATCGGCAGCTGTCATCGCAACAGCAGCCGCGCGGCCAGTTCCAAGTGCGATGCCACGTCGTTAGCCGATGCCCGCCTCGTCACCCAGGCCACCAGGTTGGACAGCCAGACATCGCCGATGACCCTGGCGATGGCGCGCTCGTCAGCGGTCGGCTCGCCATCGTGCATCGCTTTGGTGAGCATGTCCTCCATTAGTTTCGCGACCGTGTTGACCTCCGCGGCAGCACTCGGGTCTGCGAACATGAAAGCCCTGGTCATGGCCTCGGTGAGCATCGGCTCCCGCTGCATGGACCTGGTGACCCGGCCGAGCACGTAGAGCATCCGCTCATAGGGTGTGTCGCCGGGCAGCGGTGACCGGTCCAGCCGCTCCTGGGCGCGCTCGAATTCGCGGGCAAGGCCGGATACCAGCAGGTGAATCTTGGACGGAAAGTACCGGTACAGCGTGCCGAGCGCCACGTCAGCACGGTCGGCCACTGCTCGCATCTGTACCGCGTCGTAGCCGCCTTTGGAGGCAAGCGCGAGGGTCGCGTCCAGGATCCGCTTACGCCGCTCGCGCTGCGCCGCGGAGCCAAGATCCGCCTCCGCCGCACCTGACGGGGCCGACTGCTCAGCGGCGTCGCTGCTACGTGTTCTCGGCGTTGCCATCGCGGCCTTTCGTCCTCATGCATGCGGGGCTCGCAGGCGCTAGGTCCCCCCGTGCTCGTCCCGCGGCCAGGGATTCCCTGCGCCGCGGCGCGTGCAACATCGCTTTCCTGCCTGCGTGAAGCCTAGCAACGTGATCCCCTTGGGCCTCCGGTCAGCAGAGCGTGCGCTCCTTCCAGGAGACATCCTGGCTTGGCGCTCGCGCCCGGCCGCCGGGTACGCTGGCCCGCCGCAGCTATAACGTGTTCTAATTTTGACTGCTAGCGGATGAGGAGGCGCAGTTGCCGATCGCGAGCACGGACGAACAGCTTGCGCTCCAGGCCTCGATCTGCGAATGGGCGAAGCGGGCAGCCGTGATCGAGATCGTCCGTGCTCTGGAGCCTGGCGCTGGCGGCAGCCACGGCGTGGCCACCGCGCTGGGTGACGGGCCGGCCGCAGAACGCTGGGCCAGCCTCGCCGACCTCGGGGTGTTCGGCATCGGGCTGCCCGCCGCTGCCGGCGGAGCAGGTGGCAGCACGGCCGACCTGGCCGCCGCCCTGGCTCAGCTCACCGAATCCCTCGTGCCCGGTCCGGTACTCCCGACCCAGATTGCCGCTCTGGTGCTCCGCAGCTGCCCGGACCGGGGACCCGCGCAGGATGCGCTGCGATCGCTGGCAGCGGGCCAGATCTCAGTCGCCGTGGCTCTGGACAGCGGATCCGTGGCAGCAGCCAGGCGGCCGGGTGGCTCGGTCGCGCTGACTGGCAGCGTCGGCCCGCTGCTCGGGGCCGGCAGCACGACGCATCTGCTCCTCGCCGCTTCGGCGTGCGCCACCGGGGACGGCGACCGTACCAATGGCACCCGCGAGGATGGGGACCGCGCTGGCGAGACCAACGCCCGCGAGGCGAATGCCGGCCCTGCCGACGACCTTGTCTGGTGCCTCCTGCCAGCCGATCAGCCTGGTATCACGCTGGCCGAGCGGGCTCCAGCCGACTTCTCCCGTTCATTGGCCGACGTCGCGCTATCGGGCGTCGCTGCCGGGCCGGATCAGATCCTGACCGGCATCAGCATCGGGCAGGTCCGCGACCTGGCCGCGGCGCTATTCGCGGTCGAGGCGGCAGCGGTAGCAAGCTGGTGCGCTCGCGCCGCAGCCGAATACGCAATCGTCAGACACCAGTTCGGCCGACCCATTGGCGCATTCCAGGCCGTCAAGCATTTGTGCGCGGGCATGCTCTGGCGGGCTGAGACCGCCGCCGCGCTGGCCTGGGACGCGGCTCGCGCGATCGATGACGCGCCCGGCCAGCTACCGCTGATCGCGGCGGCCGCAGCGGCCGTCAACCTCGATGCCGCTGTCGACACAGCCAAGGACTGCATCCAGGTGCTCGGTGGCATCGGATTCACCTGGGAGCACGACGCGCACCTATACCTGCGGCGCGCGCTGGCGCTGCGCCAGTTGCTCGGTGGCAGCGCGCGCTGGCGGGACCGGGCTGCGCAGCTTGCCCTGTCCGGAATGCGCCGCCAGTTGCTGCTGGACGAAGCGGAGATCACCGGCGACCTGGCAGCCGTCAGGGAGGAGGCTGCGCAACTAGCCGGCAGGATCGCCGGGCTGCCGGCGGCACGGCAACGGCGCGCGCTCGCTGATTCCGGTTACACAGCCCCGGCGTGGCCTCCGCCGTACGGGCGTGCAGCTTCTCCTGGCGCGTTGCTGGTGATCGACGACGAGCTCGGCAAGGCGCAGGTCAGCCGACCGGACCTCGTCATCGGCGGCTGGGCTATCCCGGCAATCCTTGCTCACGGCACTCAGGCCCAGGCCGACAGGTTCGCAGGCCCTACCCTGCGCGGCGAGCTGAGCTGGTGCCAGCTCTTTAGCGAGCCAGAGGCCGGCTCGGACCTTGCCTCGCTGCGGACCAGGGCAGAGCGCGTCGACGACGGCTGGCTGCTCACCGGGCAGAAGGTCTGGACGTCGCTGGCCCGCGAGGCTGACTGGGCCATCTGCCTGGCCCGCAGCGACCCGGCCGCGCCCAAGCACAAGGGACTGACTTACTTCCTTGTCGCCATGGATAGCGCTGGCATCGACATCAAGCCGCTGCGCGAGATCACCGGGCGCGAGATGTTCAACCAGGTGTTCCTGGATCAGGTGTTCGTGCCAGACGAGTGCGTGGTCGGCGCACCCGGCGATGGCTGGCGGGTCGCGCGCAC